>CAZKQK010000066.1:0-27862 GCA_964554865.1 uncultured Luteolibacter sp. | reverse complement strand
TCCAGCGGCGGGGCGGGCGGAACGAAGGCGGGGATTTCGAGGGGGTGTGGGATGTAAATTGGGGGTGAAGCGGGGTCCACACGGACTTGTCGCTCCACCCCCGGTTTCCCTCTCCTGTCTGGAGAATGTGTCAGTCCGCGTCGAGCCTGAGGGCGGCTTTCTGGGCGGCTGTTTTCGATTCCTTGCCGGTCTTGTTGTCGTCGGCGCTGGTGAGGCGCATGCCGACGGGCTTGGAGACGCCGAATTCCTCCATGGTGACGCCATACATCACGTCGGCGCGGGCCATGGTGCGTTTGGAGTGGGTGACGATGATGAACTGGGAGCGGTCGATGAAACGGTCGAGCACCTTGACGAAGCGGCCGATGTTCGATTCGTCGAGCGGGGCGTCGAGTTCGTCGAGCACGCAGAAGGGGCTGGGCTTGATCATGTAGATCGAGAACAGCAGGGCGACGGCGGTCATCGAGCGCTCGCCACCTGATAGAAGCGTGATGGACTGGAGTTTCTTGCCGGGCGGCTTGGCGATGACCTCGATGCCGGATTCGAGCGGGTCTGACTCGTCCATGAGGGTGAGGTCGGCCTGGCCTTTCTCGCCGAAGAGTTCCTTGAACATCGCCTGGAAGTTGAGCCGGACCTGGGAGAAGGTTTCGGCGAAGAGGCGCTGGGTTTCCTCGTTGATGCGCTCGATGACGCCGAGCAGCTCGGTCTTGGAGTTGACGAGGTCGTCGTGCTGGCCGCGGAGGAAGGTGTAGCGTTCCTCGAGTTCCTCGTATTCCTCGATGGCGTCGAGGTTGACGGGGCCCATGGCATCGAGGCGGCGCTTGATGTCGGTGACGATGAGTTCGACGAAGTTCCAGTCCGGTTCTCCGGTGGTTTCGCCGGGGATCTCGATGGTTTCTTCGGCGGTGCCGTCGACGACCATGGTGGGGATGTCGTCATCGTCCGTTAGATCGGACGAATCGGAGTCGTTGCCCGGGTCCGAAGGATCCGCTTCGACGATGGTCTGGCGGCCGCCGCGCGACTGGAGCGCTTTCTGCGAGGCGATGCTGGCGAGCAGGGCGTGGGCGTCCGGTTCGAAGGAGCCGAGGTCGATCTGGTAACGTTCCTGGATCGAGTTGGTGAGGTTTTCGAGCCGGAGTTCGAGTTTGGTGGCGGCGACTTCCTCGCGGCCCTTTTGCTCGGCGACCTTGGCGTGCTCGCGGCGGACGGCGGCGAGTTGGGTTTCGGTGATTTCGATGGCCTCCATCAGCTCGGCGCGGCCGGCGGATTTCGATTCGATCTCGCTCTGGAGGTCCTCGACTTCGAGGCGATGGGATTCGATTTCCCCGGCGAGCCGGGCGTTTTCGGCGACGGCGGCCTCGATGCGCTGGCTGAAGGATTCGATTTCGGTTTCGCGGCGGATGGAAACCTCGCGGAGTTCCGAAAGGCGGGACTCCATGGGTTTTTGTTGTTCCTCTGCGGCCTGTTTGGCGCGGCGCTCGACGGCGAGTTCGGTGCGCAGCTCGTTGAGGATCGTGCTGAGTTCCTGCTCGCGCCGGACGGCGGCATCGGACTCGGACTGGAGGCGGCGGGCTTCGGTTTCGAGGGCTTCGAGGCGCTCGCGGGACGAGGCGAGTTCGGATTCCATCTGCTCGCGACCTTCGGCGGCGGCGCGTTCGCGGTTATCGAGTTCGCCGCGTTCCCAGCGGACGTTTTCGACCTTGGTTTCGAAGTTTTCCACCTCGCGTGTGGCGAGGCTGAGTTGGCCCCGGAGGGTGGAGAGTTCGACTTTCTGGCGTTGCAGTCGTTCGCGTGAAACCTCGACTTCCTCGCGCAGGCGTTCGAGCTGGGATTCGAGGTCGGTGACCCGGTTGCGGGCGGCCTCGTCGGATTCTGTTAGAGCGGCGACTTCGGCTTCGAGCGAGCGCGCCTCGTTGCGGAGTTCGAGCACGGAGGTGCTGCCTTCCTTGGAAGCCCCGCCACGGAGCATGCCTTCGGCGCCGAGCATGACGCCGGCGAGGGTGACGAAGGTGATGCCCGGGTGGTTTGGGCGGAGGCGCAGGGCGGTGGATAGATTCGGCACGATGAGGACCTTCTCCAACAGCCGCTCGATGACTCCGGAAACGCGGCGGTCCGACTTGATGCGGTCCAGCGCCCAGGCGGCGGCCCCTTCGGGAAGCGCCTCCATCTGCGTGCCGGAGGCGTGGGGGACGAATGTTTCCGGCAGGATGGCGGCGATACCGAGTTCCTTCTCGGTGAGACGCCCGATGATGGCCTCGGCGGCGCTTTGGTCGGCCACGAGCACGGCGTGGAGGTGGGTGCCGAGGGCAGCCTCGATGGCTCTGGCGCAGGTGTTTTCGGCTTCGATGAGCGAGGCAAGCGCGCCGTGGATGCCGGAGCTGAAGCGTTCGGGATCACCGAGGCCGCGAAGCACGTTCTGGGTGCCCTTTTCGAAACCCTCGCCGCTTTCGACGAGTTGGCGGACGGCTTGGAAACGGGCGGAGCGCTGGGCGAGCACCTTGTTGGACTCGATGGCGGCGGTGCGTGCGGCATCGAGGTCGCCGCGGGTGTGTTGCCACGCGCGTTCGGCGCTTTGGAACGACTCTTCGAGCTGGGTGAGTTGCGAGCCGGTGGCCTCGACCTGTTCCGCGATCCGGGTTTGCTCGGCGCGGAATTCCTCGAGTTCGAGGGTGAGGCGTTGTTCCTCATCGGCGAGCTGGCGGGCGCGCTCGCGGGTGCCTTCGAGCTGGGCGAGGGCGCTCTCGATCTTCGCCTGCATGGTGGCGATGAGGGTTTGCGCACGGTTTGCCTCGCCGCGGATTTCCCGGAGGGCGGACTCGATGCGTTCGCGTTCCTCGCGGGTGGAGCCGGTGCGTTGTTCCTGCTCGGCGAGCTGGAGTTCCTTCTCGGCGATGAGGCGGTTGAGTTGATCGAGTGCCTCGTTTGCCGCGATGAAATCGAATTCCTGTTGGGCGAGTTTCTCGCGGGTGGAAAAGATGTCCTCGTGGTTTTGGCGGATGCGGGAATCGAGTTCCGCCTTGCGCTCCTCGTTGAAGGCCATGCGGCCTTCGGCGGCGTTGAGCTGGTTTTTGTGCTCGTTGGAGCGCTGGCGGAGTTCGGCGAGTTCGCCTTCGAAGGCGCGGGCGGCGGCGCGCGCCTGATTGACCGCCTCCTCCTTGGCGGGGAGCTGCATTTCCAGCTCGGTGTCGCGCACTTCGAGGCCGCGGATGGAGGTGAGCAATTCGTCGCGCTCGGCGGTGAGTTCGATGAACTTCCGGTGGCTGAGGTGGGTGTCGAGCACGCGGGTGTCCAGGGCGAGCGCCTGGTAGCGGCGGGCCTTGGCGACCTGGCGCTTGAGCGAGTTCATGCGCCGTTCCTGTTCGGCGAGCACGTCCGAGACGCGCAGCAGGTTGGCCTCGGTGTATTCCAGTTTGCGGAGCGCCTCCTTTTTCTCCTTCTTGAACTTGGTGATGCCGGCGGCTTCCTCGAAGACGGCGCGGCGTTCCTCGGGTTTCGAGGAGAGGATCTGGTCGATCTGGCCCTGGGCCATGATCGAGTAGGCGGTGCGGCCGATGCCGGTGTCCATGAGCATGTCATGGATGTCCTTGAGGCGGCAGAGGGTGTTATTGATGCGGTATTCCGAGCGACCGTCGCGGAACACGCGGCGGGTGATGGAGACCTCGTTGAAATCCACCTTCAGGGCCTGCTCGCAGTCGGCCATGGTGAGGGTGACCTCCGCCATGCCGAGGGGCTTGCGTTTCTCGGTGCCGTTGAAAATGACGTCGGCCATTTCACCGCCGCGCAGGGCCTTGGCGGAGGTTTCGCCGAGCACCCAGCGGATGGCGTCCACGACGTTGGACTTGCCGCAGCCATTGGGGCCGACGATGCCGGTGACGCCTTCGGCGAATTCGAACACGGTCTTGTCGGCGAAGGACTTGAAGCCGTGAATTTCCAGAGTTTTCAGATACATGCAGACAGGAGGTTGAGGTTGCGCCCGAGAGGGAAGTGGGCGGGCGCCAAACTAGCCCCCGATTTGGCCTGTCGCAATGATTCCGGAAAAACGCAACTAGATGTGGTATTGAAATGGATCGATTGGCGCAAGATGTGGGGTTTTGTGAAACTTTGGATTTCCTAAGGATAATGCAGAAGCGCTCCGGAAACGGCGGGACCGGTCTGTTGGTCCCGCCGATTCGCGGAGCGGATTCAGTTCACGAGCACTTCGATTTGGCGGGGCTTCTTCTCCTCGTTTTTCGGGAGTTTGAGGTGGAGCACGCCATCCTTGAACTCGGCGGAGACGCGGGCGGGATCGGTGTCGTCGGGCATGTTGAAGCAGCGTGTGAAGGTGCCGTAGGAGCGCTCGACGCGGTGGTATTTGGTGTTTTGCTCCTCCTTTTCGAAGCGGCGTTCGCCCTTGAGGGTGAGGGAGCCGCTTTCCACGGTGACTTTCACGTCCTCCTTGTTGACCCCGGGGAGTTCGGCCCTGATGAGGTATTCGTTGGCATCCTCGGAGATGTCCACGACGGGGGCCCATTCGGCGGACGGTCCGGCATCACCGCCGTTAACGGGCGGCGTAGCGCGGTTCATCGCCCCGAGGATGTGGCTTTGCAGGGCTTCCATTTCGCGGAGCGGATTCCAGGTGTTGATCAGGTTCATGTTTTCAATTTGGGGACCGACGGGATTCGAGGTTTTCGCCGTCGTGACGGGCGGTCCGGTCTGTCACGGGACGATTGGTGGTTTGCGCCGCAGGGCGCTTTCGACGGCTATAACATGGCAGGACGCGTGCCGGTGGATTTTGTCATTGGTTTCCAGAAGGTTGTGGGGGAGGCGCTTTGTCGCTGGCGTCAATTTGGCGCATTCCGTGGGAAAAAATTACCCAGCACCGGGAAAAACTGTCGCGGCACGCGGGGTTTCCATCCGCTGATGGCAATCGGTCCTTGCCGATGGGGGTGGATTGGCGGAAAAACTGCCCCGGCAAGAAGCCTGCGGTTCGCAACCGCTCCGGCGTGGGCGGCGGCGGATTGATTCCCTGGAGGGATCCCGTGGACGACTTTCCCCAAAAACAGGAGGCGGCGACCACCGCAGCCGACGGCAATCACACCACCGAACCGGGATCATGTTCCAGAACCGCAATGCGCCAGGGGCCGGACCCGGCCGGTGGACCCGTCAGGTTTCCGTTTCCACATACCAGCAAAACAGAAGATAGAAGATATGTCCGAAAAGAAAAAGATTGGCATTCTCACCGCCGGCGGGCTCGCCCCCTGCCTTTCATCGGCCGTTGGCGCGCTGATCGAGCGCTACACCGCCACCGATCCTGAAATCGAGATCCGTTGTTATCTCGGGGGATACAAGGGTCTGTTGTTGGGCGACAGCGTCGTCGTGACCCCGGAGATCCGCGAGCGCGCCCCGAAACTCCACCTTTACGGCGGCAGCCCGATCGGCAACAGCCGGGTGAAGCTGACCAATGTGAAGGACTGCGTGAAACGCGGACTGGTCAGGGAAGGCGAGGATCCGCAGAAGGTCGCCGCCGACCAACTGGTGAAGGACGGCATCACGGTGCTTCACACCATCGGTGGAGATGATACAAATACCGCGGCTGCCGATCTCGCGGGCTTTCTGGCGGAAAACAACTACGGACTGCAGGTGATCGGCCTGCCGAAAACCATCGACAACGACGTGTTTCCCATCCGTCAGAGCCTCGGTGCGTGGACGGCCGCCGAACAGGGGGCGGTTTACTTCCGGAATGTCGTTTCCGAACACAACGCCAACCCGCGCATGCTGATCGTCCACGAGGTGATGGGGCGCAACTGCGGCTGGCTGACCGCCGCGACGGCCGCGAAGTACCGCGGGATGATCGATCACGACGATTGGGTGCCCGGCATCGGCCTGAGCAAGGAGCGGCGCGACGTGCACGGGATCTACATTCCCGAAATGGAGATCGATCTTGAGGAAGAGGCCGCCAGGCTGCGAAAGGTGATGGATACCATCGACTGCGTGAACATCTTCATCAGCGAGGGCGCGGGTGTGGAAAGCGTCGTGGCGGAAATGGGAGCCAAGGGCCAGGAAGTGCCGCGCGACGCCTTCGGCCACGTGAAACTCGACGCGGTGAACCCCGGCAAATGGTTCGGCAGCCGGTTCGCCGAGATGTTGGGCGCCGAGAAGGTGCTGGTGCAGAAGAGCGGATACTTCGCCCGCGCCGCCGCCGCGAATGCGGAGGATCTCGCGCTCATCAAACGCTGCGCCGACCACGCCGTGGACCGCGCGTTCAATGGCGGCAGCGGCGTCGTCGGCGAGGACGAGGATCAGGGCAACGAACTGCGCGCCATCGAGTTTCCGCGCATTAAGGGCGGCAAGCCCTTCGACATCGATGTGCCGTGGTTCGGCGAGCTGTTGGAAGCCATTGGCCAGAAGAAGGGCGCGAGGCTGCATGTTTCCCACTGACCGGGTTTTCATCGTCCGGCATCCGGTTTGTCCCGGGTGCCGGACCCTTTGTGCCGATATCAGCGGTTGAAAACATCCTCCGCCGGAGATGCGCCCAGCGCGGACTTCGCCTCGCCGTTGGCGGCGAGGTGGGTGAGGCAGTGATAGACGTCCTCCGGATCGGCTTCGGTGCCGGCGATCTGCTCGGCGGTCCGGGCCTCGGCTCCGAGTTTTCCGCGCACGGCGGTGAGCAGGTCCAGGAATACCCCCGCGGCCTTCTTGCCGGCTTCGACGCCCGGTTGGTGATAGGCGTTGATGTTAACGAGCGAGGCATAGAAGGAAACGGCGCGTTCGAAGAGCGCGATGAGCAGGCCGAGCTGGAAGGGCGTGACTTCCGGGATGGAAATGGTGAGCGACTTGCGGCCGGCGGCGTGCAGCGCCTTGCGGGTGCCGCGCAGGAACCCTTGCAGGTAGTCCGCAGTGGTGGTGCCGGGATCGACCTCGATGTTCGCGCCGTCGCGGCCCTTGCGCACCTCGATGAAGGCGGCGAAGAAATTGTTAACTCCATCGCGCAGTTGTTGGATATAGGCGTGCTGGTCCGTGGAGCCCTTGTTTCCATAAACGGCGAGGCCCTGGTGGACCACATTGCCGTCGAGATCGAGTTCCTTGCCGAGGGACTCCATGATGAGCTGCTGGAGATACTTGGAGAAAAGAACGAGCGAGTCCTTGTAGGGCAGGACGACCATGTCCTTCTCACCCTTGCCGTTGGAGGCGTGGTGCCAGGCGAGCGCGAGTTGCATCGAGGCGTTGGTTTTCGCGTCCGGCCTGCGGGTTTCCTCGTCCATTGCGGCGGCTCCGGCCAACAACTGATCGATATCGATCCCTTGCAGCGCGGCGGGGACGAGGCCGACGGTGGAAAGCACCGAGGTGCGGCCGCCCACCCAGTCTTCCATCGGGAAACGGGCGATGAAACCCTGCTCGGTGGCGAACTGGTCGAGCTTCGAGCCCGTGCCGGTGACGGCGACGGTGTGCCTGCCGAAATCCAGGCCGGCCTTTTCCCAAACCGCCTTGGCCTCGAGCATGCCGTTGCGGGTTTCCGGGGTGCCGCCGGATTTGGAGATGACGAGCAC
Organism: uncultured Luteolibacter sp.; assembly: GCA_964554865.1. GTDB lineage: Bacteria > Verrucomicrobiota > Verrucomicrobiia > Verrucomicrobiales > Akkermansiaceae > Luteolibacter. The sequence continues at coordinate 20,339 of CAZKQK010000066.1, read as the reverse complement.
CAGCGTCCTGTCGAGGCCGGTTGCCTTGAGTTTCTCCACCACCGCGTCCATGCCGGCGGGGTCGGTGTTGTCGAAGAAGAAGATCGGCAGCTTCGCGTTCCGGCCGATGGCTTCGGCGACGAGCTGCGGGCCGAGGGCGGAGCCGCCGATGCCGATGAGCAGGAGCTGTTGGAAATTTCCGTTAGGAGCCTTCACCTCCCCGGAGTGGACCTTGGCGGCGAAGGACTTGAGGTCCGCGAGCGGGCCGGTGACGGCTTGTTTCAACTCCGCTGTCGGCGCGAGGTCCGCGTTGCGCAGCCAGTAGTGGCCGACCATGCGGCCCTCGTCGGGGTTGGCGACGGCCCCGCCTTCGAGCGCGGCGATGTCGGCGAAGGCCTTCCGGATCTTCGCCTCCATGGTCTGATAGAACCCGGGCTCGATGTCCATCAGGGACAGGTCGAGCGAGAAACCGAATTGCGGATAGCGGACGATGTTTTGGTTGTAGGATTCCCAGGACATGACGGATGAGGCTGCGTTGCGATGGTCGGCGCGCTTGTGCTTCGCGCGCGCACGGACGCATCCTTGAGAGCATCCGCCCGCGTGTCGATTCCTTTGGCCGCCCGCAAGTCACTGAAATTGTGGTGGGATGAGCGAATTCTCTGAAATTTCGGGCATTTTCTGCTTGAGGTGGCTCGCGTTTCGTTGCTGTTTCGGGCAATGTCGCGTTTGTTACCTCCCCGATTCCTGATGCTGGCCGCCTTGCTTCCGGTGATGCCCGCCCAGGCCGCGCCCGATAGCGTGGACGGCACCTTCGCCGCCTCCGCCGGGCAAATCTATCGCAACTCGGTCAATGACTTCGGCTCGGTCGCATCGATGTGCATGCAACCGGACGGCAAGCTGCTCGTCGGTTCCAACGAGATGGCCATCAACATCGGGGCTCCGGACAATCTCCAGGTTCCGCTGGTCCGTTTCAACCCGGATGGCTCCGTGGACAACACCTTCTTCGCCGATGACAATCCGAACGGGGAAGGGGAGGGCATCGTTTTCGTCGGCGCCGGTTGGCCGGAGATCCACACACTTGGCCTGCAATCGAATGGAAAAATCATCGCCGGAGGCGTGCTGACCGGCATGAACGACGGGTCTAACAACGTGGTCTCGCGCAACCTGGTGCGCATCCACCCGGACGGCGGCGCCGATCCCTCCTTCCAGACCGCCGGCACCCAGCAGTGGATCTCGGGCGGCATCAACTACGTCAACCACCTGATCGTCGAGCCCGACGACAAGATCGTCATCGCAGGCGGGTTCCGGGGCGTTAGAAACAGCAACTCGGACCCTTTCACCCAGAGGCAGGGTATCGCCCGTCTCAACGCCAACGGCTCGCTCGACACCGGTTTCGCCCTGGATGTGGCCCAGTTCGGCGTGTTTCCCGCGTTGGTCCCGGTGGCCAATGTGATTATCTATCAGGTCGAGCGCGACGCCGCCGGCCGGTATTACATCGTCGGCGAGATCAGCGGCACAGGCCCCGCCATCCAGCTCTTCGCGCGCCTGTTCCCCGACGGCGGCCGGGATTTCTCGTTCGCTCCGGCTTTGCCCACTGCCCGCTGGAACAGCGTCGCGCTGGACCGCCAGGGCCGGATCACGGTTACAGGTTTGGTTGATTCCAATCCAACCGTCGCCCACCGCGTGTTTGCCGATGGATCGGTCGATCCCTCGTTCACCACTCCCGCCGGCTGGGGTTCGGCTTTCGCGCAACCGCTGGCCATCGATGAAGGCGGACGTTTCTTCTACCGCAACGGAGCCCAGCTCCGGCGGATTCTCGCCGACGGTTCCATCGACTCCGGATTCACCGCCACCGCGGAGTGGGTCAACTGGGCGATCACTCCGTCGTTCAATCTCGCCCTCACCGCACCGGACGGCAGCATTTACGGCGGCGGTTTCTTCGATCGCGCCAACGGCACAAGCGGCGTGAAAATCGTGCGCTTCGAGGGTGATCCGGTGGCGCCGGGTTTCATGTTGGACGCCGCCACGGTCTCCGTTCCGGAAAACGCCGGCACGCTGTATGTGGGGGTGAATCGCGTCGGCTCGGCGGGTGGAGCGGCCTCGGTCGATATCGCCACCGCGGCCGGCAGCGCGCTGGCTGGCGTGGATTTCACCTCCGTCTCCGGCACGCTGACCTGGGCGGCGGGGGAAACCGGCCGCAAGTTCCTGGCAGTTCCGCTGATCGACAATGCCAGCGCCGATGGTGACAAGACTTTCACCGTCGATCTAACGAATGCCACCGGCGCTCCGGTTTCCGGTCCGGCCAGCGCCGCGGTCACGCTTCTGGATGACGATGCCGCGCCGCTCATCACCAGCCAGCCGGTTTCCCTCGCCGTCAAGACCGGCGGCACGGCCGAGTTCACCGTTCGCATCTCCGCCGCCGGCCCCGCCACTTTCCAGTGGTTCAGGAACGGCGAAATCATGCCGGGCGAGACCGGCATCACGCTGCGTTTGTCCTCGGTGTCCGATGCCAATGCCGCCGGCTACACCGTCACCGTCACCACCGCGGGGGGCGATGTCACGAGCGATCCCGCCACGCTCACCATCATTCCGCCCGCCGCATCACCCGAGCCCGGTTTCACCCTCGCCGGCGTGACCAGTCCGGGACTATTCCGCATCCTTGATGACGGCTCGATGCTCGTGCTCGATGGCAGCGTCTCTCCCGGCTACACCCTGCGGAAGCTCGACGCCTCGCTTGCCGTCGATCCCACGTTCACCGTCACCACCACCCCGGAAAGCGGCTACACCGCCGCCGTCGCCTACCCCACTCCCATCCCCTTGCCGGGCGGGAAGATCCTCGTGACCGGCCTGTTTTCGCATGTGAACGGCGTGGCCCGCAAACGCCTCGCCCGACTCAACTCCGATGGCAGCGTGGATGAGACTTTCGTGCCGTTTTTCAACGGTGCCTTCACCATGAACGGATTCAACGCCACCTTCAACGGTCTCGCCGGAGTGGCGGTCGGTGGCAGCGGCACCGTTTACGTGCTGGTCAGGTCATCGAACCAGGGCAACCGGTTGTTCCGCCTCCTGTCCGATGGCGCGGAGGATACGACATTCAGCACGGCATTCAACTACGGCACCAACGCCAATTTCACCGCGCTCCACGAACTGGCGGACGGTTCCATTCTCATCGGCTACACCGCCGGCGGCATCGGCGGCTTCGAGCGCGGCATCCGCCGGGTGCTGCCAAACGGCACCTTCGACTCCGGGTTTCCCGTCTTCAACACAACGAACAACGTCACGGGCATTCTCCCGCTCGATGGATCGCGCTTCGCCGCCATCCACGGCAACCTGCTGACCATCCACAATCCCGAAAACGGCAGCCTGCTGGAAACCCACACCTTCACCGGCTCCCTCACCTCCATCCAGCCGTATCGCGGCCGACTTCTGCTCACCGGCCCCACCGCCTTCGGCGGCATTCCGCTGCCGGGCCTCGCCCTGTTCTCGCTGAACGGCACCGTGGACGACAATTTCCCCGGCGGCTCCGGCCCTAACGCGAATGTCTCCCAGGCCGGCATCGACGCCGAAGGCCGCATCCTCGTCACCGGCCCGTTCACCACCTGGAACGGCATCGCCACACCGGGCATCGCGCGCCTCATCGTGGACCGGCCGGAACTCGGTTTCAGCGCCGCTTCCGCCACCATTGTGGAAAACGAAGGCCCGCTCGCCATCCAGCTCGTCCGCTACGGCGATGCGGGCGGTCCCGCCTCCGTGCGTGTCACCACCGCCGCCGGCAGCGCCACCTCGCCCGCGGACTTCACCGCCATCGACCAGGTCGTCTCCTGGGCCGCCGGTGATGTCTCGCCGAAAACCGTGAACCTCGCGCTCGTCGATGACGCCGACATCGAGGGCGACGAATATCTAACAATCCAGCTTTCCGAGGCCGCCGGAGCCACTGTCTTCAACTCCCCCCTCGCCGTCACCGTGCGCGACGACGACTCGCTGCCCCGGATCACCGGCCACCCCGGGAACGTGCTTGCCGTCAATGGCCAGCCGGCCTCCCTGTCGGTAACCGTCACCAGCCCCACCACACCGGGTTACCAATGGTTTCTCGACGGTCAGCCGATCTCCGGAGCCACCGGAGCCACCCACAACATCGCCTCGTCCTCCTCCGCCAGCGAGGGCGTTTATACGGTGCGGATCGGCAACACCTACGGCGCCGTCTGGTCGCAGCCCGCGCGGCTCACCATCGTTCCTCCGCCGGGCGCCATCGCCACCGGCTTCACCCCGCTCGCCGCGAATATCTTCAACAACAACATCCTCTCCCTTGCCACCGCACCCGACGGCGGCGTTTATGCGGGCGGAGCCTTCACCAGCGTGGCTGGCGCGACCACCCACAACCGCGTCGCGAAAATCAAATCCAACGGCAGCCTCGACACCGGTTTCAACCCTCCGAACATTTCCAACGGCGAGGTGAGGACCATCGCCGTGCAAAACGACGGGAAAGTGCTCGTTGGCGGCACCTTTACCACCGTCGATTCGGTCACCCGCAACCGGATTATCCGCCTCGACCCGGACGGTACGCTCGATGCCGGTTTCTCCACCGCCATCGGCACCGCCGCCAACGGCAGCGTGACCGCGATCATCGTGGAGCCGGATGGAAACATTCTGATCGGCGGCGGCGTCTCCTCGTGGAACGGAACCTCCATTGGCAACACGGGATTGCTCAGAATTTCGCCGACCGGAACCTATCTCGGCTCCACCAATGCCATCACGCCCACATCGAGCGGCGTTCAGGACATCCTGCCCTTGCCGGACGGACGCATGCTGATCTCCTACGACACGACCACCGGTTCCCATGAAAAGGTGCGCCGTCTCAATGCCGCCCTCACCCATGACACCTCCTTCGTCTTCGGCACCGGCAGCAACCGCCGCGCCGAAAACATGGCGCTCGCGTCCGATGGGAACTATCTGTTCGCGGGCAACGGTGGTTTGTTCAAAGTGAGCGTCGACGGCACCTCGGTCACGAGCTGGAGCGGTTTCCAGCACTATGACGTGATCACCCAATGGAACGGCAAAGTACTCGGCGGGCGCGCCGCAAACCTGCCGCGCTATCTGGCCGATGGCACGGCCGACCCCGCGTTCCTCGTCACCACCCAGCCTAACGGCAATGTCTCGCGCTTCGCCGCACGGGGCGATGGCAAGGTCTGGGTCGGCGGAGCGTTCACCACCTACAACGGCACCACGGTCAACAGGCTGTTTCTGCTGAATGGCGACGCGATCCCGGTAGCCGTCACCCGCCAACCGGTGGCGACGACGATCGCGGATCCGGGCAGTGACGTGACCTTGACGGTCGAAGCCTCCGGACTGAGCGCCATTTCCTATCAATGGTTCCGCAACGGTTCGCCCATCGGCGGCGCCACGGGTCCGAGCCTGCTGTTGGAGGACGTCACCATCGCGAACAACGGCGACTACACCTGCACCGTCACCAATCTGCAGGGCGAGGACACCAGCGATGTCGCACAGGTGATCGTGCTCGACGCGCCGGTGATCCTCTCGCAGACCACCGGTCCCGTGGAAGTTCTCGAAGGCTCCGGTTTCAACCTCAGCGTGAATGTGGTCGGCGCGCCGACACTTTCCTACCAATGGCGCAAGGACAACGTGCCGCTGGCCAACGGGCCCGGCATCTCCGGTGCGGACACGGCCAGCCTCACCGTCACCAACGCGCCCGTATCGCTGTCCGGCTCATACACCCTGGTGACCGGCAACCTGATAGACGAGGCCACCAGCGCGCCGGTCATGGTTTCCGTGTTGGAAAACCAGGCGGCCATGGCACAAGGATTCGTGCCGCCGGGCGTTGCCGGGATCGTTCGCCAGGTTTATCCGCTTCCCGGCGGGAAGGTTCTCATCGGCGGGGATTTCACCTCCGCCAGCGATGGATCGAACACATCCGGCGCCCGCCTCGCGGTGGTGAACGCGGACGGCTCCATCGGGCCCGTCGCCGGACTCTCGGCGGATGGCTCCGTGTATGCGATCCGCGACGGAGGCGATGGGAAAATCCTGATCGCCGGGAACTTCAACACCGTGAACGGCAGCATCCGCCGCCGGGTCGCCCGCTTGCATTCCGATTTCTCGCTGGATGAGAGCTTCGACGCCAGCAGCGGCTTCGGCCAATTCGGCGGACTTGCCCTCGATGTCGCCCTTGAAGCATCCGGAACCATTCTTGTCGCGGGGCAATTCGCGGACTTCAACGCCGATCCGGCAGCCGACTTTGTCGTGAGACTCACGGCGACCGGAGCGCATGACACCTCGTTCACCTCCGGGGCTAACAGTTACGTCTATCGCGTGCTCCCGCAGCCCGACGGCGGCGCGATCATGCTCGGTTGGTTTAACACCTGGTCAGGAAACGCATCGGGCGGATATGTCGTCCGCACGGACGCCAATGGTGCGGGAAACACCGGGTTCAACTACCTTCCCGGCGCCTTGTTCGCGGGTGATGGCGCGGATCTCGGCGGCGGCGCGTTCATTGCCGCGGGCGGATTCTCCGGAACGCTTTTCAAATACAACCCGGACGGGTCGAAGGATGCCTCCTTCCTCAGCCAGGGCGCGGCCAACCTCCCCGTCACCGGATTCGCCAGGGACGGCGCGGGGCGCATCGTGCTGGGAGGAAACTTCGCCAACATCGCCGGTGCGGCGCGGGCGCAGTTGGTGCGCATCCTTCCCGACGGCACCCGTGACGACAGTTTCTCCATCGGCAGCGGCCTGACCGGCGGCGGAGTCGAAGACCTGTCCATCGCCGCGGACGGCTCGATCTGGATTTGCGGCAACTTCACCAACTACAATGGCACCGCCGTCCAGCGCCTCGTCCGCCTCAAGGGCGATGGCGGAGCCGTATCCGATCCCTACGCCGCCTTCGTCGCCGGCCTGCCGGAGAACCTGCGCGGTGAGAACGACGATGCCGATGGCGACGGCATCGCCAACCTGATCGAATTCCTCTTCGGCACCGATCCCGGTCTCGCCGGTGATGCGCCCGCGCCGCTTTCCACCGGTTCCGCCGAGTCGGGAGCCAGCCTCAACGCGGCCTACGGCCTGTCCCTCGATCCGGCGAAGTCCTACCGCGTCGTCGAAGTCGAAATCCCCGCCGGACTGATGGGCCTCAATGTTGACTTGCAGGCCTCGCGGGACTTGTCGTTCGCCGGCGACGCCGCCGCCACCCAGGTCGGGGTTCCCACCGTCAATGGCAACATGCAGACCCGTCGTTATATCATTACTCCGGCCATCGAAGACGCGCCCGGTTTGTTCTGGAGGCTGTCGGTGAGCCGCTGAGTTCCGCCGCCGGCCGCCCCGGTCCGATGCCTCAGTAGCGCAGGACCGAGTGGACCGGATGCGGGGCGAGTTTCGCCCGGCCCCGGAGGAACGAAAGCTCGATGAGCACGGAAATCGCGAGCAGGTTCGCGCCGAGTTCGTCGAGCAGTTTCACCGCCGCGCCCGCGGTGCCGCCGGTGGCTAACAGATCGTCCACCAGCAGGACGGACTCGCCGGGTTTCACCGCGTCCTCGTGGAGTTCCACGATGGCCTCGCCGTATTCCAGCGCGTAGGCCGTCTGGCGGGTTTTCCACGGCAGCTTGCCTTTCTTTCTAACCGGCACGAAACCCGCGCCGAGCCGGTCGGCCACGGCGGAGGCGAAGATGAAGCCGCGGGCGTCGATGCCGACAACCTTGTCGATCTTCGCGCCGCCCGCCGTCTCGCAGAGCAGGGAAAGGGACGCGCGGAACAGTTTGCCATCGGCGAGGATGGGAGTGATGTCCTTGAAGACGATGCCCGGTTTCGGGAAATCGACGACATCACGGACGGCGGCGCGGAGTGGATCGGCGGCGGACATGGCGGCGGGAGCCTAAACGGCCCGCGCGGCGATGGGAAACGCGAATTCGCGCGGAAGGCGGGAAACCCGTGCATACGGATTCCCCTTACCCGGATGCATCCGGTTGTTCGGGGTGCTCGGCTATCTCACTCGTCGGCGGATTTGGCGGCCTTTTTCGCTGCCTTTTTGGCCGGGCGCGGCGGGAAATCGAAGCCGATCTTGCCTTCCTTGGGATCGAAGGTGAGGTGGGCGTCGAACTTGCGCTTGGTGCGGTTGGATACGAAGCCCTTGATGACGTCGGTCTTGCCGTGGGTGAGCAGCTTGGTGACCTGCTCGACGGTGATGTCGTGGTGGAGGATGGATTTGCCGATGCGGATGCCGTTCGGCTCCTTTTTGGTCACCACCTCGGGAACATGATAGGCCTTCTCGCTGCCGTAGAGTTTCACCTTGCGGCCGTCGGCCATTTCGATCTCGGCGAGGAAGTGCTCCTCGGTGAGTTCCGGCGTGTTGTCGGCGTCGCCGTTTTCGAAGAAGAAGCTGACCTTGAACTTCTCGTCCATCTTGAGCGCGGCGTCGAAGATCTTGTTGAACTTGGACTTGAAACCGGTGAGCGGGCCGACGAAGCCCTTGGTGAAGAGTTCCGCCGCTTCGGTTTCCGTTAGAAGCCGGCCGGCGATGTGTTTCTTGGCCTTGAACTTGCAGTCCGGCTGGCGGCACTCGTAGGTGGCGTCCGTCTGGCGCAAGGCCTCGGCGCCGCAGGCGGGGCAGGGGACCTTGAGATCGGGAAAGGTCTGGTTCTTCGCGTCGTCGGCGAGTTTCCTGGCCTTGGTGACGATCTCCTCGGTGTAGGCGATGATCTCGCGCATGAAGGTCTCGCGGCGGAGCTGGCCGTGCTCCATCTGGCGGAGCTTGTATTCCCAATCGCCGGTGAGCCTGGGCGAGTAGAGGCCCTCGATGTCCATCTCGCGGACAAGCTGGATGAGGCGCATGCCGCTGCCGGTGACGTGGAGGTCGCGGCCGTCGCGGGCGACGTATTTCTGCGCGATGAGCCCCTCGATGGTGGCGGCGCGGGTGGCGGGGGTGCCGAGCCCGCGTTCGGACATGGCCTCGGCGAGCGCCTCGTCGTCGATGAGCTTGCCGGCTCCTTCCATCGCGGAGAGCAGGGTGGACTCGGTGAAGCGCGCGGGCGGCTTGGTTTCCTCGTGGAGGATGGCGATCTCGTCGGCGTCGGCGGATTCGCCGGATTGGATGGGGACGAGTTCGTCCTTTCCGGCGGCGACGCCGGGGCGGCGGCCGTAGACTTCGAGCCAGCCGGGGAAGATGAGGATGCGGCCGTCGGTTTTGAAGGTGTCCAGCGCCTCGGGATGGTCGATTTGGGTGAGGCGGGTGGTTTGTTCGAACTCGGCGGCGGGGTAGAAGACGGCGATGAAGCGCTTGACGATCATGTCGAAGAGCTTGGTTTCGGTGTCGCTGAGTTTGGCGAAGTTGCCGGTGGGGATGATGGCGAAGTGGTCGGAGACTTTTTTGTTGTCGAAGACGCGGCGGGATTTGAAGAGGCGGGGGCCGCGATCGGTTCCACCGGCGAGGACGGCGGCGGCGTGGCGTGCGCTGTCGAGGTTGGAGGAGGCGATGGCTGCCAGCGTCTCGCGGACGTTTTCGAGGTAGTCTTCGGGGAGGTAGCGGGAGTCGGTTCGCGGGTAGGTGACGACCTTGTGTTTTTCGTAGAGGGCCTGGGCGATCTGGAGGGTGCCTTTGGCGGAAAAAGGAGCCTCGCGCTGGAGGGTGGTGAGGTCGTAGAGCTGGGGTGCGATCTGGGATTGGGCTTTCTTTTCCTCGGTGACGATGCCGGTTTTTCCTTCGCAGCGCGAGGCGATGGTTTTCGCGTAGCGCTCATCCCAAATCCGCTCCGGGCGGGAGTGGGCGTTGGATTCGTCTTTGGTCCATGTGGTGGAGATCCATTTGCCGGGGTAGTGGCCGGCGGAGACGCCGAAGGTGGCGTGGACCTCCCAGTAGTCGGTGGGTTTGAAGGCGCGGATTTCGGCCTCGCGCTGGGCGAGGATGGCCAGGGTGGGGGTTTGCACGCGGCCGGCGGCGGTGATGTTGAATCCGCCGTGGCGCGAGTTGAAACAGGTGAAGGCTCGGGTGGCGTTCAGTCCGACCAGCCAGTCGGACTCGGAACGGCACTTCGCGGCGTCGGCCAGCGGCTGCATCTGCTCCTCGGAGCGGAGGTTTTCCCAGGCTTCGAGGATGGCGTTGTTGGTCATGGACTGCATCCAGAGCCGGTGGACCGGCTTTTTGATGTTCCCGATGTCCATGATGTAGCGGAAAATCAGCTCTCCCTCGCGGCCGGCGTCGCAGGCGTTGACGATCTGGTCGATGTCCTTGCGCTTGGCCAGCTTGAGCACCTGCTTGAGGCGGGGTTCGGAGTCCGGGATCGGGTCGAGGTCGAACTTGTCCGGAATGGCGGGCAGAACCTGGAAGTTCCACGGCAGTTTCTTGCCATTCGGGCCCATCGGCATGCGGAGTTCCACCAGGTGGCCGACGGCCGAGGTGATCACCGCGTTGTCATTCTCGAAATGCACGTCCCGCCCGGAGCCCGTTTTCTCGAATTTCCCCAGCGGCTTGGCGAGCGCGCGGCTGAGGTCGGTCATGACGCTGGGTTTTTCGGCGATGATCAGTGTTTTTCCCATGGTGAGCGAGGCGCGTGGTGCGGGTGTGGCGGGAGGGACTAGGCCGGAAACGGAGGATTTGGCAAGAGGATTGAGGGACAACCCGGCGGATGGCCAGCAGGGAAAACCGTCCGAACCCGGCATTTTCCGCGTGTTCCGCCCCCCGAAAAACCGCTAAAAACGGAACGACCGCCTCCATGGCGGGGGCGGTTGCCGGGGCAGGGGACTGCGGATCTTCCCCCGTGATCGGAGGCACGCGCGGAGGAAAATCGGCCGGATAAGGTCTTGCTCGCGGCTTCGTCGATTCGAGGGGGAAAAGCGACCGGCCGGAAGACCTCCGGGCCGACACGGTCCCGACCGCACCGAATCCACCCTCGAATTCCGGGGAGAACCCAATTTGAGGAAATGAAGGGGAACAGCCGGTGCTCTATCTTGTTCCACTTGCTTGTGCCCGGAGGAAAACGGCACACGCTGATTGTAATGCCGGGCCTCATTTGCCAGTTTTTGCAACTCCGGTTTCCACATCCACAGGCGTGCGCCATTGCTGCCGCCGGAATCCGCCGTGATCGGCAACTCGTTCGACTTCGGATACAGCCTTCGATCTTCGTGTTTCCACCAGCCTCTCATTGACGCCGCCGCGAACGCTGATGTGTCATGGTCGGTCTCCACATTGACAAACCCGGTGTTTTCCCCGATGCCATGGATACCGTAGGGATACGCGCGCGGCGCGTCGGGTCCCGGGAAATCGTGCCCTTGGACCGGGCGGGGTTGCTTGGCGGAGCGCCATTCCTGGCCGGCGTTCTTGCAATTTCCGGGAATTTCCTTCTTTTTTGTGTCCACGGATATGACCGGTTGGCCTGAGGCCAGGGCCTTCTTCACCGACGTGTCAATGTGCCGGAGTTGTGCGTCGCGGCTTGTTCGGTGTGTTTTTGGTTTGTCATTGGAAGGCACCTGCCCAGTCGGCTTAATCGAACAAATGGCGCAGGCGCTCTGGAATCTCCTTGGCGCGGAAGGTCCGAATGCCGATGGCTTCTACGGACGGGTCGTCCCCTTCCTTAAGTGAGGGTGGGCGCGACGAATCGTATCCGAACAGTTTATACTCGGTGCGGCCCTCGGAAACCGGACGGGCTGTAACGACAAGATCTGCCGCACCCCAGTCGCTTGTCAGCCCTCCCACATGAGAGAGCGATCCCTCAACAAAGGGCCGACTCTGGCCGAAGATCTCATCGATTGAGTCATCAAATTCCTGTTTCCGCAATTGATCCATTCCCATCCCCGGTATTCCAATAAGAATTTCGGCGTCGTTCTTTCGAATGATCTCCGCTAGGCGCGACTCACGCTCTAGTTCCCACTTCTTAAGTCCATCGAGCACCTCCTGTAGTTTCCTGGCGCTTTCAGCGCGTAGCCCGACGAGCGAAAACTCCTCGGCATCCACGTTGCCTTCGGTGTCCATGGCGCGAATCCGAATTCGTTCCGCAAGGTCAGCCGGAACCACGATATTGCCATTGCTCAGGAAGGTAAGATGTCCGGCCTCTGTAGTCCTGTGGGCATTCCGTCCTGTCTCCGTTCTTCGCTCCGGCATAGGCCCCGGGCCGGCCTCAGTCGAACGCGTCGCGGCGAAATCCAACCGTCCAATCCTAGAGTCTGCCGTTGCTGTAGTCATTCCCTGATCCCGCAGCGCACTTACCACTCCGACACCTATGGCTGCACCGCAAGCCATGGTCAACATGGTGGGACTGTAGTGCATTCATTGGAGTTCAATTCTTACCGGATGTCACACTATGCGACAAAATTTAATACGGATTCCCGGCGAGGCTTTCAGGCGCTGGCTGAAAAGGTCTCCGGCATCCCCTTCTTTCGTGGCATTCCGCCCGTTTCGTTGTTCCAACTTCGGTTTCCGGGCCTAGGTCTTTGAAATCTCCGCTGCCAGCAGGCAGACGTCGTCATCGAAGTGGCGGGCCTCGGAGTAGGCGAGGACGGAGGAAAGAATGCCGTCGAGCAGGGAGTCGAGGGACTCGGCGGAGCGGGCGGAAATGATTTCCATGAGGCGGTTCTCGAAGAAGGGTTCGCCCGCGAGGTTTTCGGCCTCGAGCACGCCGTCGGTGAAGAGGATGAGGCGGCGGACGGAGGCGAGCGGAATTTCCTGGCAGGGAAAGCGTGAGCCCCGGATCAGGCCGAGGCCGGGGCCTTTGTCGGCGCGTGTGGTGGCGATCTGCCGGACGCCGCCGGGCCCCTCGATGATGGGGCCGGGGTGTCCGGCGCAGGCGCAACGAAGGGTGGCCGAGTCAAGATCGATGATGGCGTAGAAAGCGGTGGCGAACATGGTGGTGCCGGCGCGCTGGAGAATGGAGGTGAGGCCTTCGTTCAGACCTTCGAGAAAGGCGGAGGGATCGCCGGCCTGGGCGCGCTGTTTCTCCAACAGCCCCCGCAGCATGGCGACGATGAGGGCGGAGCGCACGCCGTGGCCCATCACATCGCAGATGAGCAGTCCGGCGCTGTGCGGGCCGGTCTGGATGACTTCGAAGAAGTCTCCCGCCAGTCCCGAGATGGGGATGTAGCGGGAGCCGAAGGAGAGGTTTTTCCCCTCGGTGGAAACGGGGTTGAAACCGCGGCCGGTGAGTGCCTGCTGGATTTCGCGGGCGAGGTGGAGTTCCTCCTCGTAGGCTTGGTTTTTCTGTTGGAGTTCGCGCTGGATGCCGATCAGGTCCGTCACGTTCGAGGAGACGCCGAAGGTGCCCTTGAGATGGCCGTGGCGGTCGCGCCAGGGGAACTTGGAAGTGAGCACCCAGGTGGATTCGCCCTCGTGCCACGTTTCGTGTTCGAGTTTTCCCCTGACGGGTTCGCCGGAGGTGATGATGCGCATCTCGTCCTCCTCGGCGGGCCGCCAGTGTTCCTCGTCGAAGAAGTCGCGGTCGTGCCGGCCGGTGAGTTCCGAGCTTTCGCGGAGGCCCATCCATTCGGCCATGCCCCTGTTGGCCATGACGAAACGCGAGGCGAGATCCTTGAAGTAAACATGCAGCGGGATGTTTTCGATCAACTGGCGCAGCAGGAAGCGTTCGTCCTCGAGTTGTGCCTCGGCCTCCTTGCGGCGGCTGATGTTGATCATGGAGCCGGCGATGCGGTAGGCGCGGCCCTCGCGGTCGCGCACCACGGTGCCGCGGATGCGCAGCCAGCGCCAGTCACCGCCGCCGGTGCGGACCCTTGCGTCCACGGCCAGGGTTTCCGGTCCGCCGACCTGGAGGGCCTGGGCGAGGGCGAGTTCCAGCGGGCGTCTTTCCTCCGGGTGAATGACGTCGTGCGGCGGCAGGAACAGGTGGGGCGCCTGTTTGCGGCCGCATTCGAGAAACTCCAGGATCCGGCGTGAGTAGTAGATGTCCTTGCGATCGGTCCACCAGTCCCAGATGCCCTCGTTCGACGCCTTGAGGGCGAGTTCGAGGCGTTCCAGTTTCACGGCCTCGCGGTCCTGGAAATTCTCCGGCTTATCGTTCATTCCTGCGTGAGAATGGCCGGATTGTCCGCCGCGGGCAAGGATGAGTTCCGGGGAATGCGGCGCTTGCCGGGTGGAATGCCGCGTGCTTGGCTGCGCGGGATGCCTGGAGATTCGCAGAAGGCCCTGCTCAAGGGGGTGTCGCGCTCGTTTTACCTGAGCCTGAGGCTGCTGCCCGCGCCGATGCGCGGGGCGGCCTCGCTGGGCTACCTGCTGGCACGCACCAGCGATACCCTGGCGGACAGCGCGGGTGCGCCGGCGGATGCGCGGCTGCTATGCCTGGATTGGTTCGAGAGCTCGGTGAGGGGCGAGGAATCCGCGCCGCGCTGGCCTTTGCCGGTTCTCAATTCGCTGGCTGATCCGCGCGAGCGCGGATTGCTGGAACACACCGGTGACCTGATTGCGTGGCTGGAACGCCTGCCTGCGGCGGAGGCGGCTTTGGTGCGTGAAGTGGTCGGCATCATCACCGGCGGCCAGCGGCTCGATCTGGAGCGCTTCGCGGGCGCGGACCAATGGAATCCGGTGGCGCTTGCCGGTGACTCCGAGCTTGAGGACTACGCGTGGCGGGTGGCGGGCTGCGTGGGGGCTTTCTGGACGAAGCTGGGTTTCCTTGCGATGGGGACGGGTTTCTCGCGGGAGGATGGCAATGTTCTGTTAGAACGCGGGGTTTCCTATGGCAAGGGGCTGCAACTGGTGAACATCCTGCGCGACATGCCCGCGGATCTTGCCAAGGGCAGGTGTTATCTGCCGGTGGGGGATCCGTGCGACGCCGAGGCGCTGATGGCGGCGCGGCGGCCGTGGATATCGAAAACCCGCGCCTGGCTGGAAGAGGGGATATGTTATCCGGCGGGCCTTGCCACGCGCAGGCTGAGGGTGGCTTCCGCGCTGCCCGCGCGGCTGGCCGCGGCCACGCTGGACCGCGTGGAGAGAGCGGATTGGGAAAGCTTGCGGCGCGGGGTGAAAGTCCCGCGGCGGCGGGTCTATCAGATGCTCGCGGCGGCGCTTGTCACCGGCAGGTGATGAAGGCCGCGCTGCTCAGCCGGCGGGTGCGATGCTGTCGATGGCCTCGATCAGCGCGTCGCTTAGGTCAGGGGCGTCGAGCGAGTCCAGCGTGTCGTCGAGTTGGGCGACATTGCGCGCGCCGATGATGGCGGAGGTGACGGCCGGATGCCGAAGCACCCATTTCATGGCGAGGTGGTGGAGCGACATGCCGTGGGCCTCGGCGAGGTCGCCGAGGGAGCGGATGACCTCCTGGCGGGCCAGCACCTGATCGATCTGGAGGAAGCCGGCCGGTTCGGCGGCGCGGGAGTCCGCGGGGATGCCGGCGAGGTATTTCGGAGTGAGCATACCCTGGGCGAGCGGGCTGAAGACGATGCAGCCGATGTCTTCGTCCCTGAGCCAGTCCATGACGCCGTCCGCCTCGTATTCGCGCTGGATGATCGAGTGGGGCGGCTGATAGATGACACAGCGGACGCCCATGTCCCTGAGCGTTCTAACGGCTTTTTTGAGGCGCTTGAGCGGGTATTTCGAGAGTCCGGCGTAGATCGCCCGGCCGCTGTTCACGGCGGTGGCGAGTGCGGACATGGTTTCCTCAAGCCGGGTGTCGTGATCCGGGCAGTGGGAGTAGAAAATGTCCACGTATTCGAGGCGCAGGCGCTTGAGCGATTGGTCCAGTGACGCGAGCAGGTGTTTGCGCGAGCCGTTTTTCCCGTAGGGCCCGTCCCACATGTCGTGGCCGGCCTTGGTGGAGATGACCAGCTCGTCGCGATGGCAGACGAAGTCGCTGACGAGGATGCGGCCGAGGTTTTCCTCCGCCGAGCCGGGAGGCGGGCCGTAGTTGTTGGCGAGGTCGAAGTGGGTCACGCCGCGGTCGAAGGCGCGGCGGGTCATGCGGCGGGCTTCCTCGTAATCGTTGATCGCGCCGAAGTTATGCCAGAATCCCAGCGAGATCGCGGGAAGGAGCAGGCCGGAATCGCCGCAGCGCCGGTAAGGCATGCGGCCGTCGTAGCGGGCGGTGTCAAACATGCGCACAGACTGGCGCGGGCGGTGGCGCTTGCCAAGCCCCAAGCGCCGAATCCCGGACGCTGGTGGATTAGACTCGATCAGGCGTTCCGTTTCACGGAAACTGCGGCCGTTGCCATGATTGCCGGACTGCTCAGGAAACTTGAAACCAAGGCCTTTCTCCATGCGGCGCGCAAAGGCGGCCTGCGTTGTCCCGCGTGCGGGGCTCCGCGTGCGGCTCCCGATTCCTCGCCCGATTCCATGCTCGATTGCCCGGAGTGCGGCGCGCGCGGCGTGGCGCGTGAGTGGGTGGTGTCCGGCGGTCAGCCGCGGGGCTGGGCGGACCGGCCGCCGGCGGACACGAGGATCCAACGCAAGTCGCGCGATGACGGCGCCATGATGTGGGACATCCCCGCGAGCGGGAAATCCGGTGGTTTCCTGTTCTTCGCGATCTTCTGGTGCGGGATCACCGCGGTGGTTTCCGGCGGGTTTCTGATGGCCTTTCTTTTCGGCGAACCGGCCAAGGGGAACGGTTCGGTTTCTCCGGTCGTGATCGCACCGTTTCTCCTGTTGTTCTTCGGCATCTTCTGGGCGATCGGGCTCGGCATGCTGTATGTGGCGGTCCGCAACAAATGGGCGGGAACGCGGGTGGTGGTGACCGGCGACGAGGTGGTCCTCGGGCGTCGCCTCTTCGGGCATGTTCGCGAGAAACGTCTCCCGCGCCACGAGGTGACGGATGTGCTGGCCGAGGAGTTTTACCGCAGCAATGAGAAGCCGGTTTACGGTGTCACGATCGCGGCCGGGAAACGCAAGCTCAAGTTCGGCACGATGCTGCGCGAGGACGAAAAGGGCTGGCTGGCCGCCGATCTCCGGCGCGTGCTGTGCGGCGAACCCGGGCGGAAGGCGTCTCCGGCCTGTCAGAAGCCCGGAGATGCGGAAAGCCCCCGGGTGGCCTCGTCGCGATCGTTTTCCCTGGCGATCCCCGGGGCGGGCAAACACCTGTGGCCTTTGGCCGTCATCCTCACGCTGATGGGGCTCGGCTTTGTGGCGATCGGTTTGTTTCTCATTGATCCGCCCGCCGGGATCGGCCGCGATGCTTCGGGCATCGAACGGGTTCTTGATATGTTGTTCTCGGTTGTCAGCGGCGGTTTCCGATTCATGTGGCTGCTTTTCAGCGCCACCATGGCGGCGGCGGGCATCTGGTTGTGGGTGCGCCTCATCCGCGGGCGCGGAGTGGAAAGACGGCTTGAGGGCGATGCCTTGGTGGTGGCCATCCGCAAGGTCAAACACGGACTGATCCTCGGCGAGGAAGCTTCTTTTTCGCGCGGCGACGTGCTCGGGCTGTCCACTTCTTCAAGCGGCCACTCGAACGGCAGGCCGATGAACCGGATCGAGCTCCGGTTGCGCGACAAGTCGAAGACCCTGGCCTATTGGGTGGAGGCGTCCGCGGCGGAGGCATTTGTGGCCAGTGCGATGGGTTCGCTGTGGGATTGACCGTGTGAACGGATATCGATCCGGATTCCCACGGCATTCCCGTGGATGCGGCGGAGATCGAAGGTTTGCCCGGCCCCGGGCTTTTGGCCTGTCCGCGCCATGGGATGCACGCCGGTGGCGGAGGATCAGTCTCCGCACTCCGCTTTCCCGGTTTCCTGCCCGAAGGCGACGAGGTTCCCATCCGGATCCTCGACGACGAAATCGCGCATTCCGTATTCGTAGTCCTTTGGGGGAGCCTGGATGAGCGCTCCCTTTCGCGACACTTCCGAATGATAGGTGTCCACATCATCGCAAAAGATGTATATGGATCCCTGACCGGTCTGTTTCCTGTTGGCGGCGGATGGGCCGGAAAGGTGAATTCGCACATCGCCATGCGCGAGGCCGGCGTAATCGCCGAAACGAAAGCGCTCGGAAAACCCGAGCGCGTCCACATAGAAGCTCAACGATGCCTCCACGTCCGTGACGTGGAATGTTGTGGCGGAGCCGTGGGTTTTCATGATGGTTCGATATCCGGGGATCCGCCGCCTGAAGTCCGTGCCGCTTTTTCCGGATCTGTCAGACGAGGGGAAACTCGCCGTCGTCATCGATGCCGAGCCATCCGAGTTTGCCGAAGGCGCGCAGGATGGAGACGATGGGCTCGCCATCCTCCTCGCCCTCGCCGTGTTCGATGGTGGCGGAGCTGCTGAGGCCGCGGTTGCACTCGATGCTGATGACGGTGTTGTAGCATTCCAGATAGATCCAGTCTCCCCAGGTCTTTGATTCGTGGCGCGGATCGAGATGCTCCTTGCGCAGCGCGGCGAGCACCTCGGTGATGGTGGAGGGGGCGGAGGAATCGGGAAGTTGGACGAGGGTTTCCATTGGGGAGAAGGCAAGCGGCGGAACAACCGCGCGCAGTATGCACGCGGTCAAGCGGAAGGTCTAGGATCGATTGCGAATCCGGAGTCACAAAGTTTCGCGTATGCGCCTCCGAGTGCGAGCAGTTGGTCGTGGCTTCCGTGTTCGACGAGTCGTCCGCGGTCAAGCACGCAGATGCGGTCCGCCTGGCGGACGGTGGAAAGGCGGTGGGCGATGACGAAGCAGGTGCGATCCGTGCGGAGGTTTTCGAGCGCCCGCTGGACGAGGCGTTCGGTGCGGTTGTCGAGAGCGGAGGTGGCCTCGTCCAGCAGAAGTATCGGCGGATTCTTGAGGAGCGCGCGGGCGATGGAGAGGCGTTGTTTTTCGCCACCTGAGAAACGGCCGCCGCGTTCGCCGGCGGGCGTGTCGAGCCCGTCAGGGGATTTGCGGACGAAGTCGGCGGCATTGGCGGCTTCGAGGGCGGCCCAGAGTTCGTCATCGCTGGCGTCGTGTTTGGCGAGGAGGAGGTTTTCGCGCAGGGTGGTGTTGAAGAGGAAGCTTTCCTGGGTGACGTAGCCGAGTTGGTCGCGCAGCCATTCCTTGGAGATGTCCGCGAGCGGGGTACCGTCGATGAGGATGCGCCCGGTGTCCGGTTCGTAGAAACGGGTGAGCAGGTTGAGCACGGTGGACTTGCCGGCGCCGGTGGCGCCGACGAGCGCGATGGTCTCGCCGGGACGCGCCTCGATCCCGAGGTTGCTGACGGCCGGGCTGTCCGGATTGTGATGGAAGGAGACGTTTTCGAAGCGGATGTGGCCGCGCGGGGTGGCCGGACGGAGGCCTTCGGTGATGTGGGATTCGTCCGGGGTGTCGATGATGGCGAAGACGCGTTTGGCGGACACCACTCCGCGGGCGAAGGTCTGGGAGAGCGGGTTGATGCGCGAGATGGGATCGAAGAGGAATCCCCATGCGACGAGAAACGAGATCACCACGCCGGACGAGAGTTTTCCTTCGAGCGCCCACCACGCGCCGAAGGCGACCATGAGGATGATGCCGGACTCGGCGATGAAGGAAACGGCGGGCCAGACGACGGCCTGTCCGCGCATGACGGACATTTTCCTTTCACCGGCCATGCGGGATGCCTTGTCGAATGTTTCGAGGGCCTTGGGCTCGACGGTGTAGGCCTTGATCTGGCGGATGCCGGCGAGGTGGTCGTGGAGGATGGCGTTGAGGGCGGAGGAGGCTTCCGACGAGGCCCGCCACATGGGCTCGGAACGTTTCGTCCACCAGGCGGTGATCAGCCCGATGAGCGGGAGGGGAAGCAGGGTGGCGAGCGTGAGTTCCCACGAGTGCCAGAACATGTAGCCGATGACGATGAGGAACTGGAGCAGGGCGGCGAGCGCCTGGTCCGCCCCATCGATGATCACACGGTCCATGGCGGGCACGTCTTCGGCCACGCGGGACATGATTTCTCCGGAGGAATTCGAGTCGAACCACTTGACCGGCAGGCGCTGGAGCTTGTCGTAAAGTTCCACGCGGACGAGGTGGGTGAGTTTGAGTTCGAGCGCGTTGTTGACGTAGGTGCGCGCGGTGAAAAGCAACTGCCGGGCGAGGATGGCCCCGATGCCGGTGGCGGCGGTGGACACGATGAGGTCCGGGCGGTTTCTGGCGATGATCACATCGATGAAACGCATGGTCACGCCGGGCAGGACGAGCACCAGCGAGGTGCAGACGACGGCCATGACCAGCGAAAGCGCGCTGAGGCCGGGGAAACGGAAGGTGTGGCGGAGGATCCGTAGGAGGATCGGCATGGTGCGAGCATACATCCGGCGCGGGGTGCCGGGGAAGATGAAAACGCGGCTTTCCGCTTGCGGAAGTTGAGTGGTGACCTCCTGATTTCCAACGGTAGACGCCGTGGAGGCAAATCCGGACATCCGCCGGAGGAGGCGGATGCATCCCGCATGGCGTGGGCGGAGCGAGGGCGAATAAACAACCCCGCGGCAAGCCGAGGGGTATTTCAGAAGAAGACAAGTTGCTC
>CAZKQK010000065.1:26301-27919 GCA_964554865.1 uncultured Luteolibacter sp. | reverse complement strand
CTTTGAGTTCATATTCGCCTCTTCCATCAGGCTGAAAATTGTCGGGTAGTGTGATCGCGACCACCAGATCGCCAGCGGCAAAAGGTTCCAAGGTCTCCTTGCCCTTTTTGCGTTTGGCATTCCCCGGTTTATTCTCCTTCCGGGTTTTCGGTTTTTTACCGGCCGTCGGGCTTTTCACACCCGACTCCGATCCATTTTCCTTCGGACTATTCGCCGGAAATTCCGACTTGAGGTCCCCGCTATTCGGCATTGCGCCGTTTTTATGGCTTTTCATTTTAGTTTACTTTTTGATTGGCCCTCTCAACGGGGGAGGGCTTTTGGTTTTGATTTTGGGTTTTGGGATGCTCCCCGCAGACGATCAATTGATCCGTTCGAGCATCCCCCCCGGTATTTCCGGGCAAGTGGGGGAAAACCACTACCATGGCAGATTTTTTTAGCTGCAACTCCGGCTAACTGCCGTTAGGTCCGGCATGTATGCCACTTATGGTTCATAATGGCAACACTCATTTTTGAGTGCTTACAATGCGGTGTGGGATTAGAGCGTCCCTCGCGAGGAGCTTTGGAAAGCATAGCCCCGGAAGTCGTATGGCTCTGTGCTGCTCATGCTATGGAGAGTTCTCCACCACGTTCTGCGTCATCATCGGCAATGAGACCGGCATCCATATTCCCCTCACCCGATGTCGTGGAAAGCGTGCCACGCCAGGTCCGGGAAGCTCGGTCGGAGGGAGATGAAGTTCCTTGATCGCGCCTGGGTGATCCATGGCGAGAAACCAGGGGTCTTGATCCGAGGCGGCGGCAGACAGATGGAGCCGCGCGCGGTCGTCGAACCCAAAGCCGCCCACACCCAGGCGTCTTTTCCCCGGGTGCGCGACGATAAGTAGCAGATTAAGGCAGCGCAGACTGAGTCATTAAAAACCGCGCCGAGGGCGCCAGCGACACGAAGACGATTCGCCGTGACAAGGCCAAATACGAAATCGAGATGGAATGGCTCACAAAAGCCGAATAACCTCGCGTTCTCCAGAGGGAGACTCCAAGACGACTTTTCCACCTTGGGAGGTGAAGCTCAAGACCATGTCATAAAGCGCTAAAGACTTCTTGAAGACCTCCGCCAGAGATGCTGCATCGCTTCTCTTCCTCAAATCCTTGATGTGATCACGCACGTGGGGAGAAACCTCAAGGTTAATCCGGACGGTTTCGCGGTCTTTTTCTGTAATATTTTCGGACATCTTGGCATGCGATCAGATAGATCGCAGTTATCGTTAGGTAATGCCACCAAGGACTGGAATAAATTGCCAGGGTCGCAAAGGTGGAACAATATAGGCCAAACAACCAAATGATTGTTCGTGGTTCATGCGGAACATCGGAAATGATGGTCGCACTTTTGATTTCGAAGCGTTTTTCGAATTCCGTTAGGGGATTCATGGGCGATAGTAGTCGGCAAGAAACCGAATGACCACACTCCAGAATTCCCACTCGGGCTATGAAATTGGATCATTGATTTCAGGGGATCAATCGACCCGAGACGCGCACTTCCGAATGAAGCATCGCTTTGATCTCAGGTCTCAAATGGTTTTCGCGTTTCATATTTTTTGATTTCGTTCGATTTTGCGATTTTAGT
>CAZKQK010000065.1:0-26201 GCA_964554865.1 uncultured Luteolibacter sp. | reverse complement strand
GCTTTTAGTGCTTTTAGTGCTTTTAGTGCTTTTAGTGCTTTTAGTGCTTTTAGTGCTTTTAGTGTGTTGCGCACTCGGCGCGGCCAACTAATGAACGGATTCCGTTCAGAATGCAACACCTTTATGGGGGTGAATGCGATTATTTTTCTGAATGGCGACTTGACTGGAATCAGAACGGGGGTGTTGACCAGAGAGGGCGGACGGGCCAAATGAGGCTGCATGCGCTCCATCGTCCGGCCAACTACTGAGGCCAAAGGCGTTCCTGATGTCCGGAGGGCACATAGGCCGGTTCCAACTCGCCTCCCCGGCTACACCAAGTGGACGAATACCATGGACGTCGCTACGCGGCGGAGTCGCTGATTTACATCTCGATGAAGGCCCTTCCTGGGCATCATGGTACTATTTGGGCTGATGAGAATGTCATCGCCTTCATGAATCTTAGCCTGTGATGCGCGAGGTTTTGACGATGTGAGTCAGTTAGCGGGATCAGTTGATTCCATTGTAGTGCTTGGCGGGCGGCGGCGCTGAGTTGGGGAGAAAACTCGGGTTTTCCATTGTCATCGAACGTGACGAGGGCGCGGTCGAACGCCGCGTCCCACAGCGCGGAGAGCAGCAGGCCGTTGTGAACGTCGAGACGCTGCGCGTCGTCCTGGCATTCGCTCCAGGGGACGATGTGCGACGCGCGGAGGAGGGCGGGATCGGTGATGCCGGTGAGCGGGCAGCGGCCCTGCCAGTAGTCCATGAGGCTGTCGCGGAAGATGTTCTGACCGATCCGCTGGACGACGAGGCGCTCGGCTTCGGTGGTTTTGGGAAGCTCGGCGGTTTGTGTGTGAAAGGCGTGCAGCGGCGCATCGGGCAAGCTGACGGCGAGTTGATAGAGGCGGGGCAGAATGGCGTAGAGCGCGGTGAGGTTGGGGAATGAGAAGCGTGCCACGCCTGGACCGGGAAGCTCGGTCGAAGGGAGATGAAGTTCCTTGATCGCACCAGGGTGATCCATGGCGAGAAACCAAGGGCCTTGATCCGAGGCGGCGGCCAGCCAAATGGAGCCGTGGGCGGTCGTCGAACCAAAGGCCGCCCAGCCGTCCTTTGCCCCGAGCGCGCGACGGTAGCCGTGCTCCCAAGCGGCCTTCTCGCATTCTTCGCGGATGATGAAGGGCTGTGGGGTCGTGAGGGTCATGGAGGCGGAATTGTTGGAACTGTGGATCACCATTGCATGATCTGCTCGATTCGTTGGTGTGTCTGGGCCAAGCGGTTTTCCGACGAATGTCCCCAGCCATCGTACCACTGGCCTAAATAAAGGGACGCTGCGTCAGCATCTTTGGAGACGAGACCAACTTCTTTCATGACATCAATGACTTGCTGGCCGTCCTTGAAGGCAATTCCGTGGCCGGTGGAGAACAAGGTGAACCACCATAGTTCGTCTTTGAGTTTCAAGTCATCCCTAATGAGCTGCATCGCCTGATTCGGAGTGAGACTCTGAGACCCCAGCTTATGAAACGCATCAGGTCTGCCGATTCTAAGGGCAGCCATTGTGATTGATGCTGCACCCAGGCACCATAGCAGTTTTCCACGCTTGTCCGGCTCGGTGGACAATACATGCCCCAAGACTCGGAACGAATCTTGAATCTGGCGGGGCGTCAAGTTGAGTGCCGAAATTAGCTCAGAAATTCTGCGGATTGATCCATCGCTCACATTTATGAAGCAATGCCTGATTTCGTCACGCTCAAGGAAGTGCTTCGAGTAAGTCTCCGCGAACCGCTGATATGCGGCCTCCGATAGTGGCGGAAGGGTCACCTCACGGTGGACGAACTTCCTGTAATATTCATCGAAATCCAAGTTCGGCCCCAAATGCAGTCCGCGCGGAGTTTCGGAGGTGATGTCGGTCCGCCGCGAGGATGAAGGTAGCCCCTGGAAGATCGAAGATGTGTTTGATGGTTTCGAGGTAGGCGATCGCGTAGTCGGGACGGCAGCGATCCAGTTCATCGACCAGAAACAGAATCCTGGTCGCCGACTCAGTGATGAATTTTTCTAGGGCTGCTTTCAGTTGTGCCATGGCGGTCTTGCGCCCTTGATAAACGGTGAAGGCATCCAACGGGACTGGCGGTTGCGCTTCGTGGGAAGCTTTCTTTTTCTCCGCAACTTCTCCCGCCGCGACGGGATCAATGCCCGTGAACTTGGCTACGACCTGGCCTCCGACGGCCGTGGCAAACCAACCCAGATCTTTGGCCGCCGAAACGATGGGGCTTGCTTCCTGTCCCGACTCCTGAATCCGCCCCACAAGGGCCGACACGATGGAGAAGAGCGGGTCGCCGAAATAGTCACTTTCCCACGCGTTGAGGGAAACAACGGCCACCGGGCCGATGACGGAGTTTCCTTTTTCAAGATCGTCCTTCAGCATCCGGAAGAACGTGGTTTTTCCCGATCCGTATTTCGAGCTGAGACCAATCACCAGGCTGCCGTCCACGAAGTGGTGTTCGACATCAATGAACCGGAGGAGACGATTGGAAAACTCCCGGAGGTCAATCAGATCTTCGTCAAAGTTGGTTACAGTCATCTTTTCGTGATCTTTGGACCGATGTAGGCGACGAAGAGTCTATCTTCGCCCTCGGGTAGAGGCCATTCATAGTGAATGCGGAACTGAGGTGTTTGGATTTTTCCGTGCCAGGAGCAAAGAACCCGTCTCCCTGACACCGGGTGACTAAATGTCAGGTCATTGGCAAAATCACGTAGTTCAGAATCGCACGAAGGTGAAAAACGGGCTCGTTCTCCGTGCATCCATTCTTTGCGAATTTCTTCCACCTCTCGACTCTTGCCTGTTTTCGTCAAACCAACGATCTGATCAAGAATCCCGAGGAGAACCTTAGACCTTTGGGCCACGTTTGAATAAAACTGCATGGGAAGTTGGGTTCTAATCTCGGGAGAAAGAATCAAGTTCCGGCACTCACGCTCCGCCCATTCGAGCAATTCGTTCCAACTAGCGAAGGGTTTTTCCAGCGAGGACACGCAGCGCCCCGCGTGGTACGGGTTCCAGGCGTTGGGAACTGCGACGCTGAGGTCGCCGCCTTCCCGGCCGAGCCATTGCACGACAAGCGGATTGGTAAGAAACTTGGAGGGGTCTAGACTGAAGAGCCAGCTGGCGACTGCTTCTGTTTGAAGGCAGGCCGCCTCGGCCGCGCCTGTGTCCGTGACAAGATCGCCGCAACACTCAAAATATTCTTCATCCGGGTGTCGGCGGTCATCGTCCCAGAATGGTCCCTCCCGGTCCAGCCAGAGGAGCAATCGAGCCTTGAGGTCCTTTGGAATGACTCCGAGGAATTGGTTGAAGGTTTCTGTCGGGGTCACCTGTCGTAGCCGCACACTTCGGCAAACCCGTAATTGGAGGCCCGATGCCACCAATGTCTTCCGTATTTCCCAAAGATTCTGCAGGGAGTCCTTGAAAGCCTCGCAGGCCGGGAACTGGCCGTGTAGCGATGCGTCGTTGAAATAGATCATTGGGCGCAAGGTTACCATTCTGTCAGTTGATCCAGATCCTTCTCAATCTGGTCAAAGAACCCGGTGGGCCATTGGTCCAGAGAGCCGTCCGGCCGAATGATAATGGGAACCACTTGGGAATCGGAATCGCGCGGATTGAAATAATGAATTTGGGTGTCCTCCGGACTGAGAACCTTCTTTTTGATTGCAAGACGAACGCCGTTTAGGACGTGGTCGCTATGCGTCTCTATCAAAACCTGAGCGCCCGCGGCAGCCACTGCTGCTAGAAATGTTCCGATTTCCGCTTGGGCGGAGGGATGAAGGTGGGCTTCTGGATTCTCAACGATGAACATTGATCCCGGCCTCACTCCGAGCCCTCCCACTAACACGGGCAATAAGTGCGACAGGCCGTAGCCAACATTGCTGGGACGGTGGAAACTATCCTTCGCGGAAGTTCGGAAGCGCAAGGTCAACAGATTCGTATCCCTGATTCGATCCACTTCGAACGCGACACCGGGGAAAAAGTGGGCCAGCCATGCTTCCGTTTGACGGATAAGTAGGGGGGAGGTGTCGGGGCGGCGAAGACTTTCCTCGACCTCCCGCTCGCCATTACGGTGTAGAAACCAAGCCGTGTATTCGCCCCTTGGGCCAAGTTGATCGTCACGGCTGGGATCTGCGGAGTAGGTTTCGCGCGGGCCGATTCGCTCGGTCGATATATGGATAAGTGTATCCAAACCACCTAAAAGAAGGATGGCATCATCACCCGGAGAATCAGGGTCGTCTGCCGGAGCGTAAATCTCTACTCCAGCAGCGTTGTCGGATTTCGACCATCCACGGGAATCCGAGACTTTCACCAGCGGTGCCACGAGCGTTGTTTTATCCTCGGATGTGAAGGTCCATTCGATTCGGTAATCATTTGAGGAGATTCCTAATGAAAATGACTTTCGACCGCTCCTTCCGTCGAGAACGTCAGAAAATGCTCCTAGGCTGATGATGTCACCATTTAGAGGAATATGAGTGCTGCGGCCACGTCCCACTATTCCCTGGTGGAGCAGCAAGAGGCTTTGGATAACCGAGGATTTACCTGTAGCATTGCGCCCGGTGAGTAGAGTCAGTTGGCCCAAGGGTAGGTCCAGCTGCGAAAAGCACTTGAAATGCTTGATGTGGATGGAATCAATCATAGCAGAAGCGGCGTGATGTGGTTCTCGACAAACTGAAACCGGGTTTTGACGTTTTTTGTGGAGTTGGTCGAACGACTGATGGCTTCGTTAAACTCGTCATCGTGCAACATTTCCTTAGTCGCCTTTTGGATGTCCTTCGCGCAAGCTATTACAGACGATTCCGGCCACGGGGCAAATACTGTCGAGAAGATGTCGAACAATGCCACGTTGATGACGCTTCTTGAATTGCCACCACTCATCGACTTGCGGAATGCATGGCGGCCAAAGATCGCCTTGTTGATGCGCATAGACTTTAGGAAATCCTTCGTCAGACGATTATAATCGCATCCGGCGTTCATCTCTTTGAGAGCTGAATTAAGGAAGTCCTCCATGTCGCCAGTATAATTATTCGACCCGCGCAGATGGAATCCCGCGAAACGATTGATGCATTCCCGGTCGCGCATGGTTTTCCGATTCAGGCTCCGGTCGGTGGCATCGAGGAAATCACCTTGATCAGCCATGCGCCCCAACCAGCGGGTGGCATCACCAACATAAAGGCAATTTCGCATTTGCTGGCGGGAGAGAGCGACACCACTATTCACTCGTTCAAAAATCTCATACTTGGCCTCGTCGGGAACCTTACTGTCGATCAGGTAAAGGGTGAGAGGTGTGTCTTCGAGTCGATTCTTGAGAGCGGAATCAAGATTCTTGAACTTCGATCCGTTGAGTTCCTTGGCGAAGGCTAGGCCACGAAGGCTAAACTGACCCTTCACGTATCGGTGAAAGGTTGTCAGTCGCTGGAGGCCATCCACGACCACCACTTTGCCATCCGATGTTTCCGCTAGATAGAAAACCGGCAGGGGGATCCTGAGCAGCGCCGATTCGACGAGCTTACTCTGGCGGTCGATGTCCCACACAAACTGCCGCTGGAAATCCGGATCCATAATATACTGGTTCGAGTCGATCCGGCGGCAAACCTCAAAGACCGACCGCGTTTCGGTGCGGATCATCAGGCTGTCGATGGGGAAACTCCCGAGATTGAGGGCCTGTTGATCAAGTCCCTCCGGTTCCTCGGGGTCAGGGACGGTTGGTGGCAGTGATTCACTCATTGGATTGCTCATAATTCGGCTCAAATGCTGTTGGCGGGGACAATACTACTTTCTGCCGCTATGGCGAGTGGATTGGCCCGGAAGCTGGTGAGGGTGGTTTTCATAGGTCGATTCCAAAGAGTCGTTCCTTCGCGGGGGTTGAGCTCATTTTGAGTTTTACGAAATCGTCCCCGCGCAGGTCGGGCGGGGGCGCGGTGGTGGTGGTAACGATGTATTGGAAGCATGGGCCTCCGGATTCTTTTTCCCATTCGGCGATCATTTCGAAGAGGCGGCCGTAGAGCATGGCGTCGAGATCGGCTTCGCGGGGGCTGTCGTGGATGAGAAACGGGGGGAGGACGGCTTTCCCTTCGGTGGCGAGGTGAAGGGCGGCGAGATCGAAGGCTACGATCTTGAGTGAATCGAGCGCGGCGGTCGAAACCTCCCCGCGGCCCTCCAACTCGACGTCCACTTTCAGGCCTTTTCCGTCGAGCTTGATGACGCCATCGACGCCGTCGGGAAGCCAGGCGGCCATGATGGCTCGGTATTGGGTTTCCAAACTGTAGATCGCCTCCTGTGCTCGTCCTCGACCCTGTTCGAGCTGTACACGCAGCGTCTCTAACTCCGCGTTCAAGGATGCCGTGGGAGCGGGCTTCTCGCACTCGGCGCGCAACGCGCGGGCTTCGTCGAGGAGGCGGCGGGCCTCAAAGACTTTGTCTTGGAGGCGCATCTTGGCACCCTGTGCGGAACGGATCTCGGCTTCGGCCTTCTGCGCTTGCTCTTCCGTTTCCCGGATCTGGTTAGAAAGTTGACTGACGAGTGTGGAAATCTGGCGGGCGTTGGTTTCGGACTTCTGGGCATCTTCGACAAGAGATGCCGCCTTTTTTTCCTTTTCCGCGATTTGGGTTTTGAGGGCCTCGATGTTGCAGTGCTCCAGCGAGATTCCACACTTGCTCGCCAATACCTCGTCCACGGGCACCCGGCAGAGTGGGCAGACGCGAACCTGCCCTTGTTTTACATCAATCTCACCCAACCGGGCTTCGGATCGAAGATGCGTTGCCTCCGTGCGCTTCCGTTCAGCGTCGTTTTCGAGCTTTCGCGCTTCTTCGAGGTGGGTGGCTCGCTTGGTGTTGAGATCCCGCAACAGACCTACCAGCGAGGGCTGCTCCGGTGGCGGTGGCAGTTCGGCACCCATGGCGGCTTCGAAGCGCGCCGTCGCAAGGGAAATGAGTCCTTTGTGGTCTAGGGCATCGTCGAATCCGACCTCGTCGCCCACTTCCAAGGCATGACGGAGTGTCTTCATTCTATCCGCCCGTTGTTGTTCCAGAAAGGTCTGTCTCTTCCTTTCCTCCTCGGCTTCTTTGGCGAGCTTTCGTTCGCGGACACTGGCACGAATTTCCACTTTGTCCAAGGCCCGGACGGCGAGGCGGACCATTGCCAACTTCGCGGCTTCACTCACCACCTGCGCGCGCGAGCGTGTTTGCGTTTTGGGTGAGCGCCAGGAGAGGATGTCCGCCAAGCGGCATTCCTGATCGCGGGAAAGCCACGCTCTCAGTAGATCCCAGATGTGTTCGTTATCGACCTCAGGAGGTGTTAGGCCGATCAAATCGCTGAAAAAGGATTCCCTGATGATCCGGTCAAGTGACGGTGGATCACCGTCTTGCCGTCCACGAGTTATGGCGGCTTCGATGCTTTCCGCCTGCGCCACGTAGCTTTCCCCCAACCCGAATGTGCGAATGGAAACCCAGCAAACTCCATCAATCATGACTTCCGCGGCAAAGAAACCTTTCGGCATTTTGTGTAGAAGGCGGTGACGCTGGGTTTCGGTGGTGAAATCCGATTCTCCAAGACACGCGCGGATCAGCCGGCAGAATGTGGTCTTGCCACTACCGTGAGCCAACGCGCGCTGTCCGCTGCTAGACAGGTCCGGAGTCCAGACGATGTTCAGGCCGGTTTTGAGCGGGATGTTTCTGCGGTTCGTTTTCTCATCCTCAAATATAGCCAGTCTTCTCACCCAAAGGCGGGGTTCCCGTGTCCCTTGCGGGGGAACGGGGGACTGCAATTCTGGAATGAAAAGATCAGGTGCCATACGCCAGCTTTTCCCAAATGATATTGTCTTCCAAGACGATCAAGGGCCGAAGTTGTTCGATGTCCATCTGCCGGATCGCATTCAGCGCGAACGCGGCACGTTGGGCATCCGGTGAATCTGCGCTGAGACCTGAGGCGTCGAAATGGCTGCCGCGCGTCCACGCGCCATCCTGCTCTTCGCGCAGTTGGGCGGATGTGATGAGTTGCTCGAAGGCGGCTTTCCAGGCCGCATTTGTCTCGGGATGCAGGCGAACCACACCGCTTGCCATGGGGCGGGCCTCGGGACCGATCAATCGTTCCCACTGGGTTCGTTCATCTTTTGTTAGCCACCCGGACAACAGTGCGGGCTCTGCAAGGCTGGCGATGAGAATCCGCAGGCGTGAGGCATCCTGTTTGGGATCGGAAATCCAAAGTGCATACTGGGCCGCGTATCGCAGCCGGTCCTTCCGCACGACTTGCGGCGGCCAAGCCCATGAGCGGTCCTTGAGTTCTTTCGCTGGCGGAAGTGATATTTGGACTGGCTGAACTTGCTGAGTGGATCCGTGTGTTAGATCCAGTGCGGCGAAAGTGCCGTCCGCCATCATGCGGTCCCAGGCTTCGAGGACGAGGCGGCGGGTGCGGTATTCGCCGTGTTGGCGGATTTCCTTTTCCTTGAGGACGCGGAAGGTTTCGGAGGGGTAGTCGGGGCCTTTGATGTCGGCGGGGTCGAGGATGTAGCGGAGTTCGTCGCGGTCGAGTCCGTAGGCGCGGGCGTAGAAGGCGTCCAGTTCGGCGCGCAACAGTGCGCGGCGCACTTCCTCCCACCCAAAGGGCGGGCCGTCGTAGCCCAGATCCCGCGCGAACGGGGCCAGCGAATGCGAGGTGTAGGTGAGTTCCAACACCCGCGGGACGATGAAGTCGAGGCGCGGGGCGGTGTAGAAAGTAGGCGGGAGAATTGGGAGCTGGAAGAGATATTGGAATGTTAAGTTCGTGCCTCCTAGTTTCTGCCTCTCTGCGTAGTCGACTATCAAGCTCGATAGATTTGCTTGGAGGCATGCAACTAGCTTAGCAGGCTGTGCCGCTAAGATAAGCGGTAAGGAATCGCCTGCCGCGGTGCTGGGAAACGCGCTCGTAATTAGTGTCCGCTCATCGGTTGCCCGGCATATCTTGCGCCAACCCATCAACCACTCGTTGTTCCAGTCCTTTGTGGAAAGGCGATCTGAGACCTCCTTTTCAGGAACCCAATACCGAGGAGTCGGCTCGTAATTTGCATCATTCTTTTGATCTGCCGTCACATCGCCACTCTCTGAGCCATCTGCATTGTAAGTGGCCCAGCGGTAGTCAAAGTGATGAATCATTTTAGCTTCATAAAGCGGCACATAGCGAACATCGTCTTTGACCCAATCTGCCGATTCTTGAAGGAATCCGGCTTCCCTAAGTTCAATGGCGGACCGAAACCACTCGGCGTCTTCAGCCATGTGCCAAATTCGGGTATAAAAGGAGGCATTCCATGGATTTCCATCACCACTCTTTTCTTCATCAATCAGCACCGGGGCGTTGGCATAGATCTTGGCAGTGAGAGCGGCATCGGCGCGGGACCGGAAGACTGGGGCAGTGCGGGTGTTTGGGTTGAGGTGGGCGATGGTTTCGGCCGAGAGAGTGAAGTTGCGCTCAGATTCGGCGAGTTGACCGGGATCCGTGAGGAAGAAGGCGAAGTTCGCTTCGGCCTCGTCTCTGCCCAGAGTGAGAAGGCTGAATTTGAAGCTGCGATGCACGCTTGAGAAAATAGGCGCGGAGTTCTCGAAATCGACAAGACGTGCGAGGCGTTTGTCTTCAATCAAGGCTGCGAAGAATGGCGCGGTGGTCGCATCGGTAGCGATTCCAGTTGGCACAATTATCCCAGCGCGAGAGCGCGCTAAGTTGGCGAAATGCTCTGCGAAGAGGGCGTAGGTATTAACATCGCCGCGGCCGGTAAATGCGAAGCGACCACCTTCTTCGTCGGCGAGACGCGCGAAAATGCTCGCGGCTTCGGACAAGCGCTTCTCGAACTCGAATTCCTGGAAAAGTTGAACCTCGTTTTGATCGGGTGGCGGTGGAGTTTGGAATTTGGAGAGATGATAGCGCAGGCTGCCTTCCGAAAGCCATTTGATCCGGGTGCTGCGTTCGGCTTTGTTTTTTGCTTCCACGATTTCCGGAACGCGGGAAGCGAAGAACTCCTGTTCTTGAAGCTTGATTCGCTCCCAAGGCGGATTCCCCAACACGACATCGAAGCCCCCTCGCTGCATGACATCGGGGAACTCCAGTGGCCAGTGGAAGGCGCGGGCTCGGCGGGCGGCTTGCGGGGCCGTGGTCATGGACTCGCGGATTTTACCTTGATTGAGCACCTGCCAGAGTTCCTCAGTGGTGGGGACGATGCGTTTGCTTGGATCAGTGGGCGCTCCGCCGGTTTTCGGCAGGAGGAAGGCGGCGACGTAGAGATCGGCGGCGGTTTGGACGCGGGTGAACTCCGGTTTTTCGCGTAAGTCCTCGAAGCGTTTCGCCTTGGCACCGATCTGGCTAACGGTTTCTTCGGGTAGATCACGGAAGCCGGAGAAGTCCAATGCCAGCGGTTTGGTATCGGGCATTTGCCAACCGGAACCGCCGAGGTTCAGCTCACCCTGGCCGCCCTTCGCTCCCTTATTGGCTTGGGCATAGTATTTAGCGGTGTCCTTGTCGTCGCCGGTGAGGGGTTTGTAGGCGGCGTCGGGAATGCCGTCCTGAAGCGCCTTGAGATCGAAGATGCCGAGGAGGGAGTCGCCGGGGCGGATCTGTGCGTTGAAGAAGCCGAGGGGTAGGCCGGGATCGACGGTTTCGATCCAGAGTGCGACCTTGGTCAGTTCCACCGCCATCGGGTTGCGGTCCACGCCGTGGATGCAGCAGCGGGCGACATCGCGCAGGGCGTGACGGAAATCCTCGGTGGAGGGTGTGCCTTCCGCGCGGATGCGGGCAAGGCGGGTGGCGATGCGCCGGGCGGCGGCGAGCAGGAAATGGCCGGAACCGCAGGCAGGATCAATGACGGACAGTTTCAGCAGGGCCTTGGCGGGATCGGCGGACTGCGCCTCGGTCTGGTCTAACACAGGATCGAGGGCGGTATCGAGCAGGGCTTGGACGAGGCTGTCCGGCGTGTAGTAGGAACCGGTGGTTTTGCGCTGGTTGCCCTTTTGCTCCGCGGCATCGGAGGCGAAGATGAGGCTGCGGCCATCGGAGCCGAGCTGGGGCTGGAGTTCGAGGAGGGATTCGTAAACGGAGCCGAGTTCCTCGGTTTCCATGGAGCGCCAGTTCACCGGGACCATGCCGGATTTGTCCGCCAGCCAGGAGAGGCGGTAGAGAGCCTCCATGAACGCGCGGTTGCGGAGGCGGGCGGTTTCCAGATTCGGGAGTTCGCCGGTGGCGAAGAGTCCGCCGAGGGCGGGCAGGGCGAGGGTTTCCTCACCGTCGGCGAGCGCGCGGAAGACGATCTTGATGCCCTCGTAGCGGTCGTGGTGGCGGTCCCACGTCGAGGCACGGGTGCAGAGCGCGCGCAGGGCGCTGAGTGAATAGCCCTCGGCATAGAGTTTCCGCGCGGATGTGGTGGCCTTGGACGGATGGAGGAGATTGCGATCCTCCGCGACCATCAGGAAGATGAGGCGATAGATGAGCCGGAGAAGTTCATTGAACCAGCCGGTGAGCGGGATGTCGCCGGATTGCAGGCGCTTCGAGAGCTCGGGATTGGCTTCGAGGAAGCCAGAGCCGAGGAGCTTGAGGGCGAGTTTTACCTGGCCGGCGAGGCGGTCGCGGGAGGCTTCGCCTTCTTTCGCCCCGGCATCGCGCCAGCGTTCGAGATCACAATCGGTGGCCGGAGTATCGACGATGCCGAAGCGGGTGCGGTGGAATAACAGCCAGAGGATGGAGAACGAGGCGGCGTCCTCGTTGTTGAAGATCTGGGCGAGGTCCGCCTCGATGAAGGCCGGACGGGTGAGAGAGGCGTTGTCCCGCATGAGGCGGAGCACGGTGCCATTGGTGGCGAGGCCCCAGAGGGCGTCGTCGCATTCATTGACGTAATCCTGAAGCGCGAAGGCGGCGGAGCGGGAGCGGTCGGTGGAAAGTGTGGGGCTCTTGCGGTCGAGTTTTTCCTCGGCGGGCGGGGTGACGACGATGGGCACGCGGCCTCCGGCGAGCAGGGAGACGGCTCCTTCGTGCGGAGCGAGGTTGTCGAAGCCGAGGGTTTCCGCGAGGAAATCCCGCATGAACCGGCGGGTGGCATCGGCAGAGGGGTTTTCCAGTTTCCGAAAGGCGTCGAAGTGCGACTGGCCGACGCGGAAGGCGGTGGAGATTTCGTCGCGGATGGAAAGACCCTTGCGGATGCGGTAGGATTGGCGGGTGGCCTCGTCGTCCTTCGGCGCGGCGATCCTGGCCACCATGGCGGGCGCGATCAGGTTCCCCTCAAGGGTGAGCGAGGGCCAGGCGGAGAGATCGGTGACGGGTTTGCGGGCCATGGAAAATCAATCGGGAGGCTGGGAAGGTGTGAGCAGGGGGCGGCCTTTCGCTGTGAGTCGGTATTTTTGCAGGCGGCTGTTGGGTTTTTCGGGGATTGTGTATTCCACCAAGCGTTCTTCGAGCAGTTGTTTCACGGTTCGGTTTAGGGCTCCGGTCACCCCTTTTTGGCCGAGACGGGCAGCCATCTCGGATTTGGAATGAGGGCGCTCCGACAGGCAAGTGATCAGGCGGGCAAGACTCGACTCTGCCCCTGACTCTGCCCCTGACTCTGCCCCTGACTGGGCACTCGCCTCCAGCCCCGACTGGGCCTTTGCCGGATAAACACCGCCTTTTCGTGACTGCTCGCGGGAGAGAGGCAGGATTTCGGAGAGGGGCACGGTGAACCGGACGCGACCGGCGAGTTCTTCGATGATGGGTTCGGGGAGATTTTCGGCGGCGGCCTGGCGGAAGATGCCGGGAATGCCGCTGCCCCATTGCTCGATGAGTTCGAGTTCACGGAAGACGCGGGCGATGACCGGGTTGCGGATCTGGGAGACGCCCTGTTTGATGTCCTCGATGGTGAGGCCGGGGAGAAGCAGGCCTGGGCTTTCGATCTCGATGCGGTTGTCAAAAAAGGCGACGCGGGTGGGCGTGCCGCGGTGCGAGTAGTCGGCGTGGACAAGGGCATTGATGATGACCTCGCGCAGGATCTTGATCGGGATGCTCCAGATGTCCTTGCGGCGAATTTCCGAAAAATCCGCGCCGCGCATGGCGTGCTTCTTGAGAAAGAGCATGATTTCATCGACGGCCTTGGGCAGCGGATCCTGAATGTCGATATGGTCGAAAATGTCGCTTTTGTCGTTGCCGATGAAGCGCCCGCACTGGATCCAGGCGTCGTCGAAATGCTGGCGGCGGTCCAAGCCATAGAGCAGGACGCCGCCTTGGCTGGGGACGATGCGGCCCTGATCCGCGACGAGGATGCGCAGGCTTTGCAGCATCCGTTCATCGACCGGCCTGCGGCCCTCGAAATCCCGCTGGATGGCCTTCAAATCGAGGGCATCGGCGGTGAGTCCGGGCATGGGAATTGCATCGAAGCTGACTCCGGCAACGCCGCGCTGGAGTTCGGCGATGAGTTGGGCATCCGCCTGCCGGTTGGTGGAGCCGAGTCGGACGTATGCGCCTTGTTCGATGCCTGCGGACTTCAGATAGTGAGGCCGGGTTCCGCTGAGAAATACTTCGACTGTGAGTAGGGTTTTGCCGTCCACGGTGGCGAGTTCGATATTTGGAACGAGCCGCGGGGAGATGGAATCGGCGATGAGGTTGGCGAGCCTTTCCTCCTCGTCGAGCGGGTCGGCGATGCCGGTGATTTTGCGGTCATCGGTCACGCCTACAACAAGACGCCCGCCAGCGGAGTTTGCGAAGGCGACGAGTGTTTTGAGCAACGGTCCCGGGGATGAGAGGTCGCGCTTAAACTCAAGCGTCTTACTTTCCGGGAGCTGGAGGAGGGCCTCGATCATGTATGGAATGATTCCTGTATTGGGCTCAAATCGTGTTGGGCATCAGCACGAAAAGGCCAATGACATCGGGAGGAAAGACCGGTGAGACGGAAACGCGGGAGGATCCTGCGGCGGCCCGCAGACGGGCATGATCCTGGGCGAGTTCATCGGCGCGCTGGCGGACGAAGTCGGATAGCGGGCCGGCGAGCAGCGCGGGAAGATCGGTCTTGGCTTTTTCGATGAATCGCTCCTGGGCGGAAGCGGCAAGATTCGATGTGGCTTCTGCGTGGAGAAGCGCGCGGGCTTCGTCCTCAATGGCGACGATGTCGTTTCCTTGGATGACGACGAGGGCGGCTTCCTCAGCGAGAAGCATTCGCTCCCGGCGGGCGTGGATGGTGAGCTTGTAGCGAATGCGAAGCAGCGCGACGCGGGTGAGCTTGGGCACGGCGGAAGTTTCCCACGCGCCGACGCGGCCGAGGCCAAGGCCGGTGAGGGATTCCGGGTCGAGCGAAGCCTCGACGAGGGACTCGGCGAGGGTGGCGGTGAGTGGATGGGTGCGGGTGAGTAGCACCGCGCCGGAGGGTGCGGGTTCTGCCAAGGCAAGGCGGATAGTGCCCTTGAGGTGGCGTTGTTCGAGACGCTCGCGCAAACCGGAATCGAGGCCATGGGTGTGTGCGAGGAGGAGGTTCTTCCGCGGTTCAAGTGGAACGCCGAAGCGGGCCATGGAGCGCTCGACGAAGAGGCGGGCATCGTCCGGCGAGCCGAGGAAGCGGCGGGCTTTTTCCCATTCCGGGGCGACTTCTCTCGGCTTCATGGCGTTCTGGGCGAAGCGGGCGCGGGATTTCTTTTCGTTTTCTGAGGCATCGCGCCAACGGGCATCCATGAAACTGGTGCTATCGCTGATTTTCAGATCCAGCATGAGCTGATCGCTGGTGTGGCGGCGCAGCATCATGGAAGCCATGAGTGCATCGGTGACCGGGCCGCGCTCCTCGGGGAGCGGGACGGTGACGCCGGTGGCTTTGCGGATTTCCTCAGCCTTGCGGAGGATGACCTCCAGCACGGCTCCGTCGATGGCGCTGTCCGGGGAGAACATCATGACGGTGCGGACGAGATCGGCCGGCTGGCCAAAACGGTCCACGCGGCCTTCCCGCTGCTGGTGGCGGGTGGGATTCCACGAAAGATCGTAGTGGATGACGGAATCGAAAAGCTGCTGGAGGTTGATACCCTCCGAGAGGCAGTCAGTGGCGACGAGCACGCGCTGAGTTTCCTTTTCGCCCTCCGCGGGAGCCATGTCGGCCACGCGGTCGCGGCGTTCGTCGGAGGTGAGAACGCCGGTGACGGATTCGATGAGGAGTTTCGGGAATGCCTTGCGGAGACCGTCCCGCACATGGCCGGCGGTGGCGATGAAGCGGCAGAAAACGACGGGATTCGCGCCTTTCTTGAGGATGGGCTTGAGGACCTCGATGAGCGCCTGGAGCTTGGGATCGGGAGCGGTGGTGAGTTTTTCCGCCATTTCGACCAATTTGAGGAGTTCAGGATCGGCATCGAAGTGTGCGCCGGGCTCCATGTCCACGGCGTCTTCGTCGTCGCCATCCTCGTCATAGATCTGGGGTTCGAGGCGGTCGGTCTCATTGGCCATGCGATTGCGCAGGGCGCTGAGAGCGGCTGCGTGCGAGGACCCGACGCAGCGCATAAGGGCGAGCGTGCCCCAGAAGGCGAGGCGGCGTTCGCGCTGGCCGCCGGCGACTTTGGCAACGACGCCGAAGCAGTAGTCGAGGATGGCTTCGTGGAAGGCGATATGAGCGCGGTCGAGTTTGTAGGCGAACTCGGCGGTTTCGTGTTTGGGGAAGGAGCGGTTTTCATCCCACTCGCCTTCCACGAGGTCGATGCGGCGGCGCTGCACGAAATGGCGGGCGAGTTTTTCCCGGTATTTCAGATCCTCGAAATTGAGTGAGGCGAACTCGGGATCGACGAGGGAAAGCAGGCGGGCGAAGGCCACCTCATCTCCCGAATGGGGAGTGGCGGTGAGGAGAATCATGCGACGTTCGGGGTCCTTTGCCAGGCCGGTGAGGAGTCCGAAGCGCTGTTGTTTCCCGGCACCGGTGCCGACGCAGGAATGGGCTTCATCGACGATGACGAAGTCCGGGCAGGCTTTGGCGAAGCCGTCGCGGCGTTTTTCGGCTTTGATGTAATCGAGGCTGACGACGGTGAAGGGATAGGCGTCGAAAAGTGATTGCGAAACCGGCAGGGATCGTTCCAGTCGGGCGGCGCTGCCGGAGGTGACTGCAACGGCGTCGATGCCGAAGCGGGACTGGAGTTCGATGACCCACTGTTCGACGAGATGGGGAGGGCAGAGCACGGAGAAGGCATCGACCTCGCCGCGGTCGATGAGTTCGCGCAGGATGAGTCCAGCCTCGATGGTTTTTCCGATGCCTACGTCATCGGCGACGAGGAGGCGCGGTACCTGGAGGCGCAGTGCCATGAGGAGCGGGACAAGCTGATAGACGCGGGGCTCGAACGCAAGCTGTGCGGCGGAACGGAAGGGGCCGGCACCGCGGCGGAGCGTGAGGCGCAGGGCATCCGCGAGCAGCGCGGCCTTGGACTGCACCGTGATGCGGGCATCGGAGGGGAGGTCGAAGCGGGCTGGCTCAACGGGGCTGAGTTCCAGCCGGGGATCAAGGAGGGTGGCATCGGTTTCTGTCCCAGAGAGCGGGCGGAGCTTCAGGAGATGCTCCTGCGGCGCGGGCATGGCGACCCATTCGCGGCCGCGGGCGCGTACGAGGTCTCCGGGAGAAAAAGTGGTGCTCATGTGGGATCAGGATTTCAGGGCCGCGATCAGCCCTTCCGGCAGGGAAGTTGTGGCAACTGGAGGCAGTTCAAACAAGGTCCAACCCATTTCATCTGCATGGGCGAGCGCGGCTTCGGTGAGGGGCGCGGTGGCGGCAGCGGTTCGGTTGATTCTCCACACGAAGGGAAACTCCTGCCCGACAAGGGTTGCCCCCTGCGGATCAGGTGCGGGAAGGCCAAGCTGCTTGAATACGGCGAGCCAATCGGACGTTTCCCCGGAAGACGCGCGAGGGCCGGTCAAACGGAGTTCACCACGGGCGAGGTCGATGAGCATTTTTTTCGCCTCGTTGTTGGTGCGGTCGATTCTCTCGTGATCGGGCTGATTGTAGTAGGAGAGCAGGCAGCGGTAGCAACCGCGAACACAGGTCGCGTTCTGATCATCGAGCAGCGCGGGGTCATTGGCGGCAATCGCTTCGTCCACGTGATCGTAGTGCATGAGCGACAGCGCCGTGCGGGCGACCCGCCGGAGGGCGTCGGGGTTCTCTATCAATTGGGATAGAACCCCGGCTCCGCCTTCGGTGGCCTCGTAGGTGAGGATGGCACGGCGATTGTCACGGGAGGGTAAGGGTTCGCCGAGCACTTCGCCTTCCTCCAACTGGAACGTCAGTTCGATTCCCCGGAGGAGTGCATGCTGGACGGTGGCGATGCAGCTTTCATGCGATTTCTTCGCTTCCAGGTCGTGAATGCTGTGGTTTTGCTCACCCAAGGTTTTGAAACGGAGGAGTAGGGCGTTTTTGCGGTCGCGCACGATGGGGACGATGCGCACGGGTTTGACGACGTCGGGCGGTGCATCCACTTCTTCGTCCTCGTCTTCCGACTTCGCCCAATAGCCGGTGCGGGGATCGAGGTTAAAGCCGAAGATCGTCTGATCCCGGCGGCGTTTGAGGCCTTTGTTGATGCGGCTGATTTCCGCGCTGTTCGCGTATTGCAGGGTGAGGAGGGTTTCTCCGCCGCAGAGGAAATCCGCCTCGGTGATTTCCATGCGGCCGTCCCGGCGCGGCCAGGAGAATACGGTTTGGATGTCGAAGCCTTGGCGCACGCGTTCCTCGTCGTTGGCGGTGATGCGGTCCGTGGGTGCGGCTTCGACATTGTCGATGCGGAGGGTGCGCTTGATCGGAATCTGCCCGGCCATGGAAGAGTCGCAGGCATGGCAGCGCTCGACTTCTCCTTCGTGGCAGCCACCGCAATTGGGGCAGATGAAAATGTCCTTGGTCGCCAGCTCCGAGCCGTCGGCGGTACGGACTTCGGGCGGCAGCTTGGCTTTCATCACGCGGTAGGCGCGACCCTCGTGATAGATCAGGCTGCGAGGGCCGAATTCCGAGATGGCGAGGAAACGCGCGCGTTGCAGGAACGAACCGGATTTCCCTTCACCGGGAATGAAAGCGTAAAGCGGGAGGCGCGGGAAATTGTAGCCGGGAAGGAAACCCTCGGTGGCGAGATAGCGGTAAGAGTAGAAGTCGGAGCCGTTGAGGGCTTTTCCTTGTTCGAGGATGGCGATCTGGTCAGTGGCCTGCATCTGGGCGGCCTTGATCTTCTGGCGGTCTGCTTTGGACAGGCCGGCGATCATTGACTTGGAGTTTGCTTCGGCAAGCTGGCTGCGGGCCGAATGATAGAGTTCACGCCAACGGCCGAAGGCTTCGTCGAAGCGGTCGGGGGCTTGGGTGGCGACGCTTTGGATGAAGTCGTCCGGATCATCGAGCCAAGCGGGTTTCACTCCGTTGACAGAGGCGAGGATTTGATAGAAAACCTGTTTCATCGGTCCAATGGAAGTGGCGATGAGTGCGGGATTGCGCGCGCAATCTAGCAGCTCCGATTTCAGCGGATACTTCGGCTTTGATAGATCGAGGATGTCTGGAATGTCTGGGGAGAGGGCCAGCTTGGACTCGGCAAGCCAAATGGCGTGGAGGTGAGAGCGGACGAGCTCCTCGTTGGTGATGTCGAGCGCGGGCGGGCGCACCACACCCGCCACCATTTCGTTCCGGCGGTTGAAGAAATACTGGTCATGCGGCGACTGGGCGGCGCAGTAGGTGACGATGACGGCTGCTTGGCCGGAGCGACCCGCGCGACCGGCACGCTGGGCATAGTTCGCCGGGGTCGGTGGCACATTCCGAAGATAGACCGCATTGAGTGCGGAGATATCTACGCCCAGTTCCATGGTGGGAGAGCAGAACAGGGCGGGCAGGAATTGAGGCGATTCGCCCGCGCCTTTCATCTCTGCGGCGTTTTCCCTGAGCCGGTCAAGGTCGTCGTCTTCATAACGGAAGCGCCACTCGCGCCATTCGCGCTGTTTCTGTGAGACCTGCGCCGTGTGTTCGCGGCCTTCCAAGCCCCAGTAAGTGCTGCGGCCTTGTTTGAAATCAGCGGCAATATCAGAATAGTGCCCAAGAAAAAAACTGTTTCCATCCGTTACCTTGCCCAAGGCGGCGGGGCCGGGCACGATGCGGACGGCGGATGGAGCAAGCCGCCAGCCTTGGAGGTCCGCTTCGAGTTCGACCGGAGTGACGAGGCCTTCTTTGTAGAGCAATGCCATCAGTCCGTTCATGGCGTCCCG
Source organism: uncultured Luteolibacter sp. (assembly GCA_964554865.1). Taxonomy (GTDB): domain Bacteria; phylum Verrucomicrobiota; class Verrucomicrobiia; order Verrucomicrobiales; family Akkermansiaceae; genus Luteolibacter. Next base: position 7,030 of record CAZKQK010000065.1, on the reverse strand, counting down.
GTATTCATCCCGTTTCAGGCGAGTGCCGATCACCGACTTGCGGTTGATCAAACGTCCGAGACGAGAAGTGTGGCCGGCACGAAGTATGGTCTGTTCTTCGCGGAGCCCCACCTTTTCCTTGCTAGGGGCTTGGAGAAGAAGCGTGGTGCATCCCCGTAACGGTTCCTTTTGATCCATGGCCCATGGAGCACGCAGGAGATTGCGGGATTTCTGGCTGACACCATCAAGAACCGTGCGGTCGAGAGCCTCCGTGTTTACGGCGAGGCCTTGGAGGAGGAACCTCAGGATGATCTTGAGCAGCTCGCGGCGGCCTTCCGGAGACACATCGCTGAGCGAGGGCAACACGGCGGTGAGTGCGTCGGCATCCGCGAGGACATCGTCCAATCCGATGAATTCGACATCCAACATCCCTAGTTCGGCGAGGCTTGGGTTGGTGTAGCGCCAACCGCGCCGCAGGTCGGTCCAGACCCGGTGGGCGAGCACTTTGGCAAGCGCCCGCTGCGCGTCCTCGCGCCCGACGGCACCGGCGTCGGGTTCAAGCATCCAGTGGACGCGAGCGTCCTTTTTTTCGGCGGTGAAGCCGAGTGCGCGGACTGTTTTCAAACCGAATTCTTCCTCGCTGATCCCATCGGATCCGGCATCCAGCACGGCGCGAAGGATCGCCCCCCGAAGGAGACTGACGAAGAGGAAGTCATTGAAGTGCCCTGCCTGTAGTGCCGCATCCTGGCGATTGTCGGTAAAGCCTAGAAGCTTGCGTTTTTCAGGCGGCATGGCGCTGGTCGGGCCGTTCATCCATTCCAGGGCGGTGGAGACAATCAGCGTCGTGGCGGAACTCCGACCCTCGCCGGAAAGGCCTGCAAGCTTGCTACGCTCTCGCATGCTGGGATGCGGTTGTTCATGGCAGCATGGGCAGAAGCCGAATTTGCCAGGGATGAACCAAAAGGCCGAGCCGTGGCTGTCGTGGCGCCCGTCCGCACCGATATTCAGGCGTAGCGGCATCCGCGCCTTACGAGTGGAACGGAGACGCTCAAATCCCTTGTATTCCTCTTTCCAGTCCTCGGGATAGGATTCGATGTCGCCGTTGAACTGATAATCCGGATCATTGTCGCCGACTGGAACCAAATATCCCGCGATGTCTCCTTCGGGATTGTCCTGTGGCGTGTCGTCGATGTTTCGAGATAAAATAAGCATTTCCCCGGACTCGTCTTTTCGAGTCACGACATGCACCTCCTGGCCACAGCTGCGGCAGAAGCGGGTGGGATAGAGACGGTTTCCCGGAGCCAGCGGGTCTTCAAGTTGGCCCTCGAAGAGCACGCGGCGCGGGCGGGCGGTGAGGGTGGTGAAGATTTCGCCCGCACCGGAAATGAAGCGGTGCAGCTTGAATGCGAGGAAGGCACCCGCGCCGGTGCCGCCGCGTTCGGTTTCCGGGAGACTGACACAAGTGAGAAATCGCGCAAAGGATTCGCGGCAGATTCCGGGATCAACACCACTGTCCTGCGAGAGTTTTTCCACGGCCTCTCCGAAAGGAATGGGGGACTGGCGGCGGAGTTCCTGGCCGTCTGTTAGGCCGATGGCGAGTTCCGACCAAACGGCGAGCGGGTGCTTTCGAAGCATGTCATCCGTGAGGATTTCCGGCAGAGCGGTGGTAAGGATTTTCGCGAGAAGGGGCCTGGCTTGGTCGAGCCCGATGGTGTCATCGGTGGCGCGTTGCAGCGATTCGTCGATCACCGCGTCGGCACCGATAGAGGCTCCGAAGAGCCGGGAGGCAACATCGGCAACAGCCTGCGCTTTGTTTTCGTCGGTGCCTTCGCTGGCCATGGTGGCGGAGGTGCCTATGCAGATGGGCGTTTTATCCGGCGTGCAACGGTTCCGCAGCCGCCGCACCAGAATGGCGACATCCGCGCCTTGCCGGCCGCGATACGTGTGCAGTTCATCCAAGACGATGAATTGAAGGCCCGTGGCGTTGCCAATAACGGTGGAATCCAATTCGTTCTGCCGGGTGAGCAGAAGCTCGGCCATCATGAAGTTGGTGAGCAGGATGTCCGGTGGGTTTTTTGCGATCTTATCGCGTTCTTCCCGACTCTCCTGCCCGGTGTAACGGGCGACCACCGGCTTCAAAGAATCGGGAAGCCCAGACTGTGAGATGAATTTGTCGATCTCCTTGATTTGGCTATTTGCCAGGGCGTTCATCGGATAGATAATGATCGCGCGGGTCCGACGGGGTTCACCCTTTCTGAGCGCGCGCACGATCGTGTCCACGATGGGCACGAAAAAACACAGGGATTTTCCGGAGCCAGTGCCAGTCGTGACCACGTAGCTTTGTCCAGCTTTCGCTTTGGCGACGGATTGAGCCTGATGGCGGTGGAGCCTCAGCGGTGTTGTGGCGAAGCGAAAAATCTGCCCTGTGGCTTCGTCCAAATCGCCAGAAGCCACCAACTCGTCGATGGAAGAGCCGGCCTTGTAGCGGGGGTTGAGAGAAAGCAGGCTGTCTGGCCAGAAACGACCTGCGCTGTATTCGGCTTCGATGGCATCGGATAGGTCACCGGAGCGGACGCTGGTGAACGACCGGGAGAAGCTCTCGTAGCGGTTTGTGAGGTGGGTATCGAAGTCGAAAGCCTTCATGGAGTGGTGGAAAGAGCCGGCGGTTTCTGGGCTGGGCAGAGCATGACCAAACCACACTCACGTTGAAAGGAGCTTTTCGTTGGGTTGAGAAGGGTTGGAGTTTTGGGCGTGGTCCTTGCAAGATGCCGCAAGCGGACGGCGGCATTCGCCTTTAGCTGTTGTGCAGACCTAGCATTCCATCCGCGATGGCTTCGCCCATTTGCGCGGCCAAATTTGCCATCGACGATCCCGTGCCGAGTTCGTAGGCGGGACGGATTGAGCCGGTGCTGATCGGCCCTTCCAGCACTCGGATCGTGTAGAACCGTGCAGGCATCGGCGTACAGAAGATTTCCACTGTCTGTCCGTCTTTGTCGTGCGGGGATTCGTATCGGGCGACAAGGTGCGCCTTGTGAATTTGGTAGAGTTCTGGTCCGCACCAAGCGGCTCCAAATGCCTCGATTTCGAAATTATGTGGTGGATCGTAAATTAACATGGTGTTAGGCTTTTGATAATATGGAAGTGAATACCTCGTGGGATTAATGATATAGCGAGGCTCTAACGGACACTCAGGAAAGCGGAATTCCGGCGGAACTTCGTCAGGGCCGATTCTGATGCCCAGGAAACATTGGATCGTATTCCAGAGCTTGTCCCACTCATGGCCAAAGTTAGCGCTCCAAATCGAGGGATGGGAGACCATGAAGTCTACAAGCTCGTCGACGTAGATTTTCACCTCGTCATCGCCGAAACACAGCCCAGCCATTTCGATTGTGTAACCCAGTATCACCGCCCGGCGCCGCGAGCACAATTTATGGCGGATTTCGTAGGCGATATCCGGCGCATTATCAGCGCAATAACGCAGCAGGCGGAGGCTGATCCTGTGACCGGCCGTTTCCAGCACAGTCTCCGGGCATTCCAGCGCCTCGAGCCAGAGGTCTCGATTGAGACGACGCAGCGATGTGATGTGACAAGGGGTGGAGGATTGAGGATTCACTACGAGAATATTGGTTTGAATGTTAGCGGTCGGGGGCTTTTAGAGGCTGCCCTCGATTCCAGTCCTCCAGAATGTGAGACCTTCGACCCGAGCGTCACCGGTCGCGGGTATGCTGGTTTTTCCGGACGGGTTTTGATCTTTCTTCGCTTGGAAGCTCGTCGATTTCGCGGCACGGAGGGATGAACGGGGATGTTTCGTGGATGTGCTCCATTTCTTTGCGCTTTCGAACGCGACCACGTCCGCAGGCCAGAAGCGTATCAATCGGGGGCCAACCCGATGCGATTTCAGAAGTTCCTTCTCCTCATAGCGGATCACCGACGAAACCGAACAACCGAGATGGGCGGCTACATCCTGTCTGGTGAGGCGATTTTCGATTGGGTTCGGTTTCATTTCCACGGCCAAGAAAGAAAAAAAATGCGGCGAAGGCAAGCAAAAAATCATAAAATGACACCGGGGTGTCAAAAGGGGAAATTGCCTCTTGCCTTGTGAATGCCAGTGATGCACGGTTCCGGTATGGAAAGTCTCAGCAAAAATCATCCGTTGCGCCGAATCCGAGAAGCTTTCAGAAACGCATCGGACGCCTCTGGACTAAGAAAATATTTCTCCAGTGCGGACTTTGCGTTGCTACTGGACCGAGCCCCGAGTTCGATTCGGAATGTCGAATGCGGCCATACGAAAAAGTGGGACCGGTTGGCTCGGAAGGTCGAAGAGAAAACCGGCGTTTCAGCGGAGTGGATGTTAGGAAATCCGAAACCTACGGAACCAATATTGGGAGTGGACGGAAAGCCGTGGGATCCAGAGCGGCATCTTGATCATCTCGGCGGTGCCGGCGGAAACATCAAATGGAGAAGCCTGCTTATGGCGAGTCCGGGCGGAGTTGTGAAGCTTGCGACCCGGATGGTAGAATTAAAACTCAAACAGGATCTTGTGGGCGGTGAGGCCGAAAATCCCCACCCTGACACAGCATTCCTCACAGACCTCGTTGAGCTTCTTGAGCGACACGGCTGTCTACGCGGCGAGACCGTTTCCAATCTTGTATTGGAAACGGTCTTCGAAGACGTGGATGAAATCATATCAGCCATAGCAGGCACCAGGATGCCTAGGGTGGAGTGACGCGCAGACCACCAAATGTTTTTCGGTGATCAGGCCAACCCAGTATTGGCTTTTCCGGAAGCGTCCACATAGACACCCGCAGTGGTGTTGATGGATCGGTGGCGTAGGAACTGCTGTGCGGCGACCAGACCATGGTCGTGATTTACCAGGCTTCCAGCTTCCTTGCGCAACTCATGCAGAGGTTTGTTGATTTTTGCCAAAGGCTTGATTCCACGTTCTTCATAGTTTCTCAGCCAGCTGACGATGGCGTCGTGGTGCGTTGCCGCCCGGTATTTTGAAGCTGTCGAGGGTCCATCCTTGATGAACCAAGTTCCCTTTGTTCTTTTCATCATTCCGTCGAGAACCTTCGCAGCAGCGGCTGTCACAGGCACGTCGCCCACGGATGCGTCGGTCTTCGGTGCAAATGTCTCGTGGGTGCTGATGGAGATGCGGTAGGCGCTGATCATGATGTCATGCGTCCTTAACTGGTCGATTTCCTTGTAGCGAAGACCCGCGACCAAGGCCAGATAGAGAATCTTCCACTGTTCGAACTTGGAGTCGTCGAGGTCAGTCTCACTTTCGCAACCACCTCCCAATTCGCTAGCTGCGGTTGCCAGGAGCCGCTTTGCGTCAAGCCGGCTGGTGTATCGCTCTTGGCCTTTGGCGGGGAGTTTCAATCTGGAGAACGGCACATAGTTCATTTCCTCGGCGGTGATTCCCATGCCTTCGAGAAGATCCGCGGAAAAAAGGCTCCTTGCGTTGATGGCGAGGCTTCTGGTCGTGCTTGTGGCTCTTTTGGAGGCAACGAGGTCGGGCTTCTGGGACGCGGCTTTCAGGCGCTGCTCCAGCCAAATCTTCAAATTCGTAAGGGTGAGGGCAGAGACTGGGAAGCTTTTGATCTTGGTGCGTTGCTCTGCCTTCCGCGCGCGCGGAGTTCCAAGAATTTCTCCGACGATGGTTTGGAGGGACTCAAAATACTTTTTGATGGACGCTTCGGCCACGAGGTTTTTCGTCTTAGCCACATTGAACCAATTCTCAATGGTTGGGTTTTCGGGAAGCTCCGAGGATTCTGTCGCAAAAACAACGGATCCTTCGTCCTTTGGCCAGCCCTTCGAAAGAATTTCGAGGTAAGTGCCAGCCGCCTCGCGCGCGGCCTCTTCCCGGATGGTGGAATTCAGCTTCATCTTACGGCGCTGGCCGTGAGCCTGGATGCGGACAAAGTAATGGGAGGATTCCCACCCTGGTTTCCGCTCAAGACGGATTTTTCCGGACCAGTAGGCAGCAGTGGTCTTCGAGGCTGTCCGGACTTTTTTAGGTTTCTCTATTGGGGTGCTTGATTTCATAATCTTCGGCCATTCTTCGGCCACTTTTTCTGCCGCACTGTAATCAAACCTGAATTCTAATGCAATCAAAAATCCCCATAACCCATTGAAATAAAGGGGATATTCGAAGTCACAAGTAGTCATAAGTGATCAGGGGCAATTATCAGCCATGAGACTAAGGATCTAGTGGGGTAAGCCGTGGAGGTTCGAGTCCTCTTTCGAGCACTTCTTTTTGGATTTCAAGGAGTCCCAGGAGCTGAAAAGCCCCGGGTTTTTTTGTTGCCGAAACACTCAGCCTCCCTTGGCGGCGATGGTTTCCACCTCCGCCAGGATTTGCTCCACCGGCGCGAGCCGGCCGATTCCCTCATAGCCGCAGGCGAGCGCGCCTTCCGCAGGATCGATGAAACGGCAGCCGTCTTCCCGCAGTCTGGCGACATTCCGGATCGTGGCGGGGTGCAGCCACATCTTTCCGTTCATCGCCGGCGCGATCAGCACCGGGGTAGTTCGGGGCAGCGCGAGGTAAACCGAGGTCAGCGGATCCGGTGCCAGCCCGTTGGCGAACTCAGCGATCAGATTGGCGGTGGCCGGGGCGACGAGAAACAGACCGGCACGGTCCGCCAGATCGATGTGGCCGGGTTTCCACGATTGTTTCTCGTCCTCAAGCGAAACGAGAACCGGATGGCGCGTCAGCGTCTGGAGGGTGAGGGGAGTGACAAACTCCGTGGCGGCGCGGGTCATCACGGCGCGCACTTCGTGCCCCCGCCTGACGAGCTGCGAGGCGAGATCCGCCGCCTTGTGGGCCGCGATGGAACCGGAAATGCCAAGAACGATGTTCATGCCGCCGCGAATCTCGCAGGTTTCCCCCCATCGGGCAATCCAAGGGATCGGGGAATTTTCCGGGGCGTTGCGGCAGTTATGATTTGGATCTTTCCACCCCCCGGGCGGACGATCTAATGGTCTCCGGACATGAGAACCCGTCTAAAGTCTCCCGAGGAGCAGCGAGATGAAAGCCAGGCGGATCATG
>CAZKQK010000064.1:0-28071 GCA_964554865.1 uncultured Luteolibacter sp. | reverse complement strand
AGCTGTCCGCGCCATGGAAGTCCGCGGCCGGGGTGTAGGTCAGGTTCGGAGCATCACCGCTCAGCTCGCCGTTCGCCGGCTCACTGATGGTATAGCTCAGGCTGTCGCCGTCGACATCGGTGGCAGCCAGTGTGATTTCCACCGAGCCGTCCTCCTCAACCTCGACGATTTGATCGTTGGCCACCGGGGCGTCGTTTACCGGGGTCACGTTGATGGTGACCGTGGCCTCGGCGGAATCAACCGTGCCGTCGTTGACGATGAAGGTGAAGCTGTCCGTGCCGTCGAAGTCCGCGGCCGGGGTGTAAACCAGGTTCGGGGCCTCGCCGCTCAGCCCGCCGCTGGCCGGCGGTGTGACAACCGTGAAGCTCAGGCTCGAACCCTCGACATCCGTGCCGGTCAGCGTGATCTCCACCGAGCCGTCCTCGACAACCCCGACGATTTGATCGTTGGCGACGGGGGCGTCGTTGACGGAATTGACAGTAATCGTCACAGTCGTGGGCTCGGACTCCACCACTCCGTCGGAAGCAATGTAGGTGAAGGTATCCGTTCCGAAGAAATTGTCATCGGGAGTATAGAGGAACGATCCATTGGCATTCAAGACAAGCGTTCCGTGTTCGGGATGCGTGTCAACAGCGGCCGTCAGGGCGACGGATTCCGGATCGGTATCATTCGAGAGCACTCCCGGCGCGTTTACAGCCAAGGGAACATCCTCATCCACCGAATACTCATCCTCGACTGTTATCGGCGCCTCGTTGGGGATATAAACCGCGGCCAGAGTATGGTCGGCATCCATTACCACCGAAGTGACCCGGTTCAAGCTGTGCTCCACCCCGTTTTTCAGCCATTTCTGGAAATTAAACGCTCCCTCGGCCGCAGGGGCGGAGAAGTTGACGGTAGAGCCATCAATGTAGCGCCGGGTGAAACCGGTAACACCACTGGTGCCGCCGTTGATGTCTGGGGCGGAAGTCACGGTAACCGCAATACCGCTGTTTGGGGTGGATTCGAACGCGAGTTGGCGCGTGACCTGCGTGACGATCCTCACGTTATCGAGCAGCAGGTCGGCGGCAGAGGCGGACTGGCTGCCGGAATTTGAAGTCACATCGGTGAACTCCAGCGTCGTGCTGGTGCTGTTCGGCACGAAATTCAACGTTTCCCCACCCGTCTTCCAAAACAACACTCCGCTCGATGAGCCCACCACCGATACGCTCCTTGTGGTATTGACCAGTTCCGAGCTTCCCGTGAGTTTCACACGCACCACCATCGTCCGGCTGGCGCCATTGACGAAGTTGTGGATGCCGAGATCGAACTTGAGTTCATAGGACCGGCCGGGGGTTGTCGCGAAGGTCTGACGGATCACCCCGTTGGGCGGATTGCTGCCGGTGTTGAACGCGGCGAGCCTGGAGCCGTCCGTGGGCTCTGGAGATTCTGGAGATTCTTTGATCTCGTAGTTGTTGCTTCCCGCTCCGGTTCCCTGATTCGACACGGGCGTCCAGTGTGTCGCGTTCGGCGGTGTTCCGAGTTCGAAACTTCCGTTCAGAAGAATTTCGGTGACGCTGATCGTGACTGTGGCGGGTGCCGATGTGGTGGTTCCGTCGCTGACAGTGAAGGTCAGGCTGTCCGAGCCCACAAAGCTCTCGACCGGTGTATAGGTCAGGTTCGGAGCGGTGCCGCTCAACAGGCCGTTCGCCGGAGCGCTGACCACGGTGTAGGTCAGCGGATCGCCATCCGCATCGGTGCCGCTCAACACGATCACCGAGGAAGTGCCGCCGGTCATGGAAACCGTCTGGGAGTTGGCGACAGGCGCGTCGGGCACAGGATGCACCTCGATCATCACGATAGCCGCGGTGGAGGTGAAAACGCCGTCGCCCACCGTGAACTCGAAGCTGTCCGGACCGTTGTAATTCGCGTTCGGCGTGTAGGTCAGGTTGGGAACCGTGCCCGAGAGCGCACCATGGAGAGGGAAGGTGGTTATGGTGTAGGTGAGGGTGTCTCCGTCGGGATCGGTGCCGGAAAGAGTGACGGCAAGCGGGGTGTCCTCATCGGTTTCAAGCGACTGGGCCACGGCTGAAGGAGAATCATTCACCGGGGTGACGTTGATCGTGACCGTCGCGGGCGACGAATTCTCCGTCCCGTTGTTGACATGATAGGTGAACGAGTCCTGGCCGAAGAAGTCAGGGGCGGGATCATAGGTGAATCCGCCGTCCGAAGCCAGATTGAGAACGCCATTGACAGGAGCCGTGTCCAGCACCGCGGTCAGGGGCAGCGAGTTGGGTTCGAAGTCGTTGGCGAGGAGGCCGGGGGCGGAAATGGACAACTGGGTGTCCTCGGCGGTGACATAGGAATCGGCGCTGGCCCGCGGCGAATTGTCGATCACATAGACCGCCCGCATCGTGTGATCGCCGTCCATTGTGATCTGGACCGTGGGATCCGTGGAGAAATCAACCGAGTTTTTCCGCCACTTCTGGAACACGTTGGCTCCGGAGGCCGGCTCGGCGATCAGGATGACGTTGGCCCCATCGTTATAAACCCGGGTGAAGCTCGTGGTGCCATCATTGTAGCCTCCCAGGTCATCGGGGCTGACGGAAACCTCGAAACCGCCGGGGTCCGACTCAACCGTCAGCGTGCGGGCGGTGGCGATCGCACTCACGCGGACCTTGTCAAGGAGCAGGTCGCTCGCTCCCGAAAGACCGGCGGTCGAGAGCGTGTCGTCGAAGGACAGCAAGGTCGACGCGCTGTCAGCGACAAACGTGAGCGAAACCGGCTCCCACTTTGTGGTGTTGGGACCCGTGTTGATATCGGACACCTCGGACAGGAGTGTGGAGTTGCCGGTGGCGGTCACCCGGAGATTCTGAGTGCGGTTGGAAGTGGCGTCATTTCGGATGCCGAAATCGAACTGAAGCGCGTAGGCCTGTCCGGGAACAGTGGTGATCGTCTGTTGGAACTGGCTGTTGAAGGTGTTCGATCCGCCGTTGAAAACCGCGATACGGGAACCGTCGCGGGCGGTATAATTGTCATCCGCGATGTAACCGAAGGGATTCCCGCTGAAAATCGTCCAGCCATCAAGGGCGGTGACCTGCGGCGGAGCAACGGTGGCGCCAATCTCAAAGCTGCCGTTGGCAACAAGGTTCGGGTAAACCGTGATACTTACCGTAACGGTGTTTGAGTCCACCGTGCCGTCGTTGGCCTTGTAGGTGAAGCTGTCGGTGCCGCTGAAGCCAATGTTCGGAGTATAGGAGAAAGAACCGTTGGCATTGAGGGTGACCGAACCATTCGCCGGGTCGGAGACCTTGATGGCCGTGAGCGCGTCGGAGTTCGCATCCGTGTCGTTGGCCAGCACCCCGGGTGCGGCGACCGCGAACGTGAAATCCTGGGTGGTGTCGTAGGAGTCCGCCACGGCAACGGGCGGGACATTCGGAGTCACCACCTGCACCAAGACATGATCCACGACGAGGTCGGCGCCGGTGTTTCCGGAAAGCCCGGTGGAATTGTCGCGCAAGGTCAGCGTGGTCGTCGTGCTGTCCGCGGTGAAGTTGATGCTGACGCGGGAAGCGCCCCACTGAACGGTGTTGGCTCCGGCGGTGGATGTGCGGGTCACCTGCTGGGTCACGAGATTGGTGGAACCGTCCACCTTGACCTCCAGGCGCTGGTTTTTCGCGGCGGCGCCCGCGGCATAAATTCCCACATCCAGGGAAACGTTGTATTGCTGGCCCACTTCGGTGGCAAAAGATTGGGAAAGCTGGCCGTTGAAGGAGTTCCCGCCGGCATTGAAGATGGCCAGGCGGACGCCATCCTTGGAAGTGTAGACACTATCGGCGATGTAACCCATCTGCGTGCCGCTGCGGATCCAGTCGTCGATATCGGCGAAGCCGCCGGAAAGCTCTGTGCCGATCTCAAAGCTGCCATTGGAAATTCCCGGGAAGGATGCGACTCCCACGGAGACGGTGACTGTGGCCACGTTCGAATCCGCGGTGCCGTCGTTGGCCTTGTAGGTGAAGCTGTCCGTACCGCTGAACCCGGTGTTTGGCGTATAGGTGAAGCCACCGTCGGAGTCCACCGTGACGGCGCCGTTCGCGGGGTCGCCCACCTTGATGGCGGTGAGCGCGGAGCCCTCGACGTCGGTATCGTTGGCAAGCAGGCCCGGAGCGGAAACCGTCAAAGGGGTGTTGAACGGCGTGCTGTGGGAATCATCGGTCGCGACCGGGGCGTCATTCACGGGATTGACAGTGATGGACACCGTGACCGTATTCGAATCAACCGTGCCATCGTTGGCCTTGTAGGTGAAACTGTCAGCGCCATGGTAGTTGGCGTTCGGCGCGTAGGTGAAGCTGCCGTTGGAGTTGACCGTGACGGAGCCGTTCGGGGGATCGCCCACCTTGATCGCGGTGAGCGGATCGGAATCCGCGTCCGTATCATTGGCAAGCAGCCCCGGAGCGGGAATCTCCAACGGAGTGTCCTCGTCGGTCTCGTAGGAATCGGCGGTGGCGACGGGGGCGGTGTTGTCACCTTCGCCGACCGGGGTGAGGGTGACGTTGTCCAGCAACAGGTCGCTGCTAGCCGTGCCGGACGTGCTTGTGAAACGAATGGTCGTCGAAGCCGTGGTCGCGGTGAAAGCAAGTGTCGCGCGTGCGCCATACGTGCTTCCCACCCCGCTGCGGGTGCGGGTGGGCGATTGGCTGGCGATCGTCGTGTCTCCCGGTTGGCTGATGGCCGAAACCGTGAAGCTCTGGGTTTTCGAGCCCGATGTGCCACTGTAAATCCCCGCATCATAACTCAGCTCGTACGTTTCTCCCGGAACCGTCGTGACCGTCTGGGAGAGGGAACTCGGAAAAACAGCGGAGCCACCGAGGTATCCCCCGTTGAACACGGCGAAACGACGTGGCAGCGAGGCGGGATCGGTTCCGGTATAACCGCCGCCCTCCGCGTATCCGAAGGGCGTGCCGGACTCGCCTGCCGCCGGACTCGGAGTCCAATGGTCCAAAGCGAAGACCGTGTCAACCACATCGGCGCCGGCTTCAAAGCTGCCGTTCATCAGGCTGACGGGCCCCGGAGCGTTCACCGCGACGCTCACGGTCGCGGTATTGGAGTCGGCGCTTCCGTCGTTCGCCTTGTAAGTGAACGAATCCGCCCCGGTGTATCCCGAGTCGGGGGTATAGGTGAAGCTGCCGTCGGAGTTGAGCGTTACCGAGCCGTGTTCCGGATCGCTCACCTTGATGGCGGTGAGCGCGGAGCCTTCGACATCCGTGTCGTTCCCGAGCACACCCGGAGCGGAAACCGCCAGCGGCGTGTCCTGATCCGTGGAATAGGAGTCCGCGGCGGCCACAGGCGCGTCATTCACCGCATCAACGGTGATGGAGACCGTGACGGTGTTCGAATCCGCGAATCCGTCGTTCGCCTTATATGTGAAACTGTCCGCGCCATGGTAGTTGGCGTTTGGCGTATAGGTGAAGCTGCCATCGGAGTTCACCGTGACAGAGCCGTTTGCCGGATCGCTCACCTTGATCGCGATGAGCGGATCGGAATCCTCGTCGGTATCGTTGGCAAGCAGGCCGGGAGCGGAAACCACCAGCGGCGTGTCCTCGTCGGTATCGTAGGAGTCCGCTGTGGCAACGGGAGCGGTGTTGCCCGTGCCCACCGCGGTCAGCGTCACGTGATCCAGAAGAAAATCGCTGCTCGCCGTGCCGGAAGCGCTGGTGAAAACGACGGTGGTCGAACTCGTCGTGGCCGTGAACGAAAGTGTCGCGCGCGCGCCATAGGTCGTCCCTATCCCGCTGCGGGTGCGGGTATCCGATTGACTGTTGATCGTTGTGCCGCCCGGTTGGCTCAATGCCGCAACGGTGAAACCCTGCGTCTTGGAACCCGCCGTGGCGCTGTAGATCCCCGCATCATAACTCAGCTCGTAAGCCTGGCCGGGAACGGTGGTGACCGTCTGCGAGATCGAAGTCGGGAAAACAGCGGAACCACCGAGATAGCCCCCGTTGAAAACGGCGAAACGCCGGGGCGGCGAAGCGGGATCGGTTCCCGTATAGCCGCTGCCTTCCGCGAATCCGAATGGAGTTCCGGAAACGCCTGCCGCCGGACTGGGGGTCCAGTCATCAAGCGCGAAAACAACGTCGGTAACCACATCGGTGCCGCTTTCGAAACTACCGTTGAGCAACTGTGCCCGAAGATCGGACAGGCTCGCGAGGAACAAGGCTCCGCCGAGGGCGAGGTATCGTGGCATGGATTTCATGATATGGGGAGGGATGGAAACAAGATTCGTACCGGAATGGTTCGAAAACGCCGAACCGCCGGGGAGACATTGGGTACCGGGGAGACCGGAGGGTAAGGGTTTGTCCAAGCAGGCATCAAGATGAAAAGAAGCGTCCGCAGGTTGCCCATGCCCGCAATCCGGATGAAACAATCGCGTCACATCGCGCCGGAACGCCATTGCCTGGCGGCGCGGGGACAAAAGGCGGTTGGAATCGCCGGTTTCAGGGGGATGGGCCATGAATTCAGGGGGGTGGATGGCGCGCGGCCGCGCGTTTCCAGCCCGGGTGTTTTAGCATGTTCCGCCGGTTCAGGCATCACGCGATCACGTATGATTGGATTGTCATGATGTGCTTTTTGTCAGGATTGCCCGATCATCAACCTCTTTCCGAACTCATCCTTCACCACGCGATATAGCTCCACGGTTCTGGATATCTGGGTTTTGATGTCATGTTCCGTTTCCGCGAGCCGTCGGGCGTTTTCCCCGGTTGCGAGCCTCAGTTCCCGGGATTTCAGCATCTCGGCAATGCAACGGGCGAGATCCTCCGGATCACCTGGCTTCGCCAGCAGGCCCGTTTCCATCGGCCGCACGAGTTCCGGCAACCCACCCACACCGAATGCGACCACGGGCGTTCCGCAGGCCATCGCTTCGAGCGCCACCAGGCCGAAAGACTCGGCCAGCGACGGATTGACCGCGAAATCGGCCGCCGCGTATGCCAGCGCCTTGATCCGGTCATGGCTCAGGTATCCCAGATCGACCACCGGCACCGGCATGCGGGCGATCAACGGGCGCGAGCTTCTCCCGAAGCAGAGCAGCGTGAGGTTCCTGCGCCCCTCCTCGGGAATCCGGTGGAGCGCCTCGGCCAGCAGTGCGGCGCCCTTGAGAGGGCGCGCCATGTGTTCGATCGCGCAAAGCATCACCAATCCGTCCCGCGCCAGACCCAGGGCATCGCGACAGGCCTCCTTGGCCTGTGGCCTGAAAATCCCGAGATCCACGCCATGCGGGATGTGCCTCACGTCCCTACCCGCCAGCATGCTTTCGGAAACCCGGTCCGCCATCCAGCGACTCGGCGTCACGATGGTGAAGTCCGAGCTCCTGTAGGACCAGCGCTTCAACCGCCACTCCAAGGCCGTCGCATCCCTGGCGACCGCAGGCTCGGTTTCCGGATGCGGACAGTTGCCGCAACCGCTTTTCCACCTCTCGCATTCAAGGCTTGCGTGGCAGTGACCGGTGACCGGCCACATGTCGTGAAACGTGAAAACCACCGGCTTGGCGGCGGTCAGTGCGGGGAGCGCGAGATAACTGAATGTCCCGCTGTGGAGGCAATGAAGGTCAACCACATCCGCATTCCGGACCTCGGGAATCCCCGCAAGCGCGTGCGATCCCAACAGGTGGATGTCATTCAGGCCCATCCGGCGCGTGGCCGCTCCCAGAACACGCTCCGCCAATGGCCGGCGAGGTATCGCCACCGCGCCAAGGCCCGCGCTCTCACGGCACACGATCCTGACGTCCACACCGGAGGCGCGGAGCCCCGTCAGCAGGCGGTTCATCTGGATCTGCGCTCCGCCGGCGAAGCCGTCGTTCCGGTGCATCATCAGGACCTTCATGGCGCGTTGCGTTCCGGAACCGCCGTCAGACGGATCGCCGCTCAACTTCCCCCGTCCTCCCCGTGCTGGGTCCACGAATGGTTCACGAGCACGGAAACCCCTTGCCAGCCCTCGTGATGGAGCTTGCCGGTGCCGTAGAAGTCGCCGTCGATCACATCGATCACGGTGGCGTCGTTCAGATAATCCTGCACGCCGTCCTTGTTGCCCACATAGAAGTTGATATGATACTTGCCCGCCATCAGCGGCCAGTTCGGCACCATGAAGTCGAGCCGTCCCTTGCCGGAAAGCCTGAGCGACCGGGTATCCGCCAGCGCCGAGGAAAGGGAGAAGTATTTCTTCAGATCCTTGCAGACCTCCACGCAGAACACGGCGTCGTTCACCTTCACGCCATCCTTCACCTCGTAGCGCAGGCTGAGGTTCACATTCTGGCCGGACATGGCTTCGGGGATCGGGTTGCCGGCCTCGTCGCGCAGCTCGATCGCCGTGATCCGCACGTCGCCCTTGCCGGTGCGGTCCTCTCGGTCCACCATTCCGGCGTCGGCAAGCGCCGCGCCCTTGGTAAGATAGGAGTTCACGATCTCCTCGGTGGGGCCCTGCATGATCAGGCGTCCCTTGTCCATCATGATGCAGCGGGTGCAGAGGTTCTGGATGGCGGGCATCTGGTGGCTCACAAGAATGACCGTGCGGCCCTCCCTGCTGGAAACATCCTCCATTTTCCCAAGGCATTTCTTCTGGAACTCCGCATCGCCCACCGCAAGCACCTCATCGACGATCAGGATCTCCGGCTCAAGGTGCGCGGCCACCGCGAAAGCGAGACGCACATACATCCCGCTCGAATAACGCTTCACCGGCGTGTCGAGAAACTTGCCGATCTCCGAGAACTCGACGATCTCGTCGAACTTCGATTTGATCTCCACCCGGCTCATTCCGAGAATCGCGCCGTTCAGGAAGATGTTCTCGCGCCCGGTGAGTTCCGGATGGAATCCGGTGCCCACTTCGAGCAGGCTGGCCACCCGGCCGCGCAGGTTGATCCGCCCGGTGGTCGGCTCGGTGATGCGGCTCAGCAGCTTGAGGAAGGTGGACTTGCCCGCGCCGTTGCGGCCGATGATGCCCACCATCTCGCCACGCTTGATCTCCACGCTGAGATCGCGCACGGCCCAAAACTCCTCGGTCTTGGCCCGCGAGGCGCGTGTCTCCGGTTTCATCCAGGCGAGCGGGGCGCGCACCGCCTGTTCAAGCACGTGGCGCAGGCCGTCGCCCTTGGCCATGTTCCGGCCGATGCGGTAGCACTTCGAAAGGCCGTCTACGGATATGATCGAGTCACTCATGGTTCTGTCGGAAGTTGGGGGGGCAAGGTCAGATCACGTCGGCAAAGGTGCGCTCGGTGCGGCGGAAATACCAAAGGCCCGAGATGATCAGAAGAACCACGCCCGCGACCGAAATCGCGAACGAGGGCATATAGACATTCTCATGACCGAGGATCGCCCAGCGGAAACCTCCGATCACCCCGACCATCGGGTTGAGCGAGTAAAGCATGCGCCATTTTTCCGGCACCCGCGCGATGTCATAAGCCACCGGAGAGATGTAAAGTCCGAGCTGGACGACAAAGGGCACGATGAAACGGA
The DNA here is from genome assembly GCA_964554865.1 of uncultured Luteolibacter sp. Classification (GTDB taxonomy): domain Bacteria; phylum Verrucomicrobiota; class Verrucomicrobiia; order Verrucomicrobiales; family Akkermansiaceae; genus Luteolibacter. The sequence continues at coordinate 18,592 of CAZKQK010000064.1, read as the reverse complement.
AATCCCGGTAGCGCACCATCAGCGCGGAGATCCACAGTCCGCCGCCGAAGGCCGTGGCGAACGCGAGAATCATGAACAGCGGCAGCGCCACCAGCGAGCTGCCCGGCAGATATTTGTAGTAAACCATGAAGCTGGTCATGATCGCGCAGGAGATCAGGAAATCCACGAAGCTGGTGATGACCGAACTCACCGGCACCACCAGGCGCGGGAAATAGACCTTGGAAATCATCCCCGAGTTCGAAACAAGGCTGTTTCCGCTCTCGGCGAAGGCGGTGGCGAAAAACTGCCACGGCAGCATCCCGCAGAAGATGAACAAGGGCGCCGGATACTCCTCCGGAACCATCCGTCCCATGCGCGCGAAGACAAATGTCAGGATCGCCACGGTGAGCAGCGGCCGCAACGCCGCCCATGCCACGCCGATGACCGTCTGCTTGTAGCGCACCAGGATGTCCCGCCACGCGAGAAAGTAAAACAGCTCGCGGTATCGCCAGAGGTCTCTCCAGTACTGGCGCTCGACGCGCCCCGCTTCAATGGTGATTTCGTTCATGTGTATCTTGGTTGAATATTCTCAGGACCGTGGATTCCGGAGTTGCAGCGCGCTGACAAGATGCCCGATTGATATCGCCGGAATGGCATCAAAGGGAAAGCGCAGCAGCCCGATGAGCGGCGCCGCCTTTTTGATCTTCCATCCCGTGAGCACCACCAAAGGGCGGGGTATCCGGATAAGCACACGGAGAATCGTGCAAAGCCATGCCTTCGGACTGGGTCGAACCGGATGGATTCTGATCCTCGGGGACGCGAACCGCGAGGTTTCATCCACTCCGTCGGCAGTCAGATAAATGTCGAATCCCGAATCGGGGAAGATATCGAGAAGCGAGCCCATCAAATCCTTCCAGCGCCCCACTCCCATCGGGCACAGCAGCGTGATCCGGCGCGCCTTGCGGTGGCGCTTTGCCCATGTCTCCAGACTCCGGGAAAGTTTTCTCACATGATCCCTGCCGGAATACAGTTCGAACAGGTCCACCGAGGCCGGCAGCCTATTGGCGCGGACGATGAATTCGCCGAACCCCCCGCTGCCAGCCGCTGCCAGCCTGGCAGTGTTCTCGACACGGTGCCCCATGTAGCTCATCTTGAACTGCGAGGCGAAAATCGATATCAGCCTCAGTTTCTCAGGCATGTCGGAAGTGACGTCCACCCGTTCCGTTTGAAGGTCCGCCCCGGCATCCTTCAAGGCGTCCAGGATCTGTCCCGTGTGCCAGGGGAAGTTCATCGCATACGGCACATCCTGATAGAGACAAACTTCCGTGCCATTCCGCATTTCCATCAGCGCGAGCAGGCACGAGTTGCGCGTGGTTTCGTGATCGGTGCTGGTTCCCACTCCCATCGGGAACCAGACTTCATCCGCCGCGGTTTCGCGGATCAGCCGCCCGATCTCCTCCGCCCAGCGCTTCACCTCATCCGCGACCGGCGCCTGATTGATGAATGCGGCGATCGAACGCCGGTTCTTGCGGAACCAGTCCGGCGTCCAATTGCCCGGCTGATAGCGCAAGGGTGCGTCATGGCAATCCATGGCGAGATGACGGCCGCCGAGCAGGCGCATGATCAGCGAGGATTCCTCACAGCGCAGCGCGGTCACCGCGGCAACATCGAAGTAGTCCCTGTCAATGCGATGATAACTCGTGAAATTGGAAACCCCCACCAGCGATGCCACGACAAACTCGTGGGTGTTCCTGCGCCCCCACATGATCCCGCCCACGCTGAGAATCGCGTCATCCATGTGCGGCTCGATCACCAACACCTTGCGCCGTCCCGCGGGAAAATCCGTAGCCGCGATTTCGATGATCCCCGTTTTCCACCACCGTGCGAGAATCGACCGGGTTTCCGGGCATCCGGCTTCGAGTTCGCCAACCGAAGCCGCTCCGTCGATCCGGTTCCAAAGCGCCACCTCGTCATCATTCATGACGAGGTGCGACCGCTTGGATATCATGAAATACAACTCCCCGCCACGAAGGTGGAAATGCGGACGTTTCAGGGGGATCTGTGCGCTTTCTATTCGCATGTTGGCGCTGGGGATTTCAGCCGGAATTCGGCGCGCGCGATTCACTTTCCCTCAGGGCTGATCTTCCAGCCCGAGAACCATTCGACACGCCTTCTGAAAACGGAGGGCCACACGTCGGACCTGCCGTCCTGTCCCCCGCCCCGCCGTTGGGGCGGGCGCAAAACGGAACTAGCCATCGCCCGCAGGCCGGCGGTAAAGACCAGGATCCACTGGCCAAGGCGCGCCGTCACCGGATGCCAGTGAACCCTCATCACCGTGATGCGGCCGCGGAACACCTTGATGAGCTTGTCCTCGCTGGACGGCTCGGAACCGCCGCCATGGTGGATGATTTTCGCATCCGGAGTGAAACGGGGGCGGGCACCCGCGCGCCGCGCCCTCAAACAGAGATCGACCTCGTCCCCATACATGAAGAAGGCGCGGTTGAAGCCGCCAAGCTCTTCCCATAGCGCGCGGTCGATCATCAGGAAACATCCCACCACCACATCGATTTCCATCTCCTTTTCGAGCGAGTCCCACATGTGGATGGATTCCGGATTGAACATCCGCGACCGTGGAAACATCCATGTGAGGCCCACAGCCCGGCAGAGACAACTCCACACCGTCATGTCGCCCAGCACGGAGGCATTCACACCGCCGTCGGCAAAGAAGGCCCGCCCACCCCACACGCGGGCGGTGGCGGTGCGCTCCGCGAAGTCCAGCATGCGGTCCAGCGCTCCGTCGAGCACCACCGTATCCGGATTCAGCAACAGCAAACGGGAACCCGTCGCGCGCTTCGCCGCGAGATTGTTGCCTCCCGCGAATCCGGTGTTCTCATCGGGAACGATCAGCATGGTTTCCGGAAACCCGGCCCTGATCGCCTCGGCGGAACCATCGGTTGAACGGTTGTCCACCACAATGATCTCATAACTGTGACTTCGGGTTTCGCGCATCACCGATCGGATGCACTCAAGGGTCATTTCCCGGGTGTTGTAGGAAACGATCAGTATCGAAAGATCCGGCGGAGTGTGTGGCATGTGATGAAAACGTGGGGGGATTGGAGGGCTCGCGTCTCAGGATGGACGCAGGCGTTTCAAGGTGGTGCGGATGGCGCATTTCAGCCGCCACGAGGGGGACTTGCAGCGGGTCAGCATGCTTTGGATGTCCCGGGGGGTGGTTGTGCGTTTGATTGTGTTTCTGGCCCGCAGCCGGCCGCGGCCGGCGCAGGGGCCTCCGTCACTGGTGAACACCGTTCGATATCCGGCGGCATCAAGCGCACGCAACACCCGCCGATCATAGCTTCCGAAAGGGCAGGCGGCCGCGTCCACCACGGATCCGCAAACGGATTTCAGGGCGGCCCGGCTGGCACGAAGCTCCTCAGTCAGCCTGTGATCATCAAGACTCCGCCACGGGAGATGCCCCACACCGTGACTGCCGATCTCCATCCCGCGCCGATCCAGTTCCCTCACCTGTTGGGAATCCAGAAACGTGGCTTCGCCGAGACGGCCCGAACAGATGAAAAACGCCGCGCGCATCCCGCGATCAACAAGCATCGGCAGCGCGATTTCGAAATCCGAAGCGTTCCCGTCGTCGAAGGTCAGACTCACCCGATGGTCGCCGCGCACCAGGTCGAGTATCTCTTCGAAGTGCCCGGTTTCCAACCAGCAGTCGCGTTCTCCCGGATCGACATCGCGTGTCAAGGGGCCCACGCCATGGAAGTTGAGGATAATCATTTGTTGGAAGAGTTCGGCAGATCGATCATGCGTATGAGCCGTGCGGGTACGCCGCCCACCACTCCTCCGGCGGGCACATCGCGGGTGACCACCGCATTCGCGCCAACCACCGCTCTGGGACCCACTGTCACTCCCTTGAGAATGACGCAACCCTCACCGAGCCATGCGCCGTCGCCAACAACCACCGGTTTCACGACGAGCTCGCGCGAGTGGCGGGGGCAGAGGTCGGGATCGTCGATCCGGTGATCGTGATCAGAGATGTAAACCCGTCCGGCGATGAGCACGTCGCGGCCGATTCGCACCGAGCCGGCCGCTCCGCAGTGGAAATACATTTGGATGCTGGTGTCGTCACCGATTTCGAGAGAAGCCCCTTCAAAAGCCTCGATCCTGGCACCTTTGCCGATGAGCACCCGCCTTCCGACACGAATCAGCCGGGCTCCGTTAATCATATCAGGACACACGATCCGTGATCGGAAACCGAAGGCGGCAAAGCGCCATGACCAGCGGGCGAAATGCGCGCATGAGACCGCAAGGTTCCAAAGCCGCCGCAGCGGGCTTCGGTTTGGGCTGGGAATGACATTCATGGGGAGCCTACTGTCTGCGATAGAGTCCCGGCGCCCAGTCACCGGACCATCCGGCCCGCGGGTCCGCAACCTCCTCCCGGATCTCATCATGCCGTTCCTCCGTCACCGCATCCCTGACAAACCCAGCGGCCCCACCAACGAGCAGCCAGAAAAACACAGACATCTGGTCATAATAGGAGATGGAGAGAAAAGTGATCGAGTGACCGAGCAATGCCGCGCCCAAGCACCACAGCCGGAACTCGGCGGTGGCGCCCTCGCCACCGATTTCCTCCACCGCTCGCAAGATAAGTCTGAAGGTCATCCAGAGGATCACAACCAGACACATCACCAGGGGCAGGCCGCCAGTCACACCCAGGTGGATGTAGTAGTTGGTCAGGTCGCAGTGGTTTTCCACCGCCGCAAGTCCGTAGGGCATCCAGTGTCGCGTGTAATCGGTGCCAAAGAGCCACCACTCGTCCAGATGTTTCATGGCCATGTCGATCAGGTAGGCGCGGTGCCAGCCGGTCGAGCCGCCGACGAAGTCAATCAGCGTCATCAGGTGCCACACCGGCTTGGTGCGGATGAAATGGATCACCACCAGAAACACCGCCGCCAGCGCGAGGATGGGCCGCAGATTGGCTCTCATCGGCCAGAGGGCGATCACGGAAAGGCCGATGAGCGTGGTTCCGATCGGTCCGCTCGAAGCTGAGAAAACAACAATCGATCCTGATGCCGCCAGACCGATAAGGGCGATGCGCCGGTTCTCCCGCCACAGCATGAGGAACAACGGAATGGCGCTCGCACCGACGGTCCCCGCGAGAATCGGTGTGCCGAAGGTCCCCTGGGCGCGAAACTCGCCGTCCCTCACGATCGCAATGGCTTTGGAAACCCCGATGAATCCGTAGGGATTCCTGCCGCTGCTCTGCTCGATGGCCATCATCAGGGCAAAGGGCGCCATCACCAGAGCCAGTGAGGTGGCGAATCTCGCGAGCGATCCGTTGTCATACAGATAGGCGCGGGCGTAGATGAACGCACCGCAAACATCGAGAACCAACCGGATGCGGGTGGTCAGCGGATTGGAATACTCCCACCCGTGGGCGAAGGTGCTGAGCATCGCCAGCGCCGCGAAAACCACCATCATGCGGTCCCGGCGTTCGTGAACGGACCACTCGAACCACCCTTCCCTTATGGCACGGAGAATCCCGACGATGATCAGCAGGCGGGCGGCGGTGAGGCCCGAAAGAAAGGGAGTGTATGGAGTATGGCAGGCCGCAATCAGCAGAGGAATGAACGCCCATGCCCGCGGAAGCTTCAACTGAAGCCCCGCCAATATCACGATCACCGAAAGCAGAACCGGATTCACTGGCGACCTAGGGTGGATGAAGCGGGCGAAGCACAAGGGTCGGGCCCGCCATTATGCGGCACCGCCAATGGTCCCTCTACAGGCACAGTGGATCATTCGTTGACCACACGCAGCCCTGTCGGCGCGGAGGGGGCGGAAGGAGCGGTGGTGTTGGAAAACTCGAAATTGTCCGCTCCGCTCCAGCCGTCCGCGCCAATGTCATAGTTCACCTGCCACCAGGTGATGCCGTCAGCCGCGACCGGACCGGCGACGATCGTTCCGGTGTTGCCGGTGGCTTGTGTTCCGAGAAGAGTGCCGGTAAGGGTGCCGCTGGCCCGGACATTGGTGGTGCGCGTCACGGCAATCCGACTGCCGACAGCGAAGGGCGATGGCGGCTCGACCGGCGAGCCACCGCTACCCCGATGGGCTTGCCACATCGCAGCGACAAACGGCTGGATGTTGTTGGTCGATGAGGAAACCTTGTTGCCATCAATGGCATGCCACCGGTCCCAATAGTCGAATGCGGCGGGATAGTTCCATTTGGACTCCAGCCCCATCAGTCTGGCGGTGAGGATATGCCCGGCCGCACACGGCCCGACTGTGCCGCGGTAGGGAGCGTCCCAACGCTTGTTGTCAAACTCCGGTTGGGTCTGGTGCTTGGCTCCCCATTCGGGCATGCCGATGTCGCTGGTGATGTAGTTCTCAACCGCAGCGCCGTTGATGCCAACATGACTCCGCGCGACATCCGCCGCCGTGACATAGAATGTCTGCGAATCCTCCTGGAAGATCTTGAACTTGGACCCGTCCGCATATCTGAGGATGTCCGAATCCCCAAGCATCGCTCCGGCCAGAAGCATCACCATCTTGCGCCCCTGGTTGTGGCCACCATCGCCAAGCCAGGAGGAGCCGAGGCGCGCGGAACCGTAAATGTCGATCCCTGCCTGGACCATCCGAATCGCCAGCTTGGATTTCTGGGCCTGGGTGTAGTTCAGCTGGAGCGAGAGCAAGCCGTCGGCCGCGGTGTGGGCCATCTCACGGCCGTAGGTGCCCACCATGCCGCGGTTCTGGAACAGATGGTTCAGGTGCGGGTGGAAATAGCGGCCGACCCAGGTGGTTTCCTTCTCAACCCACGGCCTCTCGAAATAACCCTCGACGATCGACAGCGAGGGGGTATTGGCCACCGGTGCGAGGTTCCGGAGCGCCCCATAGTTCATTTGCGAGGTGTTCCAGCGGAGGGATTTGTCCGCGCCCAGAAAGGGCGGGCGGAACGCTCCGGACGGCGCAGAGGAGGACAAGACCGTGAGAACCGCAAGGGTTTCCATCTGCGGATTGTCACCGGTGGCGTTGGCGGTGAAGCTGATCGTGGAGACCACGGAACTACCGCCTGAAACCGTTCTGGGAAGACTCGCGGCGATGTTCAATGATTCCGAATACTGCCCGTACCTGATGCGGGAATCCCAGCCGTTCGCCCTTCCGACGCCGGGATTGATCATGGTTCCGTTGCGACCACTCACGCTGTCCGGAGTGATCCGCGTGATGGTCACCGGCCCGACCACCCACCAGTCGCCATTGGCAAACTGGCCCACGGGGCGATCTTCGGAAAAGAACCAGGTGATGCCGAACTGGGACACCGATGTGGCCGCCTGGGTGCAAATCGAACCACACAGCAGAAGCAGCGCAGGCAAAATCCGCCAACGCCAAACATGGGAAACCTTCGGGACTAGGAGTCGCATTTTGGATAAATTGATTTTTCGAAACCTTTAGGAATAAACACCATGCCCCGGCCCCCATCAAGCACGATTTTTGGCAGTTAGATGGGGCGGTTTATGGATTTGCAAAAACCAGTGGCCCTTGGGCTGGGACCGCTTCAGGGACTCTCCGCAGAACTCTCCGTGCCGGTCATTATCGCGCCGCCGCGGCCGCCGAACATCGCCCTCACCCGCTCCACCTGCTCGTGGCGGACATGCGCCACGACCTCGGGAGCGATCATGCGCTTCCGCCGTGCGAGCGCGGAGCTGACGTATCCGACCCACCAAGCCAGTGCGCCGATGATCGGCGGACGATCGCGCAGGCGGCTCACGCATTTCACGAACTCAAACAGCGGGTGATAACCCAGGACGTAATCCCGCACGCCCATCTGCCACTTCCGGCGCACCACTCCGCCTTGGGAGATATTGCGCGGCTTGAGATGGTCCACCACCAGATCGGTGAAAAGCCGGGTGCGATAGCCCTTCATCCGGGCCATCGCGCAGGTGAGGCCGTCCCAGCCGCCTTCCGGCACCGGGACCAGGCCGCCAATGGCCTCGAAGCACTCGCGGCGGAAAAACTGCACCGCTCCCGGCACATCGATGCGGTTGCGCGGGAACCGGTCGCGCGGCAGCCCGACATCAATCACCACGCCGCCCGCCAGGCCCAGCGCCGGCTCGGAGTGAAAGCGCCGGATCATTTCCTCGAAGTAGTTCGCCTGGAACTCGACGTCCGAGTCGAGCAGGCCGAGAAACGCGTGGTTGGCGGTTTCAAGATGCCGGATGCCCTTTTCCGTGTTGAGAACCACCGCGGCAAAACTCCGGCCAGGTCTTGGCGTGAGCGGCAGCAGGCGGATCCACGGATTCTCGGCGGCCGCGGCGCGGATGATGTCATCCGTGCGGTCGGTGGAACCGTCGCTGGCGATCACCCACTCGCGCGGCCTGACCGTCTGCGCCACCACCGAAGCGATGGTGCGGCCGATGGTGGCCTCCTCGTCGCGCACCGGCGTGACCAGCACATATGACAAATTGTTTTTCATGATTCGTGGATGAAATCCCGGAGCCTGTCGGTGAACGCCGCCGGGGCGTGCGGGGCGATCGGCCGCACCGGACGGACGCCATCAAGGTGGTCCAGCATGCCGCGCAACTCGACCTCATCCCCCGCCACGCGTACCAGGCCGAGTTCGCCCATGCGTTTCGCGGTGGCCACCTGGTGCTCGCTGCGGTGCTCGCCATAGGCGGCGCGCTTGGGCATCACCAGGATCGGCTTGGAGTAAAGCAGCGCGGACAGGATCGTCCCCATGCCCGCGTGGGAAATGACCAGCGACGCGTCATTGAAACGCCGCTTGAAATCCGGTGGCTGGAGGAAGTGCGAGTATTCGATGAACTCCGGTTCCCATCCGCCCTCGCCGATCTGGGCGAAGACATCCCCGCGGTTATTCTCGCGCGCCCACGCGTCGATCACGCGCATCATGCGGTCGAAGGGAAGATCGGTGCCGACGGTGACGAATATCATAACACGCTTCCGAAACATTGCGGTCCGCCATCGCGGGCCAGGTGGGGCCATTGGGTGAGCCAGAGATCGACGAACGAGCCGGCCTTGACTCCGGACATTGAAAGCTCCTCGACGTTGGCCACGCTGTCCACCCAGATGGTTCTCGCGCCCAACAGTTTTCCGAAACGCGCGCCGAAATACCCGGGAGCCGCGCCGGTGGTGATCACCACGTCCGGACGCAACCTGAGAACCAGCAGGAAAATCGAAAGCGCGCTGCGGATCAGGGCGATCTTGTTCCAGCGGTTCGAATCCGGAATCAAGTGAAACTCCCCGCCCTCGACCTCGAGGCGGTAGCCTTCGCGGACGGTGGCGTAGTGGATCTCGCAGCCCTCGAATGCCGGCCGCAGGCGCTGCAACTGCACCCAATGGCCGCCTCCCGAGGAGATTGCCAGAAGTCTGGGACGTTTGCCGGACATCTTTCAGGAAGCGCCGCGGCTGAACAGCACGGCGGGGATGGTCTTCAGCAGGATCTTGAGGTCCAGCCAGAGCGACCAGTTTTCAATATACTCGTGGTCCATCTGCATCCAGCGGTCGAAGGACACCTTGTTGCGGCCGCTGATCTGCCAGATGCAGGTGATGCCGGGCTTCACCGAGAGGCGCTTGCGGAACAGCCATTCGTACTTCGCCACCTCGTCGGGCAGCGGCGGGCGCGGTCCCACCAGGCTCATCTCGCCGCTCAGCACGTTGAAAAGCTGCGGCAGTTCGTCAATGCTGGTCTTGCGCAGGAATTTCCCGATGCGGGTGATGCGCGGATCGTTCTCGATCTTGAAAGCCGGGCCGTCGCGCTCGTTGAGATGCGCCAGGGCGAACTTGCGCTCCTCGGCGTCCGCCACCATCGAGCGGAACTTGTAGAGCTTGAACTGCCGCTGGTTCATCCCCACGCGGTTCTGCACGAAAAACACCGGCCCGGGACTGGTCAGTTTGATGATCAGCGCCACGATCGCCATGATGGGGAACAGGATCAGCAGCACCACCAATGAAAGCGCGGTGTCAAGCATCCGCTTGAGCAGCAGTTGCACCAGCATCTGCTCGCGGAAAAGCGTGACCACATACTCATCCTCGAACTCCTCCACATGGAGATTGCGCAGCAGCGTGCCATCCTCGAATTCCGGCATCAGCCGCACCACGATGCCGAGATCCCTCGCGCTGCGGACCACCATCGAGATGTCGCTGAAGCGCACGTCCACCGGCAGGCAGACGATGATCTCGTCCACCCGCTCGCGGGTCAGGATGTCGCGGAGGGTTTCCAATTGGCCGAGAACCTTGCGCTGGCCGTGGTTTCCCCGCTCCCAATCGGCGAGGGCCTCCGGAGTCTCGGCCACGAATCCGACGATCTTGTAGCCGAGTTCCGGCCGGCGGTCGATCCGCGCCGCGATCTGGCGCGCCCGCTCGTTGGCGCCCACCACCATCAGGAAACGGTAGTTGTAGCCGGAGCGCCGCGCGCTGAGCAGAAGCACCCGCAGGAAGAGACGGCTCACGATCCCGATGGCCGTCACCACGGCGAAGAAGATCAGGATGTTCGGCACATTGAAGCTCTTCACCGAAAACACCGCGCTCACCACCATCAGCCAGAACGCGGCCAGGCTGGTCGCCTTGAGCAGGTTCTTGAGCTGCGTGTTGAGCGCGACGAGGCGGTCCGCCTTGTAGCGGATGAAATAATCGAAAATCCCGATCCAGCCGACGGCGAGCACCAGCATGCCGATGGTGTCGTCGAATCGGAAGGTCGCCTCCAGCGGCCTGGAAGGCCCGCCACCGAGCACCATCTCGGGGCGGAGATAGATGATTCCCAGTGCGGTGAGCATCAGCACCAGCTGATCGAACAGCCGGAACATCTGGATGAGCAACTTGTGACGGAGCCGGATCATGTCGGGGGGAGGTCGGAGGGGGATTCCGGAGGGGGACCGGGGGCGGCAGGGCGGTTTCTATACCAAACGGCCAGCTCCCTGGCCAGCGGATTCCAATACGCATCCGCGTAATGTTCCCTGATATAATCGAAAAACTCGCGGAGATGGGTGTGGGGATAGCAGCCGGAAACCTCGCCGCCGCCGAAGTTGACATAGTCCGGATGGATGTTCACCAGCGCCAGCCCGCCGTGGCTGGCGATCCAGTCGAGTTTGCGTTTCCAGATTTCCGGGGTCTTCTCGCGCAGCAGCAGGAACAGCGTGGAATCCTGCGGCAGCGTGTAGGAAAGCTCGACGTAGCCCGGGCCCTTGGCATCGGGAGGCGTCACCACGAATGGGAAAATCGTGTGCGAGCCCGCAGGCTGCGGTTCGAAGGGATCGGTGTCGAAGGTCGAGGTGTCGTAGAGGACGTTCAGATCGTGCAGCCAGTCCAGTTGCCTGAGCATGAAGCCGGACCGGAAACCCACCGCCCCCCATTTCCCGAGGTAGGAGTTGATGCTTTCCGCCTTGCGTTTGAAGGTCTCGCGCGATTCGTAAAGGTGGCCGTCGTGGTTGAGGTCGTGCACACCCACCTCGAAGCCGTTATCCTCCAGCCAGGCCCGCAGTTCGGCGGGATCCTCGTACGACCCCTCCGGGATCAGGTTGAACGACGAGTGGAATCCGTATTCCATTTCCAGCCCGGCCAGTTGCCGCACCCTTGAAAGCCCGTCTCCGGACTCGACGTCATGGGTGAAAACCAGGGCGAAATCCTTTCCGTCCGGCCAGCCGTTCCAGTCCGCGGGCGCGGAGCCGGCGCCCTCGTCGATCGGCCAGACCCCCGCGTAGCGCTTCATGATGCGCGGAATGCGCACCCGGCGCAGCACCCAGCGCAGCGGACGCGGAATGAACGGCTTGACGCGGAAATACGCGCGGGCGAGCGGGCCGTGGGAACCGCCGGCCATCGCCTGCGATCCCGGATGAATGTCTTGTTCCGACATGTGACTTCAATGGCGGGAAACGGAGCCTGGCGATCCGGTCAGGCTCCGCCCCCCAGCCATCCCGGAGCATGGGCGCGGGTTTTGTTGAAGATGCAGGAAACGTCCGCCCTGCCCTTGATCAGCTCGGAATAACCCCACATCAGGGCGTCCCGGCTGGTGTTCTCGGCGTCCAGAACCAGCAGCACCTTGTCCATCAGCCCGGCCATCGTCAGCGTGCGGCTGGTCTGGTCGATGGGCGGCATGTCGAACACGATGTAATCATACTGGCTGGCCTGCAGGTGCGGCATCAGTTCGTACAAATGCACCGGCGAGAAAGTGGTGAGGCCGCCCTCGTCGCGGCGCGCGCTCGCGCTGGCATAATAGAGGTTCTGCGGAGCCTCGCGGAACTGGGTGTTGCGCGCGAGATGCAGCGCCCCATTGAGCGAGTGGCGCGGGATCTCGGCGAAAAGCGGGTTTTCCTCCGGATGATAGGAGCTGAGGTCAACCAACAGCACCTTCATGCCCGGAATCTCGGAAAACGACTTGGCAAGGCCCGCCGCCACGGTGGAGGCGCCCGCCCCCTCGGACAATCCGGTGACGGCCACCAGCTTCGGCTTGTGGGTCACATTGTTCACCTCGAAGTTGAAGATGATCCGGTCGCGGATGGTTTCCGAATACGGAAGAATGAAGTGTCCGGGCCTGCGCGGCTGGGGCTCGGCCAGTTCCTCGTCCGCCTGATGGCGGGCTAGCGCGGCGGTTTCCGCACCGGTGCCGATCCGCGGCGCGCCGCTGTCGCCATTCAGCATCAGCATGCCGCGCTCCTTGCGCCGGATGAACGGAATGGTCAGTAGCAGGGGAAGCTGAAGACGCGTCTGGATCTCGATCGGCCGCTTCACCCGGCGGTCGAAGAGCATTTCGATCAGAAACGCGAGGCCCAGCCCGATGGCCAGCCCGCCACCCGCAAGACCGAGGATGATCTTGTTCATCTTCTCATCGAAGGACTTGACCGGATCCGTCGGGTGCTGGACCACCGTGATGTTCGGCATCCGCGAGGGGTCGAGCGTTTGGTCGATCCTCGCGTTCTTGAGGCTCGCCTCAAGGGATTTGTATTCCGCCTCCTCCATTTCGCGGCGGCGGTCGAGTTCCTCGATTTTGGCACCGATCCCATATTGCTCGGAAAACTGCCTGCCGACTTCCTTCAACTGCGTTTCGTAAACCTCGATGCGCTTCCGCGTGGCAGCCATTTTTGCCTTCTCGTTGATGCCGGTCCACTTCGGGTTTCGAGAATCGCCCTCGATCGCCTGGGCCTGCTGCTCGAGATCCGGATACCGCGTGAGGAGCGTCCTCAGACGGGCCTGGTTGTTGGCGATCTGTTCCTGATTCAGGGCCAGCAGGCGGTTGCCCGGCTTGAATTTCAGGCGGAGTTCGAGAGCGCCCTTCTGCAGCGTCGCCAGCACATCGCTGACGGCCCGGTATTCGGAAAGCACCGCCGGCGGAACCGGTTCGTCCACGCGGATCGCCTTGGGCGGATTCCGGCTTTCCTTTTCCGCGGCCTCAAGCGCCGCGTTTTCCACGATCCCTGAACTGGCCTCCTGGGCACCGAGTTCCGCCTTCGCGTTGAGGATTTCCTCCTGGATGCGCGAGCGTTGGCTGGTGAGGGCGTTGGTGGCGTCCGCCAGGGATATGATTCCGTGCTCCGTGCGCAGCTTGTTGAGAGCCTGCTCGGTCATGCGCAGCTTCGCCAGCACCTCATCGGTCTGCCTGGAAACGAGATCGAAGTTCGCGGCCGAACGATGGATTTCAAGGTGCTTCTGGAAATAGCGGTCCACCAGTTCCCTCAGCACATCCTTGGAAAGCTCCGGATCCTCGTTCGCATATACGAGATCAAGCACCTTGGCGCTTTGTCCCACTCCCACCCTGAGACCACCAAGGATTGTGCCGGCCGCATCCGAGAGCGAGGCGTTGCCACCGGAATGCGGCAACAGGCGCCCGATGCCGATCTTCTCGGCCACCTCGATGGCCAGATCGACGGAAGTGAGGATCTCAATCTCGGTGCTGATCACCGAATCCGGGCGACCCGGAGCGCCCTGAGGCGCCGCCTGGGTCTGGAACGCATCCACATTCTCGCGCTGCAGGACGTAGCGGACCAGCAGCTTGGCATGCGATTGATAAAGCGGCACCCGCTTGGCGAAAACCGCTGCGGCCGCTCCGAACCCGGCCAGGGCGAACAACAGGATCAGCCACTTGTGCTTGAACAGCACGAAAATGACATCCTGCACGCCGAAGCCACCCTTGGCGGCATTGTTGGGAGTCTTTTGCATGAACTTGGTGTCTGGGGGGGGGGGGTATATCGTTTGTGAAAATCAAAGGACGGCGAGCGAGCCCTCTCCCTGCCGGACAGCGGCGGCGACGGCTGACAGCTGCCCGACCGTCAGTTCGGCGAACATCGGCAGTGAAACAAACTCCGCCGCGCATTGCTCCGCAACCGGAAAATCCCCGGCGCGGTGGCCAAGCACGCGGTATGCCGGTTGGAGATGGACCGGAACCGGATAGTGCGCGCCATACCCGATCTCGTCCTCCTCCAACGCCCAGATCAGGGAGCGGCGGTCGCGCGCGCGGACGACGTAAAGATGATAGACATGACTCCGGCCGCGCGCGGTTTCCGGGCGACGGATGCCGGACATGTCACGCAGGGCCTCATCGTAAAACGCCGCGTGTTGGCGGCGCATGGCGTTTTCCTCATCGAGGAAACACAATTTGTGCGACAGCACGGCCGCCTGGATCGCGTCCATCCGGCTGTTCCAACCGATCAACGCGTGGCGGTTTTTGCCGGACTGGCCGTGATCGCGCAACAAACGGAGCTTCGATGCCACCTGCTCGTCGTTGGTCACCACCGCTCCGGCCTCGCCGATGGCCCCGAGATTCTTGCTGGGATAAAAACTGAAACATCCCGCGTCACCCAGCGAGCCCGCCCGGCGTCCGCGGTATTCCGCGCCATGGGCCTGCGCCGCATCCTCGATCACCCGCAAGCCATGACTCTCCGCGATCCGCAGGATGGGCTCCATATCGGCCATCTGGCCGAAAAGATGAACCGGCAGCACCGCCTTGGTCCGCGGCGTGATGGCACGCAGCAGCGCCTCGGGATCCATGGTATGGCACCACGGATCGATGTCCGCGAAGACCGGCTTCGCACCCGCGAGGCAGATCGCCTCAACCGTGGCCGCGAAGGTCATCGGCACCGTCACCACCTCGTCGCCGGGGCCGATGCCCAGAGCCACCAGCGCAAGCCAAAGCGCGTCCGTCCCGCTGCCCACACCCACCGCATGGCTGGTTCCGCAGTAATCCGCGAAATCCCGCTCGAAGCGCTCGACATGCGGGCCGCCCGCAAACGTGCCGGAATCGATCACCTGGCCGATCACCCGCATCAGGTCGGCCTTCATCGGCGCATGCCGCGCCCTCATGTCAACAAACGGCACCATGTGTCAAATCGTTTTGTCGGAAGTCATTGCCTGCCGGGCCGGATTCCCGGCCACTGTCACCCCCGGGGGAACGTCGCGCGTCACCACGCTGCCCGCGCCAACCATCGCCCGCTCGCCGATCACCACGCCACCGAGAATGGTGCTGCCGGAACCGATCGATGCACCCTGTTTCACCAGTGTCGGCAGACAGGTCCAGCCATCCCGTCCCAGCGGGCGGCCCTCCGCGCCGGTCGCGCGCGGATGGCGGTCGTTGCAGAACATCACCCCGTGGCCGATGAACACCTCGTCCTCAAGCGTCACCCCTTCACACAGGAAACTGTGACCCGATATCTTGCAGCGCGCGCCCACACGCACCCCGCGCTGGATTTCCACGAAGCAGCCGATCCCGGTTTCATCGCCAATCTCGCAGCCATACAGGTTCACAAACCCGTGCAGCCTCACCCCGCGGCCCAGACGGACGTCGGGCGCGATGCGCGGCGTGGGATCGGAGTGGGGCGTCATCGGTTTGCGGAAGCGGTTCGGGCGGCGGCCGAATCCGGGATGGAGACCGGAGCGCCCTGCCGTTTCAGGGATTCGTCACAGGCTTCAAGCACCCGCACCACGTTCATGCCGGACTCGCCGGGCGTCAGCGGGACCGCCCCGCCGAGGATGCACTCGACAAAGTGTCCGCACATCACCGCCAACGGCTCGCGCTGCCCGAGATGGGGTATCCGGCACTCGCCGTAATGATAGGAATACTGGAACTCGGCGAAGTTATCGTAATGCGGCGGGCAATCGACGCGCACGTCGTAAACCCGGAGTTTCTCGTTCGGCTGGAGATCGTCGTGGATGATCATGCCTCGGCTGCCGACAATCGTCGTCTGCCGCACCTTGCGCGGCTCAAGCCAACTGCTTTGGATCGTCGCGAAGGCGCCGCCGGAAAACCTCAGCGACATGTTCGTGACATCCTCGATCCCCGGGGTGACATGGGCGTTCCCCTGGCAGTTCACCGTTTCGGGCATCCGGCCCATCACATGCAGGATCACCGCCAGGTCATGGGGCGCGAGATCCCAGGCCACGTGGATGTCCTGCTGGAAGAGCCCGAGATTCAGCCGCTGGCAGTTGATATAACGGACCTCGCCGATTTCGCCCGCGTCGATGATCTCGAACATTCGCCGCACCGCATCCGAGTAAAGATAGGTGTGGCCCACCATCAGGGTGAGGCCGGAAGCGCGGGCCGTGTCTATCAGCTCCCCGCACTCGGCCGTGGAAACGGCCATCGGCTTTTCCACCAGCACATGCTTGCCCGCTTTCAACGCCGCAAGCGCCAGCGCGTGATGGGTGGACACCGGCGTGGCGATCGCCAGCGCGTCCATCCCTCCGGCGGCCAGCATTTCCCCGGCGTCCGCGAAACCCGCCACATGGGGCTGGCCCGCGGAAAATCGGGAAAGCCTGTCCGGATCCCGGTCACAGACCGCGGCAAGGCGCACACCGGGCAGCGCGGCGAAGTTGCGCGCCAGGTTCGGCCCCCAGTAGCCGTATCCGGCAATGCCCACCGAAACCGGCCCGTTCATCAGGATCAACCCAGACGCTGGGAGCTGTAGCCGGTGAGCGCCGCGTCACCGGATGCCGGAAGCGCCGTTTCCCCAACGTCGTCACTGCGCCGCTGCCTCACCACCTCGCGGAGCTGGCGGAGAAGCGCGAAGGGCGTGCGGACCATCAGGCGCAGATCCAGCGGAACCGAACTGAGACGGACATAGGCGGCATCCATCGAATTCATCTCGCTGAAGGTGGAAACCCCCTTGCCCTCGACCTGCCACAGACCGGTCAGGCCGGGAAGCGCCTCGAAGCGCACCCGTTGCGCGGGAGTGAAAAACCGGAACTCCTCCGGCAGGCAGGGACGCGGCCCCACCAGACTCATTTCACCGCGCAGGACGTTGAACAACTGCGGCAGCTCGTCGAGCCCCGCCGATCGCAGGAAACAACCGCCGGGAATCAGCCGGGAGTCGCACAGCAGGTCCAGCTTCACCATCGGGGTGTCGCTGCGGACCAGATTCCTGAAGTGCCGGAAATGCCTGCCGGTATCCGCATCCAGTCTCATGCTGCGGAACTTGTAGAGCGTGAAGGGACGGCCGTTGCGGCCGATCCGCTCCTGCTTGAACAGCGCGGGACCGCGCGAAACGAACTTCACCCACATCGCCACCGCCAGCATTAGCGGAAGGGTCAGCGGCAGGCTCAGGAGGATGCAGGAAACGTCGAGCAGGCGCTTCCAGAACGGAACCGACGCCGCGCAACTCAAATGCCTCGGCGCGTGACTCGGAAGACCCGCGGACGCGGCGAAACGCCCGGACCTTCTCAGGTCGCGGCTCCGCCGGCGGGTGGACGATGGATGGGTGTGGGTCCGGCCCTGCGTGTCATCAACGCGGGGACCAGCCTGCTTTTCAACAGCGGTTGTCATCTGGGGGGATCGGGGGGTGGGGGGTGGGGACGGAAAAGGAACCGGGCTGGGGAGGCTCGGCGTTTCAATGTTTCATGAGCGGAATCAGTGCGGATTTCAGTGCTTTTTTCAAAAACGGTCGATTGGGGGGAGATTCAAACGCTGCCGCCCTTGGTCATTCAGCGCTGCATCGCACTAAAACCAATTCGGGGCGGTTCGGTCAAGGTGTAAAAAGCGCGTTTCATGCCAGCGGATCATTGCGAGAGGCAACTCGGGGGGGAGATGGCCGGGGGAGGCGGCTTCGTAGGCACCACCACCCGCAATGACAAGGACAATAGGCGTGCTTCAGTTCATCAGGATATGGGGCTCTTCAGACGGATTCCGGATGCTCCGCGGATTCTCCGGTCCCGTCTTTTCAGGCACCTTTCCCAATACGGCGGCACGCTCTCCGGCCCATCGGGCGGAGCCAGGCCGAATGGCCCGGGTTCGGCCGTGAACGCTCACGGTCTGGCGGCGGATCGTCGTCATCGAGGGGGTGTCTGGGGGGGGGAGAAACGGCACATCCATGGCCGCCGACAGCCCGATCATGCCACGGTTTCGTCACAGGTGAACTACGTGATGGCGTGTTATCCGGAAAAACGAAGTGAATCGCAGCGGGAAAGGCTGACTGCTCCCCTGCGGACCCCGGCTCACCACCAACCGCCACTCTGGGTCTCTGATCGCCAGCGTTCCCTTGATTGGACAGGTATCGAGGTCAATCCCGCCGCAAGTCCCGCAAACTCCACAACAACCCGGCGGCCGCACCCGCGCTACCCCGCAGCTTCCTTGCGCCGTCCCTCCGCTTCGGCCCGAAACGCTCCCGCGCCC
>CAZKQK010000063.1:0-28826 GCA_964554865.1 uncultured Luteolibacter sp. | reverse complement strand
CGGTGATACGCTCTGCTACTTTCTTGGGGACGGTTGCCATTGTGTTGTGGTGGTGGTTGTAACGGGTGAATTGAGATCTAGCGATGGGAAAGCGCGGGGCTTTGAATTTCTTTGCCTAACGTAGAGCGCATGCACCTCTACCAGCGGGGGCTCACGTCGATCACGGGGTTGAGGTTGTAGTCACGAAAAATCATCGAAACTGAACGGCTGGTAGGGGTTGCATGGCGCGGCTTGTTAGCCCTTGTTAGCCATTGGTTGTGTGGTTCAGTTCGCACCGCCGAACATCTTGGCTTGAGCGACACTGGCGGGGGAAAGGCGGTTGAACGGAATCTTGTGCTCCTTTCCGTCGTCAGTTCGCACAACGACCACCTCGCCGTCTAGCTTCTGGAATTTGGCTTCGAGAATTTTACCGTCATTGCTTGTCCAGTCAAAAAGTTCGGTAGTTGGATCGACTTCGACCGTTTTGTATCCGTGCCATTCGGGCGTGGTGAAGCCGGTGGCTCCTTTGTAGTAGCGGATGGTGAAGTTAGGGGCTGTGTGATTGAAGACACTTTCTTTGCTCATCTCTGGTGGGGCATTGCCTTGGAAAATAGCGCTGGCCAAACTCTTACAGACGGAGAACGCATCGCGTTCAATCTTGTTGAGGTTGGGTGGGAGAGTGATGGTGGATAGTTTCTCGCATCCAGCGAAAGCGAGTTGCTCGATGCTGGTCAGGCTATCCGGGAATGTAACACTGGTTAGCGCCACGCAATCGCGAAACGCAGTTGCGGAAATGGTAGTTAGACCGGAAGGGAGTGTGACACTTTCCAATCTCCCACACAAATAAAATGTCAGAGGCTCTATTGTGCCGAGTCCCGGTGGAATGATGACTCTGGTCAGTTTTGGACAAATAGAAAACGCTCTTTTTTCAATTTTAATTGTGCCTTTGGGCACGGAGTAAATTCCTGCTTTGCCTTTTGGGAAGTGGATCAGGGTGGTACCCTTTTTGTCGAAAAGGACGCCGTCAATACTGGTGAAAGTTGGATTGGCCGGGTCTACGGTGAACGCCTCTATGTCGTACCACAGAAGGTCAGCATCGATTTTCACAATACTGGATGGGATTCTGACGCTGGAGACCGGGGCTTTTGTGTGTGATTTGGCAATGGTTCGGACCGGTAAGCCAGCGATCTTTTCAGGGATTGCCACCGGGCCACCTTTTCCGGTGTATCCAGTGATAGTGACTTCTTTATCCTTGATCGAGTAAGTAAAATCTCCTTCCTGATCCGCATGAAGAAGAAAGGGTAGGAAACCCAATAGAGATACCGTAATTTGGATTGCGCTCTTCCATGTGTGCCATTGCAAGAGGAACAGGGAGGTTCGCTGGCTGGAGGAAAGATTGAGGATCATGGTGTCAAAGGTTTGTTGTTTCGTCTTCTATTTTTTGGGCTAACGTAGAGCGCAGGCACCGGCGGGTTCAAGCGCCGATTTCAGGAAAGACGTTATCGCCGGTTGCCTGACGCGGCTTGTTCGGTTCTTGCATTTATACGCTGCAATACATGCGTCGATGCTGTCAACTTGATATATTCTAACAAACAATCAGCGCTGGTCTAGCGAAAAGACCATGTGGCCAATCTGCTTGCTTCCAGATTCGGTTAGCTTGGTGCGCACCTCGATAATTAGATACTCACCGCATTTGATTGCTTTTGCGGTAGCCTCGGAGTTATCTCTCCCAATATCAGCCTCAATGGACTTGGAATCGGTTAATTTGATTTCTATCTTCGACTCAACTTGCGACGACTCCAGAACTACCGGATCTGCGGTGCGAGGATGCGTGACTTCGGAGATTATCTGATCTTCGTGCAGTTTCTTTGATTCCTCCAGAGACACTTCTTTCGGAGCAGCACCAAATTGGGTATACATCACTTTATCTGACTGGCTCGCGGCTCCTGACTGAAAATGCCAAGTGCAACCATTCTTCAAAGGAGTGTCGATCAGGACTCTGCCTTGACTAGGTGCCTCCAAAAATCTTTTCGTCTTCAGCGAGCTAGAATCGAGTTCTGCAAGAAAAGCGTTGTTCCGCAGTCGAAATACGTCGCCCGTCATTCGAGTTGCGGTAGTCATCATGCCTATCCATCCTACAGGTCTGTTTGACAGGCCATCTTGAGATGGATTGTCAAAGGCAATCAATCGCTCGGTGACTTTCCCAACGGCTGTGTCTATTACCCTGAAGCGAATGCCCGCTCGCTTGCTCGCTTGTATAAATGTATGTCCTACGTCAAGAAACCTCCCGTCAGGAAGCCACCTCGACTCGGATGTCCATTCCACCGTTCCCTCTGTGGGAGGCTCCGTCCCTAGGACTTGAAGCGTCGCCCCATTCTTTGAATCCAGAACTACAAAGGTGCGTCGAACCTTCTCTGGACCACCTTCGCCATGTAAGAGCTGGAACAGAAAATTTCCATCAGGCGCGATTCCACAAAATCTCGCATCACCAGATTCAACCGCTGGTGCCATCTTCTGAGGTGTCGACTTCCAAAGAGACTTGATCCCGGATGATGCCCCTCCAATCGCCGACGTAATTGTTTTGTCTGTGGATTGAGCACCAACGTGACCTGTTGCCAAAGTCAGCGCGAGGAAGGAAAGTGAAAGGATTCGAATTGTCTTCATGTGTTTCAGATTTTACCGAACGTTTGATGTGCTCCTACGGACGCGATTGAGGAGAGATTGAAGTGAAA
This sequence comes from uncultured Luteolibacter sp., assembly GCA_964554865.1. Lineage (GTDB taxonomy): Bacteria > Verrucomicrobiota > Verrucomicrobiia > Verrucomicrobiales > Akkermansiaceae > Luteolibacter. The sequence goes on along the minus strand of CAZKQK010000063.1, from coordinate 26,115 downwards.
TTGCAAAGCTTATGGTCCGTTAGGAGTCATGACTTGTTCTGCCTCTTTGCTTCTATGCGCGACATTGCGCCGCTGGCACAATAAGTTCGCAAAGACGATCAGGGATAAAATAGAGGCAACTGGCATCCAAATCGCCAACGCCACGAACGAAAGTCCGCCAATCCCACTCAATGCAAGGTAAGGCTCATAATGGGGAATAAAGGCATCTCGAAAACTGGTGAAACTACGCTCCAGACTCGCGGAAAATCCATCAAAGCTCCGGATGACGACCAAGCTCGAACAAGCGATGTAAAATATGATGGTTGAAATCCAGAACGTCGAATCTACTGGATCCGGACTCTTCTGGGCCAAAGTGTTGCTGTATCCGATGATAATTAAGAACGTGAGGCCGGCCAGCACGACACCTGAAAACGAGTCACCTGGCATACACGTCGCGAACGATGCGCTCATCGCCGATGCGAGATACGGCAGCAGTGTCATATAGCTGACGGATCTAAGAATGTGAATCAGGGTTCGCACTGGAATTCTTGGCAGAACAGATTTTATTCGTAGGATCTCCCGAGGTGATATCCGCAGGGTCATCCTGATGGGTGGATGGTGGCTGCGATCCCTGAAGTTGCAAGGAATTTCTCGGGGCGGGGTGCGTATATCCGGTGCTGTCTCGCGGGCTTGGCGGGGCTGGGTTGCTTTGGCTGATATTCGGAAGGGGCTGCGGGGAGGGGGGATTCGGAGCCAGACGAAAAGTGTTCACAAGAACAGTTTTTTATTGACATCTCCGCAAGGGGGGGGTATTTTAGGAGCCATGATCGCGACAAAAACGATGGCCGCGCCAAGGAAAACGCGCTGGTGCTGGAGAAAGGATCTGGCCGGTTTCCGCGGGCTTTCGGAGAAGGATCGTGCGGGGTTTGCGCTGGTTTTGGAATGGTTCGAGAGTTTCCGGATGCGCTACGGTCTGGAGGCTGGCCGGGAAGCGGCGAAGGTTTTCTGGAGGATGGAGGTCATTGGTTCCGAACGGAATCGGGAGCGTTGGCAGTTGGAGCAGTGGACGGCGGCGATCCAGTGGTATTTGAGATGGCTGGCGGCTTGCGAGGAGGCGGGGGCGGATCATCGCAGTCTGGCGGAGCGGGTGCGGGCGGCGGTGGGTGCGGCGGGTTCGCGACGAGGCCTGGCGCGGCGCACCAAGCAGTGCTACGGGGCGTGGGCGGCGCGGTTCGCGGTGTTTGCTGGCGAAGCGGGAAAGGTGATGCTGGTGGAGACGGCAACGGCGTTTCTGACATCCGTGGTGGATGACGAGGATTGCGCGTATTCCACGCAAAAGCAGGCGCTCAACGCGCTGGCGTTCTTTTTCAAGCATGTGTGCGGGGTGGAGGATCCGGTTTTCGGGGTGAAGCTGCGCAGGACCGGGGCACGGGTGCCGGTGGTGATGTCCAAGGATGAGACGCAGAAGGTGTTTGGGAAGCTGGATGAGGCCAAGGGATGTTACGGGCTGGCGGCGCGGTTGCAATATGGCGCCGGGCTGCGCTTGTCGGAACTGGTGCGGATGCGGGTCAAGGACGTGGATTTGGGGCGAGGCACGGTGACGGTGCGCGGGGGCAAGGGTGACAAGGATCGGGTGACGGTGCTGCCGAAGAGCCTGCGCGAGGAGTTGGCCGGGCAGGTGGAGCGGGCGCGTGAGATGTGGAGAAAAGACCGCGATGTGGGCTTGGCGGGAGTGTGGATCCCGGGAGCGCTGGGTTGGAAGTTCCGGCGGGCGGCGGAGAGTTTCGAGTGGTTTTGGTTGTTTCCCGCGCGGCAGGTTTCGGTGGATCCGGAGGATGGGACCCGGCGGCGGCATCATTTGCCGGGGAAGGTTTACAATGAGGCGATCAAACGTGCGGCGACGGAAGTGGGAATCGACAAGCGGGTGACAAGCCATGCGTTGCGGCATTCGTTTGCGACGCATCTTCTGGAAGGAGGCACGGATCTTCGGAAGATCCAGGAGTTGATGGGGCACGGGGAGATAACGACAACGGAGATTTACCTGCACGTGGCGGTGGGAGCGAATGGGTTGAGGGTTGAGAGCCCGCTGGATCGGTTGTAGGTCGGAAGTCGGAGGCGGTTGGGGAACCGCTTTGCCGGGTTATGGCTCCAGGATGGGGGCACTCCGCACGGTGAACCGTGGACTGATGCGCGTTTGGGGTGGGGGCGGCGATTAGAGGACGGCGGGGCTGAAGAAGGGGATGAACGGCAGAGAGAGCAAAGAGCGCAGGAAAATTTGGTTTTTTGCGATCTTTGGGTTCTTTGCGGTTGAATTATATTCGAATTCTGGCCTTGCTTCGCATTCCCACGAATGCGGCCACGCGAACGCTCCCACTGGAGACGCTGCCGCCCTTGGTCGGTGGTTTGATTCCCGCGACTTGAGTGAGGTTAATAGGGGGAAGCGGGGGATGTCAGGTGAAAAGGTGTGAATTGGGGCTTATCGGAGCATGGAGGAGGCCTTGGTGACGGCTTCGACGAGGGCTTCGACATCCTGTGGGGTGTTGTAGAGGGCGAAGGAGGCGCGGATGGTGCCGGTGATGCCGAAGCGGGCCATGAGGGGTTGGCAGCAGTGGTGGCCGGTACGGACGGCGACGCCCATTTGGTCGATGAGGGTGCCGAGGTCGTAGTGGTGGATGCCGTCGATGTTGAATGAGAGCGATCCGGAGCGGTCATCCGGGCCGTGGAGGCGGATGCCGGGGATGGAGGAGAGGTCTTGTGCGGCGGCGCGGATGAGATCCGTTTCGTGGCGGTGGATGGCCTCGATGCCGAGACCCTCCACGTAGTCGATGGCGGCGGCGAGGGCGATGGCTCCCTCGATGTTCGGGGTGCCGGCCTCGTATTTGAAGGGGGGATCGTTGTAGGTGGTTTTGGCGAAGGTGACTTCCCTGATCATTTCGCCGCCGCCTTGCCAGGGGGGGAGTTCGTCCAGGAGCGCGCGGCGTGCCCAGAGGACGCCGATGCCGGTGGGGGCGTAGAGTTTGTGGCCGGAGAAGGCGAGGAAGTCGGCCCCGAGGTCGCGGACATCGGTGGGGAGGTGGGCGGCGGATTGGGCGGCGTCGATGACGACGATGGCCCCGGCGTCCTTGGCGGCGCGGGTCATTTCGCGCACCGGGTTGACGGTTCCGAAGGCGTTGGAGATCCAGTTGACGGCGAGGATTCTGACCCGTCCGCCGAGGAGCTGGCGGAAGGCTTCCTGGTCGAGGGTGCCGTCTTCGTGGCAGGGGATGACCCTGAGTGTGGCTCCGGTGCGCTCGCAAAGCATCTGCCAGGGGACGATGTTCGAGTGGTGTTCGAGGGTGGAAACGAGGATTTCGTCGCCAGGGGAGAGTTTGCCGGAGAGGGCGAGGACGTTTGCGACGAGGTTGATGCCGGCGGTGGTGCCGGAGGTGAAAATGATTTCCTCCGGGGTGTCTGGGGCGTTGAGGAAGCGGGCGACGCGTTGGCGGGCTTTTTCGAAGGACTCGGTGGCGCGGCGGGCGAGGTGGTGGGTGCCGCGGTGGATGTTGGAGTTGACGGCCTCGTAGTAGTGGCGGGAGGCGAGCAGGACGGCCATCGGTTTCTGGGTGGTGGCGGCGTTGTCGAGATAGACGAGCCTGCGGCCGTTGATCGAGTAATCAAGGATGGGGAAGTCGGAAAGCAGTGAATGGGTGTCCAGCATGATGGTGCGTCTTGGGGTGCGCGACGGTGGAACATCCGTCCTCCGGTCGCAACGCCCGAATTTCCGCAGGTCTCACATCCGCCCTTGCGGTATGGGGCGGGGGTGGCTTGAATCCCGCCCCGCCAGGCATGTATTTGCTGAAAAAAGTCATCCAACTCCGGGAGAAGGCCCATCCGGACCACGAGAAACCGTTCCTCGAACACCTTGAGGATCTGCGGGTGATGATCACGCGGATCGTGATCACGCTGCTGGTCTCGATGATCGTGTGTTTCACCTTCCAGAAGCGGTTGATGGAGGTGCTGAGGCGGCCGGTGGAGCAGGTATGGATCAACCAACTGGACGCCAAGCTGCCGAAGACGAGTGACGGCGCCGAGAAGCCGCTGGATGTGGAGACGTGGGAGAAGGCGAAAGTTCTCGAGCATGCGGCGGGAGGGTTGGAGGCGGAGCAGCGGGTGGTTTTCTATCAGTTCCACCCGGACGCGGACCTGGTGTTTCACGCGCGGTCCGTGGGGCTTCTGAGGGCGGCGCTGGCGCTGCCGGAGGAGAATAGGGACGGGTTTCTCAAGGGGCTGGATCTTGGGGAGGATCTCCGCAAGCAGGTGAAGCTGTTGGTGAAAACGGCCCCGAGCCCGGAGCTGGACAGCCGGGGGAACCTGAAGCTGATGTCCGCGCTGAAGCCCACGGAGACTTTCATGCTGTCGATGAAGCTGTCGTTTTTCGCGGGCATCATCCTGGCGTTTCCGCTGCTGCTGATGTATGTGCTGCAGTTTGTGCTGCCGGGGCTGCACGTCCACGAGAGGAAGGTGATGTGGCCGGCGATGGCGGTGGGTTTCGGGCTGTTTCTGGCCGGTGTGCTGTTCGCCTACTACGGGGTGTTGCCGCGCGCCCTGATGTTCTTCTACGAATGGAGCGGCAGCCTGGGGGTTTCCAATGACTGGCGGATCGGCGAATACATTTCGTTCGCGACCCAGTTCACGCTGCTGTTCGGCCTGTCCTTCGAGCTGCCGGTGGTGGTGATGGTGCTGGTGAAACTGGGTCTGCTGAGCTACGAGACGATGTCGAACACGCGGTCATACGCGATCGTGGCGATCTTCGTGGCGGCGGCGATTCTCACGCCGACACCGGACGTTTTCACACTGCTGCTGATGGCGGCCCCGATGATCGTTCTGTATGAGATATGCATCTGGCTGGCGTGGTTTGACCGCCGGAAAAACCGGATGGAGGAAGAGCGCGAGGCCCGCGAGCGTGAGGAGCGGCTGTTGTTGCAGGGAGCGGCCGGCACCGAGACCTATGGAGAGTCCTCGCCGGACCCGTGGCATGACGATCATGCGGTCGATTCCGAGGCGAAACCCGGCTCCGGGGACGACGGATGGACGGCGGACTACGAGCCGCCGGATCTGGCAACCGAGGCGGAGGTTTCCGGCATTCCGGCGGACAGGGGGCCGGAGGAGTCGGTATCCGACGATGTGCGGGAGAAGGGGAACCCGGACGACAGGTCCACGCCATGAGTGCCGGAAAGGCGGACACCGGAACCAGCGCGAAGTCGCCCTTCGCCGGGTGCGCGATTCTCGTCACCGCCTTGCTGGTGATGGTTTTCCTGGTGGTGTTTTCGGTTTTCACGCTGTTCAGGCAGTTCAATGAGATCGCGAAGTTCACGGGTGAGAAGCCCGAGGCGGTGGAGGTGGCGCTGGTGGAGGACAGGGAAGACGAGTTGAATGATCTGGCGGAGAGGATCGAGGTGTTCCGCCAGCAGTTGGCGGGCGAGGGAGAGGCTTCGCTGGCATTGACGCCGGAGGAGCTGAATCTGGCGATCGCGGCTTATGAGCCGCTCAAGGATCTGCGCGGCACTTTCCGCGTGCTGACGGCGGATGACGGGAAGCTGCGGATCGCCATTTCGTTTCCACTGAACGGCAAGCCGCGGTTCACCCGCGAGGGCGAGGCGGGGATGGTGACCTCGGATCCGCGCTATCTGAATGGCACGCTGGCGGCGGAGCCGGCGCTGCTGAAGCGCGAGGTGGTGCTGCGCATCGAGGATCTGGAGGTGCCGGGGGCGAGTGTGCCGCAGGAGTTCATCGGGCAGATGTCGCCCTACCGGATCACCGAACGCTACCTGACCGATCCGGAGATCGGCCCGGCGATGGCCAGGCTGACCCGTGTGGGGGTGGCGGACGGCCGTGTGGTTTTCGCCAAGGTGCCCGGGGAGGTGCCTGCGGATGTGATCGGGAAGGATCAGGTGGACGCGGCGAGCGGCCGGCTGTTTCTGGTGATGGGGGTGGCGGCGAGTGTTTTCCTGCTGTTTGCGGGGGCCATGGTTTTCATCGGTTTGCGGGCGAAAGCCAAAGGTGCGGGATCGGGAAATTGAGAACAATTTCCTGCACAATTCGGCGGGTTCGCACCGTTTGAACGGGGAACCATGAAACCATTGCTCGCCCCCTCGTTTGTGCTCGGCCTCGCGCTGGGCGCCCCCCTCGTCGCCAAGGAACCCGTGGAGGCGCCGAAAGTCGCCGAGGCGGCCGAAGCGGCAAAGCCCGAAGTACCGAAATCGGATGCCGATGCCGCGCTGGACGCGAAGCGCAAGGAGCAGGAGGCGCTGGCCACCGAGAACAAGCTGGAGGCCGAGCGTCTGACCAAGGAGACCAACGCCATGCGCGCCGAGATCACCCGCCTCAAGATGGAGCGGGAGCTGATCACGGAGAAGCAGGCCTTCGAGGCGGCGAAGCGCCAGGCGGCCCTGCGGGAGGAACTGGCGAAGCTCGATGCCGAGAAGGACCGCTATCTCCAGGAAAACGAGGTGGCCAAGGCGCGTGCCGAGAAACTCACCAACGATCTGAAGGCGGTGCAAACCGAGGCATCGATCGAGATCACGCGGCTGCAGAACGAGATCGCGCGCATCGAGGCGCAGGACAAGCGCGAGGTTTACGCCGATTTCAAACCGGTTTACCTGAAGCGGCCCCTGCGTGAGGACGGCATCCTGGTGGTGTCCGACCGCCGCATCCCGCTCAACGGCATGATCACTCCCAACACGGCGGATTTCGTCACCAGCCGCATCCAGTATTGGAACAACAAGGACCGCGAACTGCCCATCTTCATCGTGATCGATTCCAGTCCCGGCGGTTCGGTGATGGCCGGTTACCGCATTCTCAAGGCGATGGAGTCCAGCGACGCGCCGGTGCACGTGGTGGTGAAATCCTTCGCCGCCTCGATGGCCGCCGGGATCACCACGCTGGCCGAGGAGTCCTACGCCTATCCGAACGCGGTGATTCTCCACCATCAGATCAGCTCGATGGCATTCGGCCAGCTCAACCTGACCCAGCAACGTGAACTTCACGAGGAGAGCCAGCGCTGGTGGGCCCGCCTTGGCTCGCCGATAGCCGAGAAGATGGGGGTTTCCGCCGAGAACTTCGTCAAGAGGATGTATGAGAGCAGTTCGAGCGGCGACTGGACCGAGTTCGCCACCGAGGCGCAGAAACTCAAGTGGGTGAACCACATTGTGAAGGGCATCGACGAGACCTCCGTGATCAAGGACCCGGACGCGCCATCGGGTGCGCCGCCCGCCCCGAAAACCGCGACGCTGGCCGAGGAGATCGACGCCAACGGCAAGCCCTTCGCCTGGTTGCCCCGGCTTGAGCCCAAGGATGTGTATTTCCTCTACAATCCGGACGGCTACTATCGCCTGCGGTGAGCCGGCGCGGTGTCCAACAGGCAAGCCCGCCGCGCGATGCTGGAGGATGACTTCACCCACGTTCTGAAGAAGGCCCTCGCCGGCCATGGCCTCGCCCCGTCCGAGGCCGCCGCGAGGGCGGGTCTTGCCGAGGTGGATGTCCTCGCGTTTCTCCGCGGCACATTTCGCGCGGAAACGGCGGCGAGTCTCGCGCCGGTGCTGGGGCTCAATCCGGAGGCCTTCGCCACCCATGAGCGCTACGAGCCAAGGGTCGCGCCGCCTGCGGGAATCCACCGCCTGGATCTGCCATTCGGCGGCGAGCGGGTGAACGCGTGGCTTGTCCGTCAGGCGGGCGAAACGATTCTGTTCGACGCCGGTTTCGAGCCGTCCGATCTGATCGACGCGGTGATGCGTGCGGCGGGACGGATGCCCGACAGGGTGTTCATCACCCACGCCCACCGCGATCACATCGGGGCGCTGTCCATTCTGTTGGATGGCGGCATCCCGGTCCATGCGGCGGGGATCGCGGGAACGATGGCGATGGCTCCCGGCGATGCGGTGGAATCCGGAGCGCTGAGGGTGAGGGCCTGCGATCTCGCGGGGCATGCCACGCCCGCGCTCGGGTTTCATGTGGAGGGGCTGGGCTATCCGCTGCTGGTCACCGGAGATGCGATCTTCGCGGGATCGATCGGCGGTTGTCCCGCACCGGAGGTTTACCGGACGGCGCTCGTGAAGATCCGTGAAGCGGTATCCGGCCTGGCGGGGGAGACCATTCTGCTGCCCGGCCACGGCCCGGCCACCGGTTTGGGGAGTGAGCGTGGGCGGAATCCGTTTCTTTGAGGCGTGTCCGGTGCGGGTTTGCAGGAAATTTCCGGAAACCGCGCATGGATCTTGCGTCCCGCGGCAGGGAGGGAGTAGTACGGTGGAAACCCATGATACAAAACACCCTTGTCCTTGGCGGCGGCAGCGCCGGTTTCATTGCGGCGATCTCGCTCAAGCGCAAAATCCCCCAACTTCGCGTGCTGGTGGTGCGCAGTCCCTCGATCGGTGTGATCGGGGTGGGGGAGAGTACCACGCCGAATTTCCCCCGGCACCTGTTCGAGTATCTCGGCATTTCGCGCAAACGCTTCTATGAATTGGCCGAGCCGACCTGGAAGCTCGGCATCCGTTTCCTCTGGGGATCCCGCGGCCGCTTTGACTACACCTTCAACCTGCAGCTCGACTCCCATTACGGCGATCTCGAGCGGCCCACCGGATTCTATTGCGACGATGACTTCTCCAACGCCAGCCTTCCCGGCGCGCTGATGAGGCAGGACATGGCGTTTCCCCGGCAAAGCGACGGCAGTCCGGATATCCATCCATGGCACGCGTTCCACATTGAGAACAAGAAATTCATCGAGATCCTGGAAATCGTGGCCAAAGAGGAAGGTGTGGAAGTGACAGACGGCAAGGTCACCTCGGGCGAGCGCGGTCCGGACGGAATCGCGGCCGTTCACCTGGAGGACGGGCGTCGGCTGGCGGCGGACCTTTTCATTGATGCGAGTGGATTTCGCAGCGAGTTGCTGGGCAAGACCCTGGAGGAGCCGTGGGTCGGTTTCGACAAATCGCTTTTCTGCAGCAAGGCGGTTATCGGCGGATGGGAGCGCGGTCCGGATGAGCCGATCCTGCCCTATACCACGGCTGAAACGATGGACAGCGGCTGGGCGTGGCGGATCGATCACGAGCGTCTCATCAACCGGGGATATGTGTATTGCCCGGACCATATCTCCGACGATGAGGCGGCGGACGAGTTCCGGCGCAAGAATCCGCGGGCGAAGGTGGAGCCGAGGATCGTGAATTTCCGCTCGGGATACCACCGGCGTCAGTGGGTCGGAAATGTTGTGGCGTTTGGCAACGCCGGAGGCTTTGTCGAGCCGCTGGAGTCCACCGCGATCATGATCCTCTGCTCCCATGCGCAGACGCTGGTGGACTTTCTCCGGCACAGCGCGCTGGAACCCACCAACACGATGCGGGACCTCTACAACGACATCACGGCGGGCGCCTGGGAGGACATCCGGCATTTCCTCTCCCTGCACTACAAGTTCAACGGCATGCTGCAAACCCCGTTCTGGCGGAGGGCGCGCGAGGAAACCGATGTTTCCGGCGTGGCGGATTTCATCGATTTCTATCAGGAAAACGGACCCACCGGTTTCTGCCGCTACCGTCTGCCCCGGACCGAGAACGATTTCGGTCTGGAGGGATTCCTCGTGATGATGGTGGGCAATCAGGTGCCCTACAGGAAGCGCGACAAGACCTCACGGGCCGACCTGGACAGGTGGGAGCGGCACAAGCGGGGATTCGTGGAGGAGGCGCGCAAGGGGATCCGCAGCGAGGAGGCGCTGGGATATGTGAAACATCCGGGCTGGCGATGGCACGGCGACGCGCGAGGCTGAGTTATCATATATCATCCGGCGCGATGCCGGTCATCTCAGGGCGGACGGCCTCAGGCGGATGTGGCGTTTGCCTCCCCGCGGGAGGGGGAGCTTGTCGCGGACTTTCAGGAGGGTGGCGCTGTTGGCGATGACCGTGAGGTGGCGGCGGCCGCTTTTCCAATCGATGAGGTTTCCGGAAACCTGGATGTCGGAAAGGCGGACGGAATCCCCCCGGGATTTCGCGATGGTGAGGCAGCGGTAGCGCTGTCCGCCGACGACAACGGTCGATGCGACGACGCGTGGTTTCGCGGCCCTGGTGACCTCCGCTTTCCTTGAGGCGGCCTTGGATTTGGATTTTTTCATCTGGCCCCTGCCGCCTGTGAGGACGACATCGAACACGCGCACGGAGGGATCGTTGCTGGTGATGCGCAGGGCGGCCCAGCGGATGCCGCCGCCCTTTGGATTGAAGTCGATGCGGAATGTCATGCTCTTGCCGGGAGCGAGGGTATTGGCACCCGGGCGGGTGAGCCTGAAGTCGGCCCTGTGCGTGCCGGACACCTGCGGATCAATGCCTGCCAGCGGGGCGCTGCCGCGATTGACGATGGTGAAGGTGCGTTTGGCCTTGCGTCCGGAGGTGGCGAAGGTGACGACCGAAGAACCGTCACGGAGCGCTCCGTGACCAGCCATCCTGACCTCGATGCGCGGGGTGGCGATGCCGGTCCCGTTGAGCGGGATGGCGATGGCGCCCTTGGAGGCGTCATTGCTGGTGATGCGCAGGGTGGCCCCGCGGCCGCCGGCGGCGAGCGGGGAGAAGCCGATGCGGACAGTGGCCCTGCCACCGGGAGCAATGGTGCCGGGAAGTGGCGCGGCGATGCGGAAATCACGGGCGTTCGGACCTTCGACAACGACCTTCAGGCGGCTGAGCGGGCCATTGCCGGTATTGCGGATGGTCAGGGTCTTCGTGGCGCCGGAAGCGCCGGCGGCGGAGCCGCCAAAGCGGAGCGTGGAGCTTCCATGGATGATGGTCCCGAGCTGCGGTTCGGAGACATCGATCCGCGGGTGGGTGAGAGCCAGTCCTGACAAGGGGATTCCGAGGGTGGCTTCGTCCGGATCGTTGCTGGAAACGGTTAGAACGGCGGAGCGTTGTCCGCCTGCCCGCGGCTCGAAGCGGACGGCCAGCGGCAGATTCGCACCCGGGGCGATGGCGGACGAGGCAAGGCTGGAGAGCCTGAAGTCCGCGGCGTGCGGCCCCGCGAGCCGCAGCGAGAGGTTTTGCAGCGGGCCGGTGCCGCGGTTGTGGATGAGGATTTGCCGTTCGATGGGCGGGGCTCCCAGGTCCATGGCTCCGATGTCGAGTTGGCCCCTGACCAGCGGATCGGTGGTGCCGTCATCGAGTGTGATCTCGATGTCCGGAGTGGCGGTGGCGTTTCCGGCGAGGGCGATGATGAACGGGTTTTCATCGGTATCGTTGCCGGCGATCCGCAGTTCGGCCGAGCGGCTGCCCGCGGCGAGCGGAAGGAAGGTCACGGAGAAGACGGACGCGCCTCCCGGCGCAATGGATGGGGAGGGCTGGGTGGTGATGCCGAAATCCGCCGGATGGGATCCTGTCAGGGAAACCCGGACGCCGCTGAGGATGGCCGAGCCGGTGTTGCTGATGGTGAAGGAGAGTGTTTCTCCGGCGGAACCCAGTTCCTGACTGTTGAAGCCGACGGCCGAAACGCCCGATTTGAGGTCGAAGCCCGCCTGATTGGCGACGGCGATTTCCGGCACGGCCACACCGGTGCCGTTGAGTGAGATATCAAATGGGTTTTCGTCCGTATCGTTGCTGGCGATTCGCAGGATGGCGCCGCGCGACCCGGCGGCGAGCGGCTTGAAGGTGACGCTGAACGAGGCGTTTCCACCGGGGCTGACGGTGGCGGGGATGGTGGTGAATGTGAAGTCTCCGGGATGGGAACCGGCGAGGCTGAGCGATAGGCCGGTGAGGCTGGCGCTGCCGGTGCTGCGGATGACGAAGCCATTTGACACTCCCGCGCCGCCGAGGTTTTGCGATCCGAATGCGATGGCCGAGACTCCGTCGGTTAGAGCGGAGCCGTCGGAGCGTACCACATCGATTTCCGGCACGGCCACACCGGTGCCGTTGAGTGAGATATCAAATGGGTTTTCGTCCGTATCGTTGCTGGCGATTCGCAGGATGGCGCCGCGCGACCCGGCGGCGAGCGGCTTGAAGGTGACGCTGAACGAGGCGTTTCCACCGGGGCTGACGGTGGCGGGGATGGTGGTGAATGTGAAGTCTCCGGGATGGGAACCGGCGAGGCTGAGCGATAGGCCGGTGAGGCTGGCGCTGCCGGTGCTGCGGATGACGAAGCCATTTGACACTCCCGGGCCGCCGAGGTTTTGCGATCCGAATGCGATGGCCGAGACTCCGCCTGTTAGAGCGGAGCCGTCGGAGCGTACCACATCGATTTCCGGGACGGCCACACCGGTGCCGGTGAGCGTGATGTCGAAGGGGTTCTTGCTTTCGTCGTTGCTGGAGATGCGCAGGATGGCGCCGCGTGAACCGGCGGCGAGTGGCTTGAAGATGACGCTGAACGAGGCGTTTCCGCCGGGGCTGATGGTGGCGGGGATGGCGGTGAAGCTGAAGTCCCCGGGATGGGATCCGGCGAGGCTGAGCGAGAGTCCGGTGAGGCTGGCGCTGCCGGTGCTGCGGATGACAAAGCCGTTGGACGCTTCCGTGCCGCCGAGGTTGAGGGAGCCGAAAGACACGCCGCCTGTCAGGGCGGTGCCGTTGGGGCGTTCGACCGCTATTCCGGGTGCGGCGGTTCCGGTGCCGGCCAGGGCGATGTCGAAGGGGCTGCGCGCGGGATCCGAGCTTAGGATTCGCAGGGTGGCCGTTTTTGCCCCGATGGCCGCGGGTTTGAAGGAAACCGTGAAACCGGTGCTTGCTCCGATGGCCAGGCTGGAAACCGGAAGGGCGGATACGGTGAAATCGGACGCGTGGGTGCCTGTTAGAGACAGCGCCAGCGAGCCGAGGCTCGTGTTTCCCGAACTGGTGATCGTGAACGACTGGCTTGCGGATGCGGCAAGCAGGTCTCTGGCGCCAAAGGAAAACGCGGCGCTGCCGTGATTCATGGCGGCCCCGCCCGCAAGGCCGACCGAAATGGCGGGCAGGGGGGTGACGGACTCCACCGTGCCGACTCCGCCCAGCGGGATGAGAAACGGGTTGTCTTCCGGATCATTGCTGGAAATGGCGAGGGTGGCGCTGCGGGGGCCTTCGGCGGATGGCGTGAAAACGATGGAGAATCCGGCGGACGAACCGGGGATGAGAATGGAGGAACCGGTGGCTGTCAGTTTGAAATCCGCCGCGTGCTTACCGCTGATGGAGTATGCCAGTCCGGTGAGATCCGCCGTGCCGGCGTTCGAGACGCCGAACGGAAATTCCGGGCCCGCTCCGCCGATGGCGACGGAGCCGAATGAAACGGGCGAGGAGTTGCCGGAGAGATTCACACCACCGGGGGAGGTCACGGCGATGTCCGGCACCGGTGCGGGCGCGGTGGTGAAAGTGATCTGGCCGGACAGGGGGCTTTCCAGGCCAGCGTCGTTCACGGCGCTGATGGCGGCGTAGTAGGTGGTGGAATGGGCGAGGCCGGTGATCTCGGCGCCGCTTGTTTTGCCGACGGAGCGGACATCGCCCAGCGCGCCGGATGTGGTGCCGAGGTGCAGTTTGTATCCGGCGATGCCGGTTTCCGGATTCGGGTTCCATGCGAACTTCGCGGAAGTCTGGGCGGCCGCCGTTCCGAGGAGGGCGAATGCGGCGATGAGAAGGCGCGCGATTCCCATGCGCGGCGAGGGTTTGTTCACACCCCGACTCTCGATGGGGACACCGCGCCGGACAGGGGGCTTGTGGCTGAACGGCGCGAGGGAAAAACGGAGGCGGGCCTGTCGGGGAATTTCCCCACAGGCTGAAGTCTCGGATCGAGTGGAAGTCGGGAGATGGCGGATTGGGTGATTCTCAGCCGGTCCGCGGACACGGCAGGAGAGGGCCCAGGGGGAGGGGCGAGGCATGATTCAGCCTTGGGCTTGGGGATTTTTTCGGCATGGCGGGGATGTGTTGCCTCGGGGGGAGAGCGGATCACCGGGGGTGGGTGTCCGTAAAAGCGGGCGAGGAATGCCATCCGGACGGTCTTTTGCAACCGAAAAGTAACTCCAGGTGGAATTTCGCAAGTATTTGGCAATCCACGCGTTCTAACTGATAGGGCGCGGTTGCGGGGAATGGCGTTTCAGGGGAGAGTCCCGGCGGGTGGTCCGCGTGGCGGCCCCGGAATTTTCCCAAGGACGCGTGAAAGCGCTGGCGGAACCGGCGAGGGCATCTAGTCTCGGGTGTCAGCACAAAACGAAATGAATCCGATCCGCACCCTGGCGCTCGCAAGCAGCCTACTCATCGTCGCCCCGGCCTCGGCCGAATGGCAGGACCTTTTCAACGGCCGTGATCTTGACGGCTGGATCAAGCGCGGCGGCAAGGCCACTTACGAGGTGGAGGACGGCGCCATCGTCGGCACCTCCACCCTCAGTACGGGCAACACCTTCCTCTGCACGCCGCGGAACTACCGGGACTTCATTCTGGAATACGAATTCCAAGTGGACCCCAAGCTGAATTCCGGAGTGCAGATCCGCAGCCAGGCGTTTCCCGAGGCCAGGGAGATCGAATGGGAGGGCAAGAAGTTCAGGATCCCGGCAAACCGCGTGCACGGCTACCAGATCGAGATCGATCCCGAGCCCGGCAAGGACCGGTGGTGGAGCGCCGGCATTTACGAGGAGGCCGTCCGCGGCTGGCTCTATCCCGGCGCGCGCGGCGGCGATGCCAGGGAATTCACCAATCAGGGGCGGAGGATTTTCAAGCGGGACGATTGGAACAAGGTGCGCGTGTCGGCGATGCGCGACCGGATCAGGACCACGCTCAACGGGACGCCCTGCGCGGACATCAATGACTCGCGGGTGGCGTTCGGTTTCATCGGTCTGCAGGTACACGACATCGGCAATGACAAGTCGAAGGACGGCACCAAGGTCCGCTGGCGCAACCTCCGCATTCAGGAAATGAAACCTCCGGGGGCGAGCGGAGCCACCACGCTCGGCGATGAGGAGAAGGCGTCCGGATGGAAATTGCTGTGGGACGGCAAGACCGGCGCGGGTTGGCGCGGAGCGAGATCGCAGACGTTTCCGAAAGGCGGATGGACCATGCGGGACGGCATCCTCTCGATCCATGAAACCGGCGGTGGGGAATCCTCCGCCGCGGGGGACATCATCACGACCGAAAAGTATGGCGACTTCGAGCTGAAGCTCGAGTTCCGCATGACACCCGGCGCGAACAGCGGCATCAAGATCTTCGTCGATCCCTCGCTCAACAAGGGGGCCGGCTCATCCATCGGGCCGGAGTTCCAGATCCTCGACGATGCGCGTCACCCGGACGCCAAGCTCGGCAAGAACGGCAACCGGACCATCGGCTCGCTCTACGACCTGATACCCGCGCCGAAGGACAAGAAGGTGCGGCCGATCGGCGAGTGGAACGAGGCCCGCATCCTTTCCCGCGGCATGTCGGTGAGCTTCTGGCTCAACGGCGAGAAAACCGTCGAGTTCGAGCGTGGCGCCGACGACTGGCGGAAGATGGTGGCGGACAGCAAATACAAGGACTGGCCGAATTTCGGCGAGCTGAAGGAAGGCCACATCCTGCTCCAGGATCACGGCAATCTGGTCAGCTTCCGCAACATCAGGATCCGTGTGCCGGTCGGCGAGTGACCCGGCGGCTTGAATTGCCACGGGCGCGACGCAAGGGGCGCACATGCCGATGAACCGTTTCCAGAAACTCGCCACCGCGGCGCTCGTTTCCGTGCTGCTGCTGATGTTCGTGGGGGCCATCGTGCGGGTGACCGGCGCCGGCATGGGATGTCCGGACTGGCCGACCTGCTGGGGCTGCCTGATTCCGCCGACGAAGGTGGAGGATGTGGACTTCGACCGGCTTCCGGTGGAGCGTTTCCGCAGGAAGGCGGAGCGCATGGGCCGGGATCCGGAGTCGATCACGGTGGAAACGCTGCGCGCCGAGTTCAATCCGCGGCATGTGTGGACGGAGTTCGTGAACCGTCTCTTCGCCCTGCCGGTCGGGTTTTTCTCGCTGGCCGCATTCATCGCCGCATTCGGCCAAAGACGCGCGCGGCCCTTGGTGTTCCGGATGGCCTTTGGCTCGCTTGTGGTGGTGCTTCTGAATGCCTGGATGGGCGCGCGGGTGGTTTACAGCGGATTGAAACCGGGAGTGCTCACCACGCATCTGGCGCTGGCGATGTTGCTGACGGGCATGCTCGCTTACTGCGCGTGGCGCGGCACCGACCGGCCGTGGCGGGTGCGGATGGCGGAGGCCCCCTTGCGAAGGACCCGTGCGGCTGTTATCATTCTGTTAGGTGTGACCGTGGCCGAGGGCATCATCGGCGCGCAGGTGCGGGAGCTGACCGACGGGATGGCGAAGCTCCATGACAACGCGCCGCGCCCGACCTGGATCGGCGAACTCGAACAATCGTGGATGTATCTCGCGCACCGCAGTTTCTCGTGGGCGGTGCTGGCCGCCGCCGCCGCCGCGTGGTGGCTGGCGCGCAAACACCGGGAGGGCGGGGCGGGACCGGTGGAGCATGCGGCCTTCGGCATCGTGCTCGCGCAGATGGTGCTGGGCGTGGTCATGTCGCGAATCCACATCTACTCGTGGGTGCAGGTGCTGCACGTCGGATTGGCGGCGGTGTTGCTGACCTTTGTCTGGCTGTGGTGCTTCGGACTGAGCGCTGCCAGGCGGGCCTGAGGGCTCAGTCCTTGCCGGAATACAGTCCGAGTTTCCCGATGTGGGCCTCCACCGCCGGATCCAGCCAGGGGATCCGCGTTTCTCCGGCGGCCAATGCCTCGCGGATGCGCGTGGCCGCCGCCGGGTGGTCCGAGTGGACGCCGTGCAGGACGTGGCCCTCCCTTGCAACCGGGGGGGCGCCCCGGGAGAAAACGATGAACTCGACGCAGGCCGCGAGCCGTTCCGGATGCGCCCAGTGCGGGAGAGTCTCCCATTGGTCCGTGCCCATGATCCAGAACAGCCGGGCCTGCGGAAACCGTTCCCTCATTTCGCAGACGGTGAGCCATGAGTAGGACGGGCCTTCCCGGCCGGCCTCGACGTCGTCCACCACCGCCCATGGCAGGCCCGCGGTGGCGATGCGGAGCATGGCGAGGCGTTCGTCCGCCGGAGTGGGCTCGCTGCCAAGCTTGTGCGGGGAAATCCGGCAGGGAATGAAGCGCACCTCGTCCAGCGAGAGGGTGTCCTTCGCGAGCCGCGCGAGATGAAGATGCCCCAGGTGCACCGGATCGAAGGTGCCGCCGAAGAGGGCGATGCGTCGGGTGTCAGACATGGTGTTTGGCGTTTTCCCGCCAGGCGGCGGGCGGCAGTCCCACGGTGGCGCGGAACTGGCGGGTGAATGATGTCTGATCCCCGTATCCGCAGGCCAGCGCGATCTCCGCGATGGGCGTGGCGGTGGTGGCCAGCAACTGGGTGGCGTGCTCGATGCGCGCCTTGCGGATGAAGGCACTGGTGGAGATCCGGAAAACCCGGCGCATCCGCCGGTCCAGCCGGGCGGGGGAGAGTCCGCTCATGCGGGCGAGGTCGTCCGGACACAGGGGCTCTTCCAAATTGCCGCGGATGTGGTTCACCACCTTTTGCAGCACGGGAAAATCCGGATCGTCCCGGCTCGGAGCGCCCAGATCGCGGGAGATCGATGCCAGCCCGATCACGTTTCCCGCCGCGTCATGCAGCGGCACCTTGCTGGCAAGATACCAGCCCAGCGAGCCGTCGCGGTTGCTCACCAGTTCGAGGTGATCGATGATCTCGCGTCCCGTTTCCAGGACCATGAGATCCTGCGCGCGGTAAACGGCGGCGAGGTGCTCCGGGAAAAAATCCTCCGCCGCGCGGCCTAACAGTTTTCTCGGGTCCGTCAGTCCAAGGCGGGCGGCGAAGGCCGGATTGGCCGCCTGGTAGCGGCGGTGCCGGTCCTTGAGGCAGAACACCACGTCCGGCAGGTGCGCGAAGAGCCGCTCGCAGAAACGCGGCGAGGCGACCTGTTCGAGAAATCCCTTTGTCGGTGACGGCATGCGGCTCCCGAACGATGGCGGCGGCGCGGGGAAGGTCAAGCGGCCGGAAAACGGAACCCCGCGCGGATCTAACGGACGATCCGCGCCTTGGGCGGGTCCTTGAGGTGCTGGTCCTGCTCGGGCGGGGGCGCGGTGAACATCACGTTTTCCCACTCCGGATCGCGCAGCGGACCGGTGCCGCGGAACTGGAACATGCCGTAAAACGGCCGCAAGGGCAGCGTGAGAAGGCCTAACAGTCCGCGGGCGTTCATCCGCATGGTCATGTCGACGGTGCGCCTGGCGAGATCCACCTCGCCGTCGCCCGCGAAGGTGAGCGAGGTGGTGGAGGTGTGGAAATCCCGGCTGCGCAGGATGCCGTCGCGGATGGTGAAGGTGCAGAACGCGTTCTTGGCCCGCTCGAAACCGGCGCGCCGGTCCTTGAGCACGCCGCCCACCAGCGGACTGAGCGGGCCGAACATGGGCACCGAGAACAGCTCGGTCTTGTCGAGCGCGAAGAGCCCCTCGCCGGTCATCGTTTCCACCTTGCCGCCGGTGATCGAGAAATCGATCCGTCCGGTGAACTCGCCGCCGCCTTTCATGGTGAATCCGTAGGTCGAGCAAAGCGCGGGAATGTCCAGCCGGGTCCAGCTCATTTCCCCGCCGGTTTTCGCTCCGTTCACATCGAAACGGGCCCTGACCGGTCCGCCGAAGGTCTGGCATTCGAGATCGTTCACGCTCACCCGGGAGCCGCGGATGGCCACCTTGCCGGAGGGCTTGGCCAGCGTGACTTTCTCGCCGAGGAACACATAGTCGGCGCTGTTGGACGAGCTGAACGAGACATCCAGCGCGGTTCTTCCGCGCGGGGTCACGTCAACCGCGCCGTTCCCCTTCAGTTCCGGCGGGCGGTGGAAACGGTAAACCTCCAGCGAATCCGCCACCTGCGGCGCGAACAGCCTCACCAGCGGCGCGGCCCACACCGTCCCGGCCACCCGTTCGACATCCACGGTTTTGTCATCCGCGTTGAAACGGATGCGGCCTATCTTCGCGCTTCCTTCCGCCGGTCCGCCGAAGGCCTCGCGGAGCGGATATTTCTGATAGTTGAAGGTGATCTCGCCATCGAAGAAATCCAGCTCGTGATGGCTCAGGGCAAACCGGCAGCCCGCCGCGTTGAGCGGCACGCCCCTGTAGTTCATGTTTTTGATTTTCCCCGATCCGGTGTAGGCCCACGAATGGTGGTCGGTGGCGTCGAATCCCCCCTCCAGCGACACGTGCAGGGACGCGCCCTTGCGGTCGGCGCAGTCATCGATGACATCCTCCAGCGGCTGTCCCGTGAAAAGCGGCTTGTAGGTTTGTGCGGGGAGAGTGGACTCCAGCGCAAGGCGTACGAGCGGCCACTGGATCATCGCCTTGCCGGTGGCCACCCCGTCCGGGCGGGTCAGGCGGACATCGCGCAGGAACAATTCGTTTTCCCGCCAGGCAAACAGGCTTTCCACCCGCTCGAACAGAACCCCGCGCACAATCACCGAGCCGCAGTCCGCGCGACCCGTCAAATGAAGTTGCGGGCGGTTTTCCCCATCCACCCTGAACTCGCCCTGCGTCTCGATCTTCTGCGAGCCGCCCACCAGCACGCCGCCACTCGCCTCGATCCCGGTCCAGGCCTTGAGCAGGGCCAGGATGTCCAGCGAGGAATGGGCGTCGAAACGCCCGTGACGGTCACTGATATCATAATCGACGCGCCCGTCCAATTCACCGCGGCCGTCCCTGGCCCGCAGGCCGGTCACCGTTAGGAGATCGCCGCTCAGTTCGGCCTCGCAGGTCAATTCGTCCAGCATGTGCCCGTTTTTTTCCACTCCCCGCGCGGTGAGGGCGATGCCGGATGCCAGCGAACCGCCGTCGTTCGCGTCGCTTTCGATCCGGATGCTGAGCCGGGGCGGTTGGGCGTGGTCGAAGCGCCATTGGTTCAGTTCGGCAATGATCCGCGCGAGCAATTGCCGCCGTTTCCCCACTTGCTTTTCACCGCCGCCGCCATCGCCGTCCTGCTGGTAGCCCACCAGCCTGGCGTCCAGTTCCACCTCGATGCCCTCGATCACGCCGCGCGCGTTCCTGATTTCCAGACGGCGCTTGCCGGGCATCAGCAGGGTGCCGGTGGCCCTTTCCACCTGAAGGCGGTCGGATGCCGGGTCATCCGGGTTTATCGGCAGGTCGAGACGGGCGTTGTCGAGCACCAGTTTGCTCAGGCGCATTTCGCCCCGGGCCATGCGGGTCTTGTCGAAGTCCAGCAGCACCCGTTGCAGCCGGGAAATCTCCGAGGTGCAGCCAGGGTCCGAGTAAACCGCCACATCGGTGGCGGAAAGCCCGCGGAACGGCAGATAACTCAGCCCGCCGATGCGGACGTGGGCCCCGTGTTTTCCGATCTCGCGCTCGATGGCCGCCCGCCACGATGGCGGCAGCCCGGTGCTGTTTGCCCACCACAGGCCGCCGCCGGCCGCCAGCACGGCCGCCAGCACCGTGAGAAAGGCGAGCGTGCGCAGGTGGCGTGACAGGTGCAGGTGATACATGCGATCCCGGCGAGCCTATCCACGCATCGGCCGGAAATCAACTCACTGTAAGATCCCGGCCTCGCGGAAGGAAAAATACGGGCCGCGGCCGGGTGCCGGCCGTCCGATGATCACATGGTCGAGGAAGCTCACCTGCATCAGCGTGGCGGCATCGATCAGTCTCCGCGTCACCACTTCGTCCGCCCGGCTCGGTGTGGGATCCCCGGACGGATGGTTGTGAATCAGGATGAAACCATGGGCCCCGCGCGTGATCACCGGACGCAACACCTCCCGCGGGTGGGCGACGGACTCGCTGACGGTGCCCACCGAGACCACCGTGGTGCCGATGTGCCGCAGCCGGGTGTCGATCACCGCCACCACCACCTGTTCCTGGGTGAGGTGGCGCATCTGGGGGGCGAAGAACTCGTGAATCAGTTCGGGGGTTTCCAGCGAAATCCCGCGCATCTGCTCGCGGGCCACGCGCGCCCCGAGTTCGAAGGCGGCGGCGAGCTTCGAGGCCTTCGCCAGGCCCAGTCCGTGTTCCTTGGCCAGCTCTCCCACCGGCAGCCCGCCAAGCGCCGACATCGATCCGTATTTCCGGATCAGTCCTCGCCCGATATCGATCGCGCTGCGTCCCCGCGTCCCGGTGGAAATGAAAAGCGCCATCAGCTCGGCATTGTCCAGGGCGGAGGGACCAAGTGCGGCGAGCTTTTCACGTGGCCGTTGCCCGTCCGGCAAATCCTGTATGCGCGGGCTTTGCGTCTCCGTGCGGTTGCCGGGCATGTCGGACAGGAAAGTGATCATGCGAACATGTTGGGATGCGGATTACGCCACCGCAAGCCGATTTTTCCGCTGGCGCCCCGCTCTCTCGCGGCTACCCTTCCGGGATGGGCTGGATTCTGTTTTTCGATGGCGATTGCGCCTTCTGCTCCGCCTCCGTCCGCCGCGTTTTCCGCGCGGACCGTCGCGGCGTTTTCCGTTTCGCCCCGCTTCAGGGGGAGTTTTCGCGGCGGCGTGGCTTCGGGGCGCACGCCTCGGCGGAAACCGGCACCATGGTGGTGATGCGCGAGGCCGACTCCCGCGTCTTTCTCCGCAGTGACGCCTGCGTCGAGATGGCCCGCGCGCTCGGCTGGCCATGGCGGCTGCTGGCGCTGGCCCGCTGGATTCCCCGCCGCCCGCGCGACGCGGCTTACGGTTTCCTCGCGCGAAACCGCCGTTGGCTCCCCGGTTTCACCAACGCTTGCGACCTGCCCCACCCGGACCTCGCGAAGCGCTTGCTGGAATAGCCGCGCGATCACAAATGGACGATGCCAGCTTGACAGCCCGGTGTTTTCGGCCACTCTCCCCGCCCCGGCGCGTTGGAAACGTGCTCGGCACCACCGAATCCCATGAAAAAGGACATCCATCCGAAATACAACCCGGTCGTCTTCGTGGACATGACCACCGGAGCCCGTTTCATCACGCGATCCACCAAGAGTTCCGACCGCAAGGAAGTCATCGACGGCGTCGAGCACAGTGTGATCTCCATCGGCATCACCTCCGATTCCCACCCGTTCTTCACCGGGCAGAAACAGTTCGTCGATACCGAAGGCCGGATCGACAAGTTCCAAAAGCGCTTCGGTGCCGTCCGCCGTGTCGGCAAGCCGAAGCTCGACTGAACCCGCGGAAAGTCCGCCGTTTTCCCCAAGCGCCCGTCCACCCCGAGTGGCCGGGCGTTTTGGTTTCCCGGAGGGGAAACTCCGGCGGTGCACAGGAAAAACGCCCGGTCTCCGCTGGGGAAACCGGGCGTTGTGAAAAAATTCAGGAGCTGCGTGGATTACCAGTCGCCGCCACCGCCGCCACGGCGCTCACCGTAGCCGCCCTTGTAGCCGCCGCCGCCCTTGCGGTCGCTGTAGCCGCCGCGGCGCTCACCGCCACCACCGCCGCCGTAGCCGCCGCCGCCACGGCGGTCACCGCCGTAGCCGCCACCACCACGGCGCTCACCGCCGTAGCCGCCGCCGCCACCGCCGAAGGGTTTCTTCTCCTTCGGTTCGGAAGCGTTCACCCGGAGGGCGCGGCCTTGATAGTCATAGCCGTTCAGCGCCTCAATGGCGGCGTTCAGTTGCGATTGGTCACCGAGGGTCACGAATGCGAAGCCCTTCGAGCGTCCGGTTTCGCGGTCGGTGATGATTTTCACCCTCTCGACGGGGCCGTATGCGGCGAAGAGTCCGGTGACGTCTTCTTCAGTAGCGGAGTAGGGCAGGTTGCCCACGTAGATGTCCATTGTAGTCTGTTCTAATCAAACGCCATCACATTCATCACTTCCTGAGACCATGGCGTAAAAGACCAGACGAAGCGCGTTCGCCGCCTGGAAACGGTGGGAACGCTGCGATCCCTATTGAATCCCCGAAGGTTTGGCAAGAATTGTTTTCAGTCATTTTCGGGTCTTTTTTTGGCGGAGCCGCCGCGTCCGTCCGGCCCGGAAGGCGACAAGGCTTGCCGCCCGCCCGGGCCGGCGCTACGGCTCTGCGCCTTGAAACCGCTCCTCACCGCCATCGTGGCCATGACTCCCTCCCGGGTCATCGGGAAAAACGGCGCGCTGCCCTGGCACCTGCCGGAGGATCTCGCGTTCTTCAGGCGGACCACCCTGGGACACCCGGTCGTCATGGGGCGGAAAACCTTCGAATCAATCGGCAAAGCCCTGCCGAAACGCCGGAACATCGTCCTTACCAGGGATCCCGCCTGGTCCGCTTCCGGGGTGGAAAGCATCCGCCAGCCCCGGGATCTCGCCGCATTGGACGGGCTCGGCCCGCGGGTGTTTGTCATCGGCGGATCGGAGGTCTACGCCGCGTTCCTGCCGGACCTCGACGAACTGCTGGTGAGCCACCTGCACGCCGAACACGCGGGCGACACCCGGTTTCCCGAATTCGGAAACGCGTTTCCCGTTTCCGAGGTGCTGGAAACCCACGATGACTTCGTGGTGCGGCGCTGGACCCGCGGGTGAGGGGGCTCAATGCCGCTTCGGCAGATGCCAGGGCGGATTCTTCTCAAGCCTGTCCTTCAGTGCGGGGAAGGTCTTGACGGCGGATTCCATCGCATACGGCGCCACCACGATCATCTGAAGTTGAAGTGAGATGAAAAGCAGCACGGCGAATGAGGAAACCGCCACCGGATGCAGCGGGGCGGCGCTCACCCGGTGACCACCAGCCTGGTCCCACACCGGCCGGCCGAGTTTCCGCGTGGTGAAAAGCGCAAGCAACTGACATATCATCGCCACCAGACCCCACCCCATCCCGATCCCGATAAAAAGCACGCGCGAGGACCTTCGCGTGGCTTCCGCGAGTGTCAGGCGCGAGCCGTCGTCGTTGGTCACGCGCAACCCCAACAGCCACTTGCCCGGCGTCGTGCCGAAATGGTGGATCAGCAGCGTCTCGATCACAAACCACGGAACATACTGCCCGAGGATGATCCACGGGTTGTGCAGGGTCGCGCCGATGTCCTGGCCCGCCGCCCACAAGGCCAGCCACCACAGCCCGGCATAGGCGTAGAGGTCGAACCATCGCGCCCAGAAGCGCCGGATGAACGCCGGTTTCTCCGGCAGAGGCGGAGGCCTGGCGGGCGGCGGGTCATCGGCAAGCTCGTCCTCCGGCGGTTCCCCCGCGCCATTGAATGGCAGGTGGAACTCGTGCTCGAAAAGCGGTATCTCCCCCAGCGTCTTCCAGCCCTCCAGCCCCTCGTGCCACGCGGGCGTGTCGGCATCGAACTCCCCGGACGAAATGCGCCGCCGCACCTCGTAGTCCGGCATCGGGCCGCGTTTCTCGCCATCTTGGATCACCCAGATTTCCATGGTTCAAAGATTGCGCAGGGATTTCGCGGCATCGCTGCGCGCGGCGAAAAAGGCGGGCACCAGCGCCGCCAGCGAACACAGCACAAACGCCATCACGCCTATCAGAACCTGCTCGGTCGGATTGTGATGCGCCGGCAACACGTCGAAGCCCGTGAACCCCGCGCTGAACGGATCGAAACCCAGCACGCGGAACAAATCCTGGATCTCCCCGCGGAAACGGATCACCACCCGGCCGAGGACGATCCCCAGCACCGCGCCCAGCACGCCCAGCAGCATGCCCTGATAGAGAAACACCCGCACGATCTGCCCGGGAGCCGCGCCCAGCGCCTTCATCACGCCGATCTCCCGCCGCTTCTGGATTGTCACCGTGAACATCACCGCCATCATCGAGAAAGCGGAAACCAGCACGATGAACGAAAGCGCGAAATACATCATCACGCGCTGCTGGTTGATCAGCGCGAAGAACGCCTGGAACTGGTCGCCCCATGTCAGCAGCGCCCAGTCCGGGCCAAGCGGCCCGCGCGCCGCGGCCGCCACCCGCTCCGCCGCATAGGCGTCGTCCAGCCGCAGCGCGATGCCCTGCACCGTGTCATCCTCCAGCCCCGCCAGATCCTGCGCCAGCGGCAGCGGCACGAAGATATCCGGCGTGACCGCCATCTGCGACGCCTGATAGATGCCGGTCACCGTTGCCTCCTTCGGCAGCACGAACTTCCGCAAGCCCTTTAGGATTTCCGCATTCATCTTGTCCACATCCGTCGATTCCAGCCCCTCCACAGCGGTTTCATATTCATTCCTTCCTTCGGAAGAGAACCGGTAAACGCCAATCTCCTCGTCCTTCTCCCCGGTTTCCAGCGCGACGAGCAGTTGATCCAGCAATTCCATCTCCGGATCGCGCAAGGGCTCCGCGCGCAGCAGATCGAGTTTCTCATAGGCTCCTGCCAGCGCTTCGACCGGAATGGCGAAACCATCGCCTTCCTTCTTCCACGCTCCCGCAATCAACCCCGTCGCTTCCCGCCAAGCCTCCTCATGCGCCTCGCGCAGCGGCGGACGCTCGGTGGCCTTGTAAACCCGCATCACCTCCTCGAAGTTCCGCGTCGAATACAGTCTGACTGTCGATCCCACATACAGCGCGAGTTGGCCGGCCAAAGTCGAGGAAACCACCGCCCGGTCGTCAATTCCAAGATCCGCGGACGACTCCGGGTGGTTCTTCAGGTCGAGCATCGAGGCGAGACCCTCGACCTGCGCCGCGTCCTCCGTATCGATGCCGTGAAACATCACCGGACGCTGCCAGTTTTCCACATCGATGATCACGTTGTCGGACACATGGGCCGTCGCGCTGCGCACCCGCGGCAGGGTCTTCGCCTTCTCGGCCACCGCCCGCCAGTCGCCCATCGGCGGATTCCCGCTGAATCCGTCCGTCCGCTGACTCATCAGAATGTGAGGTGTGAACCCCAGAATGCGGCTCTTCACCTGGCGCTCCATCCCGGCATAGACCGCCATCACCACCACCAGCACCAAGACCCCCAGCATCACCCCGACCAGTGAGATCAGGGTGAAGGACGAAAGCACGGAGCGGCGCGGGTTCAGATAGCGCCGGGCGAGGAGAAGGCTGAAGGAACGAGGTTTGATGGCCGCTAGCTAAACGCGGATTTCGGGTTCGGCAAGCGCAACCCGGCGCTCCCACGCGGCCCGCAGCCCAAGTTTGGAAGCCGTCGTTTTGCAGCCCGCGATTCAAGCCCTTTGAACGGGCTTCAATTCAAAGGAAAAATCCCGGCGGCGGACAATTTAATAAAAAGTCAGGCTTTTAATCAAATTTCGCTTGAGTTGCCCCAACACGATCTTGTAGTCTACCCGCCATCATGAGC
>CAZKQK010000062.1:5091-28861 GCA_964554865.1 uncultured Luteolibacter sp. | reverse complement strand
TCCGCGCGGAAAACTCCAACACCTCGCGCCACGCCGCCGAGTTCTGGATGATCGAACCGGAAGTCGCCTTCTGCGATCTCGCGGGCGACATGGATCTCGCCGAATCCATGGTGAAGTTTCTTGTCAGGGAGATGCTGGAAAACCACGAGGGCGATCTCGCCATCTTCGGGAAGTTCGTGGACAAGGGCCTGCGCGAGCGGCTCGAATTCGTCGCCAGCCGCCCCTTCGAACGCATCCCATACACCGATGCCGTGGAGCTTCTGAAGAAAAGCGGCGTCAACTTCACCCACCCGGTCGAGTATGGTCTCAACCTCCAGTCCGAACACGAGCGCTGGCTCACCGAGGAACATTTCAAGAGCCCGACCACCGTTTTCGACTACCCGAAGGAGATCAAGCCCTTCTACATGCGCCTCAACGACGACGGCAAGACCGTCACCGCCATGGACGTGCTCGTCCCCGGCATCGGCGAGATCATCGGCGGCAGCCAGCGCGAGGAACGGCTCGATGTTCTGTTAGAAAACCTCGCCCATCACAACCTCGATCCCGCGGCCTACTCCTGGTATGCGGACCTCCGCAAGTACGGCAGCGTCCCCCACGCCGGCTTCGGCCTCGGATTCGAACGCCTGCTCATGTTCGTCACCGGCATGGCCAACATCCGCGACGTCATCCCCTTCGCGAGGACTCCGGGGCATTGCGAGTTCTGAGTTTCATCAGACGCCGCAATGCGTCGGCAGCACGCTTTCCCTGCCGGAGCGGAGGCGTCTGACGGCGTCGATGACGATCTCCGCCGCGTTGTGGGCCTCGGCCGGGGTGTTGAGGATGGAGAAACTGAAACGCAGGCTGCCGCGGCCGCGCGCACCATTGATGCCCATGGCGAGCTGCACGTGCGACGGGCGGATTTTCCCCGCCACGCAAGCGGAGCCGGCGGAACATTCGAGACCGGCGCGATCCAACAACCGGATCAGATCGACCGCCTCGCAGCCGCCAAAGGACAGATGGCTGGTATTGGGCAGGCGGTGGATGGTGCAGCCATTGACGGCCACGCCCGGGAGTTCGGCGAGGAGCTTGCTTTCGAAGGCGTCCCGCATCACGCGCAACGCGCCGTGTTCGGCGCTGCGTATGGTTAGAATCGCTGCGGTGGCTCCGAGGCCGACGATGCCTGGCACGTTTTCGGTGCCTGCGCGTCGTCCGTTTTCCTGGGTGCCGCCCTGGAGCAGCGGGAAGAAGCGGATGCCACGGCGCGCGTAAAGCGCACCGGCGCCCTTGGGTCCGTGAAACTTGTGGGCCGATAGCGAAAGGAAATCCACGCCGAGTTCGCGCACGTCCAGATGGGCCTTGCCGGCGAGCTGCACCGCGTCCGAATGGATGGGAATGCCGCGCTCGCGCGCCATGGTGGCGGCTTCGGCGAGTGGTTGGATCACCCCGGTTTCGTTGTTGGCCGCCATCACGGATACCATCGCGGAACCGGCAAGCAGGGCGGCGAATTTTTCCAAATCCAGCCGGCCGTCAGGATGCACCGGCGCGAGTTTCACCGGCCGATGAAGTTCTTCCGCGGCGCGCAACACGGCGGAGTGCTCGATGGAGGAAACCAGCGCAGCCCCCTCGCCGACCAGGCGGTCCATGGAATGCAGCGCGGTGTTGACGCTCTCCGTGCCGCCGCTGGTGAAAAGGATCTCATCCGCCTCCGCGCCGATCCATGCGGCCACTTGCGCGCGGGCGGTTTCGATGGCTTGCCGCGCGCTGCGGGCGGAAGCGTATGCGCCGGAGGGATTCATGTGCCCGTCCCGAAGCCACGGCAACATGGCCTCAAGCGCTTCCGGCAGCATCGCCGTGCTGCCATTCGCATCCAAGTGAATCATGCGGGGATGATGCCCGGACAGGTTCCCGTTTTCAACCTGCAAAACCGGGAGCGGGAAGTTGTTTGTATCATCTCCATCCGCCCCACCCTCACAAGCGGAGTCACTCGGCCACCGGTTGGGCGCGCGGCGGCGGGTCCTCCACGGGCAGCGCCCGGAGCGGCGGATCCTCGCGGACCGGAGCGGCCTTGCGGGGCGCGTCGTCGATAACGGGCTGCGCCCGAAGCGGAGCGGAGGATACCGGAGTGTCCGGAACGACGGCCACGGCCTTGGCGGGATGGATGGGGCAGAAGTCGTTTTCCGCGGGAGCGGTGTCCGCGGGGACGGCCTCGATGACATGGGTTTCCGCGGCGCGGCAGCCGTCGGTGGCGCGTTTGCCGGAGAGCCGGCAGAGGTCGAGATTGAGGAAATTGCCCTCCGGATGCAGTTTGCCGGCCTTGTAGCCGAGGCGGTCGGCGGTTTTCATGATATCAACCCAGACGGGAAGTGATAACACGGAACCGAAGCCGCGGTGGATGGTGGTTTTCGGTTTGTCGAAACCCACCCACACGGCGCAGCTGAGGGTGGAGGTGTATCCGGCGAACCACGCGTCCTTGAAGTCGTTGGTGGTGCCGGTCTTGCCGCCGCAGGGTTTGTCGAAACCGAGACGCCGCACGGAGGCGGCGGTGCCGCGGGTGGTCACCTCGTTGAGGATGCGGGAAACGGCGCGCGCGGAGCGGGCGGAGGCGGCCTGGTAGGGCATCGGCAGGGTGGAGTGCAGGATGTTGCCCTCGCGGTCCTTGATTTGTGATATCAGATAGGGCCGGTAGCGCACGCCCTCGTTGGGGAAGATGGTATAACCGGTGGCAACCTCCCAGGTGGCCGCATTCCAGGAGCCGAGGAAGGAAGTGGGGTTCTCCGGCATCGGGACATCGAATCCCGCCATCAGCGCGGTGTCCGCCACCTTGTCGAGGCCGGCGAAGTTTCCGACGCGCACGGACATGGTGTTGCGCGAGCGCACGAGTCCGTAAGACGCCGGGTGGGTGCCGCCGAAGACTCCGTCCGAGTTCCTGGGCCGCCAGTTTTTCCCTCCCTTGATCTCGCCGGCGTGGATGGAGCCGTCGCTAACAGGTGTGTCCGGGCTCATGCCCTTGTCGAAGGCCGCGAGATAGACGAAGGGCTTGAAGATCGAACCGAGCTGGCGGTCGGCGTCCTTGGCGCGGTTGAACGGCGACTCGCCGGCATCCCGTCCGCCGACGACGGCAAGCACCTGGCCGGTCCGGTTTTCCACGACCACCGCCGCGCCCTGGATGTAGCCCGGATCGCCGCGACCGTCCTCGGGCAGGCGGTTCCAGGCCGCGCGCGTGGGATGGCTGTAGCCGGGCAGGCGCTCGACCTCCAACAGCTTTTTCTCCAGCGATTCCTCGGCCTTCCGCTGCACGCGGAAGTCGATGGTGGTGATGATTTCCAGTCCGCCGAGTTCGATGTCCTGCTTTTCAAGAATGATTTCCAGATCGCGGCGGATGGCGTCCATGGCGTAGGACTCGCGGATGCGGCGGCGGACGGCGGGACGCACCTCGATGGGTTCCTCCTTCGCGGCGTCCGCCTCGGCGCGGGTGATCACGCCGGCGTCCACCATGCGGGCCAGGGTGGTGTTGCGCTCGCGGGTGGCGGCCTCCATGGACTTGAAGGGATTGAAGGAGTCCGGCCCGCGGACGATGCCGGCGAGCAGGGCGGATTGGGACAGGGTGAGTTCGACGGGATGTTTCTCGAAGTAGATGCGGGACGCCTCGCCCACGCCCTTGATCTGGCGGCCCCAGTTGATCTGGTTGATGTAGGCTTCGAGGATTTGATCCTTCTCGAGCATCCACTCGAGGCGGATGGCGAGGGCGATTTCGAGAAACTTGCGGTCGAGTTGTTTCCATGTCTGTCCGCGTTTCTCGCCTCGCTTGAGCTGGAACACGTCCGCGACCAATTGCTGGGTGATGGTGGACGCGCCCTCGCGCTTGCCTTTCACGTTCTTGGTGATGGCGCGGACGATGCCGATGGTGTCGAAGGCCCCGTGCCGGTAAAAGCGCTCGTCCTCGCGGGCGAGAATGGCCTTGCGGAAGTTTTCGGAAACCTGGTGAAGCGGCACGATCGAACGTTTCTCGCCATGGATGCGGCCGATTTCCTCGCCCATCCGGTCACGAATGATCGAGCGCTCCGGCATGGCGTGGATGCGGTCCAGATCATAGTGGCCCGAGCGCCAGCCATAGATGACGGACAGCACGAGCAGCACGTAAAGCCCGGCGACGAGCGGAAATCCCGCCAACCGCGCCAGGAATCTCACCGGCAGGGACTGTCGCCGCGTGAAGTATGCGAAGAGGTGGAAGGGCCAGAGCAGCAGCAGCGACCCCGCGCCCGGCCGGCGGCGGGGCGCGGCGGATTTGCCCTTGCGGCGGTTTCGGCTGTCCTGTGGGGCGCTCTTTGGCATCGACGGGGTGACAATAGGACGGGGAGGCGCGCCGATCCATCACGGAAATCCGCCGTCACAGGCCGCGGTGGGCGGCGGCGAGGCGCTTGGCGGTGGCGATGGTGTTGCGGTGGAGCTTGGCGGTGAATTCCGGCTGGCGGTTGTAGCCGCCGCCGTAGAGCACGGCCACCGGGATGCGGTTGCGGATCAGCGCGCCTAACAGAACCTCGTCGCGGCGCCGGATGTCCCTGAGCGAAAGGTGCATCTGCCCGAAGCGGTCGTTGCGGTGGTTGTCCGCTCCGGAAATCCAGATGACCAGATCCGGGGAAAAGGAGTCCAACGAGTCGGCCAGGGTGGTGAAAAGCTGGTGGAGATACATGTCCCCCTCGACGTAGCGCACCGTTTCCACATCCAGCGTGCCACTGACCTTGCGGGTGGGACAGTTGCGCCCGACGTGGATGGAGTAGGTGAAAACGCGCGGGTCATCGGCGAGTATGGCGGCGGTGCCGTTGCCCTGATGCGCGTCCGTGTCCACCACCATGATGCGGATGTTCGGCTGCTTTTCCTGCATGTCGCGGATGGAGATGGCCACGTCGTTGAAAACGCAATAGCTCTCGCCGTGCCCGCGGAACGCGTGATGGGTGCCGCCGGCGAGGCAGACGCCCACCCCCTCGGCCAGCGCCGCGTGACAGGCCAGCCGCGTGGCCTCCACCTCGATCGCGCTGCGCGCGAAAAGCCGGGGCGTGGCGGGCAGGCCGAGCAGAATCTGCTCCTTGCGGTCCAGCAGGCCGCCCTCAATCCGGCGGATGTAATCCGGTTCGTGAACCCGTTTCAGCAAGTGAACACCCGCCGCCCTCACCTCGATGATTTCCTCGGGTTTCAAAATGCCGCCATCGAGCAGCATGTCCTTGGAGACGCGGAACTTGTCCATCGGAAACGGGTGCCCCGACGGCAGTTCAAGCTCCAGTCCCTCCGAGTAAAAGCAACGCATCTTCCCGCAGCCAAGGAACAGCGGAATGCCGCCGGAGGAAAGGGGAATTTCCGCCACTCGTTTTCCGTGGCAGGTCGCGAGCGGCCTTGACCGGATGTCACCGACAGCGCGTCCGATGCCCGTGAAATTCGTGGCCCACTCGATTCCTTGGGTCTCTCACCATCCGATGTGGCCGCCGATTCCAGGCCATTTCACGCTGTGATCCTTCCGGTTTTAGCCCGTCGCACGCGGATTGTGAAAAAAATCCTTGCAGTCCCGACCCGGTTGTCCATTGTGCGCGAATTGCATTAATTTGCACTGTTGAAAACCCGCTATACCCATGCTTCCCGAAACCCCGGGACGCCCGGGTCCGGGTGGAACTCAACACGACAAATACAAAATCCATGAAAACCCGAAGCCTCCCGTATCTGTCCTCCCTCGTCCTGTTGGGCTCCGCCTGGCAGGCGCACGCCGCGTTCACCGCGGTTGACAACTTCAACACCCGCGCCATCGGAAACATCGGTGGCCAGGGAGGCTGGGTCGTCACCGCCGGTGACACCACCTCCGCCCATGTCATTGTCGATCCCGGAAACCCTATCAACAGGATCCTCCGCCATTCCGGATCGGGCGACGCGGGTGTTCCCCTTCCGGTGACCATCGCGGAAAGCTCGACGGGCACCTATTTCTTCCGAGTCAAAAGGGTAAGCGCCAGCAACGACACATCGGTGGGTCTCGCGGACGTGGTGGCGACGGCGGGGAACGTGAGCGCTTTCGGAAGCTTTGAAGTCCAGCCCAACATATCGGGCACGGCTCTCCGCGGGCGGGATGTCGGCGCGACTCCCAACGTGGTTCCCAACATGCTGACAACCGCCTGGTACAAGGTCTGGCTGGTCGTCAACAACGTCACGGGCAACGGCACCTCCGGCCTTGTCGGGGACAATTACCGGATGTTCGTGCAAAGTGACGATGACTTCTCCTACGCCACGCAAACCGAGTTTTTTCCGCCCGACGGCGTGTGGAATTTCCGCAACGGAACAATTACCGCGCTGATCACCGCGCAATTCACCTCGAACAGTTCCAACACCTTGATCTACTATGACGACCTCTACATCGACAACACCGGCATCAACCTCGCCGACCCGGCCTTCGTCGCCGATCCGGACACCGACGACGACGGCCTGGAGGATGCGTGGGAAATCTTCTACTTCGGCGACATCACAACGCAGGACGGGGACGACGGAGTGACCAATGGCGACAACGACGGCTTGTCCAACCTCGATGAACAGGCCATGGGCACCAATCCCAACCTCGCCGATTCCGACGGTGACGGCCTGAACGACGGACCCGAGGCGCACGGCACTTCAAACGCCTACAACCCCGGCATTTCCACCGATCCCGCCAAAGCCGACACGGACGGCGACGGCTTGTCGGACTTCGAGGAAAACGGATCCCTCAACTCCGCTTTCGGAAACGCCCCGACCGATCCGAATTACGCGGATTCCGATGGCGACTCCTACTCGGACTACGCCGAGATCGTCCAATACGGAACCGATCCGAACGACTATGACAGCATACCGCTTTTGATATCCCTGATCGGAATCCATGAACGCAACGGCAGCTTCGAGCTGCTCGGCCCGCCTCCCGGAGCGGAGAACCCCGCGCAGGCAACCCATTGGGACACGGACCCGGATGGAGATGTCACCCACTGGACGGTCTGGCCGGTCGAATCAACGGCGGAAAACAACAGCGGCAGCGAGACCCTGGGTCCGGTCACCCACGGCACCAAGCGCGCTTTTCTCCAAACCGGAAACGCCGTTTACAATCTAACCGATCATGTTGTCGAGGCAGGCCAGGTCTACGCCTTCGGCTTTGACCATATCGCCGGCGGCGCGTCGCTCCGGGCCGGCCTGGTCTATGAAAACGCCGGCATCATCACCCGTTTCCCCGCCGAGGCGGAGTTGACGAGTTCCGCCGTTGGCAACGGCCGCCGCCTGATATATGTCATTCCCGCGGACAGCCCAGCCATTGGCAAAAAGATCGGCATCGGCTTCAAGGCCCTCACCGCTCCCTTCCAGAATATCGACAAGGTGAGCCTCACCGTCACCGCCGCGGACGCGGATAACGACGGTCTCGCCGATCTGTGGGAAGACAAGTACTTCGGCAACAATGACGGCATCGCCACTCCGGAGGAACTCGCGCTTTACAGCGGAAATGATCAGGCGCCGGACTACGACACCCACTCCAACCTTGAGGAACAGGCCGCCGGTTCCGACCCCACGAACCCCGCCTCCATACCCGGGGATATCGACGCGGACGGCCTCGACGACCAATGGGAAATCGCCTACTTCGGCAGCCTTTCCAATCCGAATGGAAACCCGGGCGATGATCCGGACGGCGATCACGACACCAACGCGGCCGAGTACGCCAACGGCACGAATCCGGTTTACAAATTCAGCTTCCACAGCGCCACCTTCGACACCGTCCCGGACTCATGGAAAGCATTCCACGGCATCTCCGGCCAAACCGGCGATGACGATCTCGACGAGGGCAGCGGCGACGGTCTCACCAACCAACTGGAGTTTACATACAACACCGACCCTAACAACAGGGACACCGACAACGACGGACTGGAGGATGGCGCGGAAGTGCTTACCCATTTCACGAACCCGCTGGCTCAGGATACCGACGGCGACGGCTTGCTGGACGGCGCGGAAGTCCATATCCACTTCTCCAGCCCCGTCCTTGTCGACACCGATGGCGACAGCTTCGGCGACAAATACGAAGTGGACAACGGCACCCTGCCGAACGACGACCTCAGCTTCCCCACCCAACCCGCCGGTTTCACCAAACTGGAGGACTTCCAGGGTCCGGGCATGACCGTCGGCCAGTCCTTCAACGGAGTGAACGGCTGGGTCGCAGGCGTCGCCAGTTTTGGCACCGTCGCCGACGAGCCCGTCGCGGGCGGAGCCGACAAGGTCGGCCGCTTGACCCGTGTCTCCGGTGAACCCGCGTCGCATGTCCGCAGATCGCTGGGCAACGACGGCTTGCAGATCCGCGAAGGCAACACCGGCACGCTGTTCTTCCAGATCTACTGCTCCGCCGCCGCGCTGGACCAAAGCATCGGCCTCAGCGATGTGCCAGCCGCCGCGGCCTTCGGTGATTTCGAAGCGCAGTTCGCCACCGTCGGCGGAAACCTGTTTGTGCGCGACGGCCTGCCGGCCAACATGAACCGGGACACGAATTTTGACTTCGACACCAACAAATGGATGAACGTCTGGATCGTCGCCAACAACGCCAGCGACACCGTGAAGGTCTACGTCCAGACGCCAACCGGCCAGGTCGGCCAGGTCGAGATCACCAACGACGGGGGCGTGAATCCATACGATTTCCGCAATGGAGTCGCCGCCAACGCCCTATCCACATTCCTCGTTGTCAACAATGTCGGCGGAGACCTGCCTGTTTATATCGACAACATCTACGTCGATCCCACCGCACAAAACCTCGCCGTTCCCACCGGCGTGAGCAAACCGGGACTCGGCGACGGCGATTCGATGGACGACGCCTGGGAAATCCTCTACTTCGGAGACACCAGCCAGACCGAATCCGGGGACTTCGACAACGACGGCACGGACAACCTGACCGAATACCGCCTCGGCCTCATTCCCAACAACGGAGCATCGCGCTTCGCGATAGGTTCCACCCAGGCCGCCGAAGGCAGCTTCACACTCACATGGCCCAGTGTGACCGGTGTCACGTTCAAGATCGAACGCAGCCCCAGCCTCGCTCCCGGCTCATGGAGCGTTCTGGAATCCAACTACCCCGGCACCGCGGGCACCGCGACTTACACCGATACCAACGCACCGCCGGGCAAGGCCTTCTACAAGGTCTCGCTCAATCCCTGATTCGCAACATCCCCGGGAATCGCCGGGTGATGCGAATGGACGGCCGGGAATCGCTGGACGCGGTTCCCGGTTTTCCTTTTCCAGACGGCCACAGAAGAGGGTGTGACGCGGGATGGGGAATTCCGCCAGCTCTGCCACCGCTTCATTCGCTGTCACATGTCGGCATTTGACATGACGATCCGGCTAGTCAGCATGGCGATGTGAAATTTCCCTTTACTCGTCCGGCCATCCCCGCCTTCTCGGCAGTGTGCCTGTCTTGCCTCGCGGCGGGCGCGGAGGAGTTGAATGATGCCCGGACCGTCGTGGATGAAACGGTGGCGGATGGCGACACCCGCTTTCCGTTGCGGAAGGTGGCGGCCTCCATTCCTTTCGAGAATTTCCGCTATCCTTTCGTGGATGATGCGGAGAACGTGCTGTTCATCGGCAATGACCGCTACACTTATGGCGCGCGTCATGGAGGTGGCATTTTCAGGTCGGAGGCGGCGAGCGGCCGCATCGATTCCATGGTGCTGGAAAGCGATCCCGCTCCCGATGATGGCAAACCGATGGGAACCGTGCTCGGGCTTCAGACAGATCGCCAGTCGTTCGTTTTCCACCGCGGCCCGGATCGGGGCACCGGGATTTACGCGCGCTTCGGCGGCGGGGAGTTGATAACCGTGGCAGGGCTTGCGACACCCGCGCCGGGTTCGGGAACGAATTTCGGCTGGTTTTGGTATGCGGACATTCACGACAGCCGCATCGTGTTTCACGGCACTCCGCGGGACCCAACCGGAAATGGTGGCGGTTTATATCTATACGATCATGACACCCGGGATTTGCGTCGGCTGGTGGACAGCGCGGTCACGGTGCCCGCCGCCGGTGGCGCACGGCTTGCGGATCCATCCTATCAGCCCCGGATTGACGGTTCCTGGCTGGTTTTTTCCGCTAATCTCCTCGATTCCGACGGGGCCATCAGCCCCGGTCGCGGCATCCTCGGCTGGAGGCTTGGTGATCCGGATCATACGGCGGATCCGTTTGCCATCGGGAAGCTGGAAATCGTGGCGCCCTTTGGCATGGAAATCCCGCATTCCGGTGGGAAAAAGCTCACCTCCGCGCCCAATCCGGTGGTACACGGCGGAATCATGGCCGTGGTCGGCGGAAGTTCCGAAACCGATCCGCTCAGCGAGCGCACCGAGTGGCAATCGATTCTCGTGCGAACACCGGACGGCACATGGCATGCTCCGGTTGATACCAACACCCTGATACCCGGCAGGGAGGACAGCGGGTGTTTCACAGGTTTCCACAAATGGCTGGCCGTTCAGGACGGGCGTGTCATCTTTCTCGCACACGGTCCGGATGGATATCAGGCGGTATATCTCCACGATCCGGCGGACCGCCGCCTGTATTTCGTGGTGGACACGAACTTTTTGGTCGATGGCAAACCCGTTTCCGGATTCGAGATCGGGCGATATCCGATGGTCGGACGGCGCCTGGCGCTCATGATCCGCTTCCGTGACGGCAAATCGGGAGTCTACCTGTCCACCCTCGAAGGTCTTCCCGGGCTCCAGCCCCGGCGAAAATGAGCGCGTTGTTATCAATATCGGAATCCGGATTCACCCACACCCAAATCATGAAAACCTGTCCCAAGCTCACCTTCGGCGTTGGCGACCGTTTCGCCCACGGCGCGCACGCCCAACTCGCCGCCCTTATCGAGGCGAAGAAACCCGGCATCGGCATCACACCGGTTTGGAACAAGTCGAACCGCGAACACAACATCATAGGCTCCGAGCCGTCGCAGACCCGTGCCGCCGCAGACCTCGCGGTGGCCGACCTCGGCTGGACCGGCGACTATCTGCTGGACGCGGACCACATCAATCTCTCGACGGTCGACCGCTTCGTCGCGCCCTGCGATTTCTTCACGCTCGACGTGGCGGAAGACATCGGCGGGGCGGCCGAGCCGGAGGAGGTGGATGCCTTCATCGCGAAACACCCGGAGCCGATCGGCCCGGCTTCCATCGAGGGCATCGGCCGACCGTTCGAGATCACTCGCAAGGATGTGGAAACGGAGGCCAACAAGTTTCTCAAGGCCACCATGAAAGCCGGCGCGATCTACCGGCACATCCTCACGGCAAAGGGTGGAATCGACAACTTCGTCACCGAGGTTTCAATGGATGAAACGGACAGCCCGCAGACGCCGCCGGAGCGGGTCTCCACGTGAAAACCGCGGGCACCAACTGGCTGGAGGAAATCATCGGCCTGGCAGAGGCCGGTGGCGGCGCGCTGGCACTGGCCAAGGAAATCTATGCCAAGTCCCTTGAGAAGAAAGCCTCTCTTTGCGAGCCATACGCCACGGTGATCGGCATCCGCGATGAGAACCTGCCTTCCGCCGAAGAGGTCGGCATCTGGACCAGCGGCCAGTTCACCTCCGCCCTGCGCCACGACCAGGGAAACCCCGGTTACAACCCGGATCTCCGCCTACTCCTTCATGTAGGCTTCAAGGTCGCCGCCATGCTTGGAGACACCTATCTGGACGCGCTCAAGGCAAACTGCGGGGTGGTTGCCAAAAACTTCACCACCAACCTGCTGGAGCGTCACATGAAGCCGCTGTTTCTATGGATCCGGCGGCGCTTCCATACCATGATCGATTCCCATCATCACCTTTGGAAACACACGGACGCCGAATACGGCTGGATTCCTCCGGATTCGCGATGAAACGGAACTCATTCTCGGTGTGGTCGGCCGGGTGCCGCTCACTCCGCCGATGTGGCCGGGCCGCTCGCCCGTTTGGCCGCCCACGACAGGTTCGAGGGCGTGCGCCATGTCCTCCAGGGCGAGGCGGACGATTAACTTCCTGCGCGACGACTTCCATCGCGGACTTGCGGTGCTGCCCGACCTCGATCCGCGCTACGACCTCCTGCTCTTCGAGCGCCAGCTCCCGGTTGCCATCCGCCTGGTGGACCGGCAAGCGGATCCCGGCATCGTCGTCGATCACATCGCCAAACCGGAAATCCGCAAAGGCCGCATCAGCCCGGCATGGAAATCCGGCATGGCAGAACTCGCGAAGCGTGAAAACATCCCCGGCGTGAAGGTTTCCGGCATGGTCACCGAGGTGCCCGACGCGGAAATCGACGAGGCCACACCGCACGCCCACTTCGAGACCGCACTCGAACTCTTCGGCCCGGATCGACTCATGTTCGGCACCGACTGGCCCGTCTGCCTGCTGCGGATCGAGCCCTGCCGTCACTGGGTGGAAACGGTGAAACGCTTCGTTTCAAGCCTCTCCAATGACGAGCAATCCGCCATTCTGACCACAAACGCCGCGCGGATCCACAGTCTGTGATTTGAATCCGGGTTCCGATATCGGGAACAACGAAATGCGCGAAAAGGACGAAAGGGGAGAGGTTTTGTCCCGCACTCTCTTCCCAGCCAGACCAAACTCCGGCTTGCGCCCCGGCGCACGTCCCTGCCATGGACGGTCGCATCGCCGAAGGCGCTTCGCATGACTCGCCAAAGTGTGAGACGGAACAAAGACTCAATCCCCAAGGCGGAATGATGTGGTTCCACCCTTGCGCTCGATGAGCACGGCGGAGCCAACCGGCACTCGCCCTTTCGCTTCCTTTCCGGCACCCTCCATCCACTTCCCCTCGCGGTTGATCCAGTATCTGGCAAACACCCCCATGCCATCCCCGCGCGAAACCCAAACCGTGTCCGCCTCTTGCTCGGAATCGGCCCGGAGAAGGTCATTTTCCAGTCCCACCTCCCGGAGGCAACCCGCGGTAGGGCCAGGTACTGCGACCAGATTCAACCCCTTCCTGACGACCGTGCTGGTGGGGCCTGTCTTGATCTCGCCCACCATCGGCAGATTCACCGTTTCCGCTCCCTTACGCAGGACGATCAGCCCGTCCGGATACACGAGCGGGGCGTTTCCCGACGGCCTGGCGCTTTCCCGATCAATCCAGCCCGTCCAATCGTCGATGCGGACCAGAACATGCCGCTTAAACTCCCCAAAGGAAGAGCCAGAGGGCACGAACACCACATCCCCTTCCTCCTCCAGCGTCGTCAGTTTCAAGCCGGGCAGGCGTGGATCAATGACCGAGTTCAGCGTCGCGGCCTTGCGCAGACTCCATTTATCCCCCGCCTGTACGCCCGCCTTCGCGAGATCATCCGGCGTGGAAATGCCCTCATCCCCCCAGTCCGTGATCTCCTGAATGGAACCCTCCTGCGTTCCGGACGTGATTTCCAGAATGTAAGTGGTTCCCGCACGCAAGCGCCCAAGAAGCTCCGCACCTTTCCCGTCCGGAACCAAGGTCCGCCCTTCCACCGAAACCACACTGCCGCTGCCGATGATGCCCTTGTGCATCGTCAGGCCGATCAGATTCATCCCAGGCCTCAAAAGTTCCCCGCCATAACCGACAGGTGTGGTAAATCCCACTTCCGTTTGAGCCACTGCCGATCCGAACAGCATCCAGTTGGTCAACCATACAAGCGGCATTCGTATTTTTTTCATATCTGCCTCATCATGCAACCGGCCAAGCCACGGCCGCAAGACGAAAAAGGATCCACAGAAAGGGAAACCTTGCCGGCACCAGAACGCGCGCCGTGGCGGGTGTGGATGGGGAGGAAGTTGATGCAGCGGCGGGACGGCACCGTGACCGAGCAGACGAGGCTGTGGGCGGATATCAGCAAGGCGCTCTTCGAGGATCTCCGAGCCATGCTCCGCGTGCTGCGCTCCATGGTGAAAGACCTCAATCTCACCCCGGCGCTCAAGGCCGATATCGAATTTTTCGAAAATGAACTCAGAAATGTCCTCAAAAAGCAACCGCGCGGCGGAAATCCAAAAACTGGTGGCCGCAAGCCCGCTTCCGGTGAAAAGAGTGATGGAACTCGCGGGAAGGCCGAAAGCGAACGCCCTGGCGGCACTCCAGTCGATGGCGGGCCTGAGTCGGCACCAGGCGACGGCGCTGGTTCATCACTTGTCGTTGGCGCGAGGGTCGAGTTCAACGGACCCGGCGGAGCAATTCAGGGAACGATTGGAAATCTGGCCGCGCCCGGAAAAGATCCTGTCACCAGCATTGTCGGCGGAGATGGCATCGCGAGAGCCCGCGTGAAGTTTGACGGCGTTTCCAAGGAGGTTCCCGTGAGCGATCTGCGGTTTTTGGATGCGCCTTCCTCCGCCTCTCCTGCGGCTGAGTCTACCGCCGGGGCCAAGCCTCAGAAATCGCCGGAATCGAATGTTACGCCTGCCGCAAAGCCGGAGGCGGCGGAATCCGCCGCTGAAACCATCGAATTCGAGGTCCAGCCGCTCACTCCCGGCGCCCCGCGTGAAACGATCAAGCTCCCCGCGTCGAGGGCGAAGGAGAAGCCGGAGGCCGGTCTGGACAAGCCGATCAAGTTCCAAGGAAAGACGATTCCTCGCCGGGAGGCGATTGAGAAGGCTGTTGCTTCCGGTTTCGTCGTTCGCCAAGAGGGAAGCGGGCGGATTCTCACCAAGCCCGACAACACCGGGGACTTCTTCAACGAATCCTCTCTAACCAAGGCTGGGATGGATTATGCCGAATCCCTGATTGCAAAGAATGCGGGAGAATCCGTCGTTGGCGATGCGCTCTCCGAGGCGGACCGGGCGCTCATCGAGGCGATGAGGGGGCTGAAGGCGGCTCCCTTGCCGGACGAGCCTTCGGCTTTCGCCCGCGAGAAGGCGGACATCCTCAAGGCCGCGCCGAGAGGGAATGACGGGCATCCGCTGGCACCGAATGGCCAGCGCAGCAATCTCACGGAAGACCAGTGGGCGGCGGTGCGGACAGGCCGCTTCAAAAAATGGTTCGGGGATTGGCTGGAGGCTGCCAAGGCGGAGGTTCTTCGTGGTCCGGTTGTGGCCCGCGTGCGGATGGGGGTGATCGAGGCGGCGGCAGGAGAACGGGCGAGTGATGCGGCGTATCGCTGGCTGAGGGAGAATCCACAGTCCGATATTCACCGCTTGGGCTTGGGGAATGTGGTTTTTGATGAGAAGTCGATTTCTGATTCTCTCGGCCACGGGTTCAGCGGGCCGAAGCTCAACGCTCTGACGGCGGTGCGGGATGTGGTTGAAAAGGGGTCGGAGCTTGACCGGTCCATGGACTTCGAGGGCAAGCCTCTCCGCAATTGGGTGATCGCGGCTCCGGTGGAACTGGATGGCAAGCGCCACACGATGTTCGTGCGGATCAGGAAGGATGTGGCGGAACCGGGTTCAAAACACCGTTTCTACGTGCATGAAATCCTGCTTGAGGATCATGTGGGAAATGAAGAAACCAGCCCCTTCAAGACCGGCTCCGATCCTGAGAAGTTCAGGGGTAAGAAATCCGGTGGGACTGGCTTCTACCTGAGCCTCGCACGCCGCGCCCTCGCGGTCAACCCGGAAAGCGTCTCCAAAGTGATCGACGCCAACGGCGAGCCGCTGGTGTTGTTTCACGGCACGGATGCGGAGTTTGATGTCTTCGACGAGGAGTTCGCGGGATCGGCCACTGCCGGGATAGGAACGGACAAGGCGTGGTTCCTCACCGATGATTACGAACTGGCCGAAGAGCGCTCACGAGGCGGAAAGGTTCTGGAGGTGTTTGTAAAGGCCGATGATGTTTCCGAACGACGGGATGAGAACGATGGCGGGGCTTCATTGGATGAAGCTGTAAACGAAGCGTTCGCGGAAGACCGGGACGCGGTTTGGATTCGGGACGCCAGGGATAGTTCCGACATGGACAGAGGGAGCGATCTTCTCGCGCTGCTCTTCAAAGATGGGGAAACCGTGTCGAACAAGATCAAGTCCGCGACGGACAACAGCGGGGAGTTCAGCCGGGAGAGCGAGAGCGTCCTCCGCGCCGCCCCGCTTTCCGAGATCTTCACCAAGCCGATTCCGCCGGAGCGCATCGCCGCGTTCATCGACGTGGCGCGGAAATACCTCGCGGAGGGCGTGTCCACTCCCGAAGCTCTGGCCGGAAGGCTGGCCACCCTCGCGGACGGGAAGTTCCGCGCGTTCTCGCAATCCATCTGGGGGGCCTTCATCATGGTCAATCCGGCGGTGGACGCCGCGCCGGATTGGGCGGGGGTGTATGCCGGTCTGGGCCGTGATGCATCAAAAACCGCGAAAAGTGAACATGTCTCGGACGACGTGTCTCAAAAACCGGGGGGAATCCAAGTGATTCGCGGTCTGGCCGGGGATGTCCGGGATCTTCTCCTTGCTGACGAAGCCATCACGATTGAGCGCGTGAGGGGACTTCGCCCCGAATATTCAACGCTTTCCCGCAAGGAGATGGACGAGGCGGTTGAAGCGGGCATTACGCTGGCCGCCCGGCGGGTGGCGGAAGGGCGGAATGAGGAAAGGGCTTTCTGGCGCTTGTTGAACGAGATTTACGCAAATCAGCCGTCTCTCAACGCAAAAACCAGCACCAGTAAGATCAATCAGGCGTTTTCCACTCCCGCGCCGTTGGCCTATGTGGCTTCCCGTTTGGCGGATGTGGCGGGCGGGAAGATCATCTACGAACCCAGCGCGGGGCACGGCATGCTGCTGCTGGAGTCCAAATCCGATCAAACCGTTCAAGCCAATGAGATCGATCCGGCACGGCGGGACAGGATGGAGCATGTGATCGACGCCGGATTCATCATCACCGGAGAAGATGGCACGACGCA
Organism: uncultured Luteolibacter sp.; assembly: GCA_964554865.1. Lineage (GTDB taxonomy): Bacteria > Verrucomicrobiota > Verrucomicrobiia > Verrucomicrobiales > Akkermansiaceae > Luteolibacter. Next base: position 12,064 of record CAZKQK010000062.1, on the reverse strand, counting down.
TGTGCCGTCGCAGTCGCCTGACCGGGTGATTGCCAATCCTCCCTTTGGCTCGGTCATGCTTGGTGACGGAACGAATGTCCGCTACCAGACCGCCGCCGGTGAAACCACAGCCATCGACCACGCCATCATGCTCCAGTCACTGGAAAGCATGACCCCGGAGGGCAGGGCGGCATTCATCATCGGCGGACCGCCAAAAACCGTGAAATCCGACCAAGCTCGGCGCGATTTTTATGGCAAAGGCAAGAGCGCCGCTTTCTTCAAGCATCTCCACGACAACTTCGGCGTGGTGGATCATTTCACCGTGGCCGGGGAGCTTTATGAAAAACAGGGTGCGGGCTGGCCCGTGGATGTGATCGTTATCCAAGGCCGACAGCCTTCACGAACGGCCTTGCCATCCGCCAAAGCCCCGCGTATGCTCTCGACGTGGGGTGAGATTTTCCAAACCACACAACTGACCGATGAACAGCGAATCCATCTCAATCGAATCACTGAGGGAGAAATGCGCGAAGCGGTTCGCGGCATGGCTGACAGGCTTGCCGGAATTGAGCGAATGGGAGGAACGCAAGCCGCTGGTACAGGAACTGAATCGGATCGAGGCAAGGCTGGAACAGGAGGGACGGGGAATTTATCCGTTTCTGCCAAGCCTGCTGAAGCCAACGCGGTCAGTGACCCAGGAGGTGGCCGCGTGGACGGAAGCCGCGATGAAGGCGCTCAACGTGATGCCGGATTGGAGCGGGGAGCAAAGCCCGCTGGAGAAAGTGCAGGACCTCGTGAATCTTCTGAGCGACGCGGCGATTCCGCTGGATCGAGAGTTCCGGTAAAGGAATCCGGCAGGTTTCAGGCGGAATACACGCCGTTCAGCGGCGAGAAGGGGCTGGATACCCTGCTGCCGAAGAACATGGTCGGCCCGGTGGCCACCGCCTTCGCGCGGATCAAGGCCGACATCGGTCCGGACTTCACCGGATTCGTCCGCGAGAAGCTCGGTTACCCGGAAGGCACCGACATCACGCGCTATCTCGCCGGGGAACAGATCGACGCCGTGACCGCCGCCATCTGGAACTTCGAGCGTGGCGGGGCGCTCATTGTTGGCGACCAGACCGGCATCGGCAAGGGCCGCATCGCCGCCGCGCTGATGAAGTATGCTGTGACCCAGGGCTTCACGCCGGTGTTCATGACCCAGAAGCCGACGCTTCATGACACGATGATCGTGGATGATCTGGCGGACATCGCCGCGACTGAAATCGTTCCGGCAGTGATGGACACCAGCTTGAAGTTCGATTCCGGGAAAAAGCGCAAGCTGGACTTCGGGGAAAAGTATTTCGACGAGGCGGCAAAAACAGGGAAGCTTCCCGGAAAATCCAACGCGGTGTTCGTCACCTACGATCAAATCACTGCGGATGACGCGAAGGGCCTCTCCAAGAAAGATCGCGCCTCCGCCCGCAATGCCGGAGAGCCGCCTGCCGACAAATGGCGCATGCGCGCGCTCCGCGCCATAGCCCCGAACGCTGTGTTCATTCTCGATGAAAGCCACCTTGCCTCCGGCCAGAGCACCCGGGGCTGGCGCGTGGCGGATGTGATCGGTCGTTCCAAGCGGGTCTATTATTCCTCCGCAACCTCGGTGAAGCGCCCGGAAAACATGGGCATCTACTTCAAGACGAATGTCGGCACGCTTACCGGCGGCAACATGCAGGATCTCACCGAACTGATGAACCGGGGAGGGGTTCCGGCGATGCAAGTTGTTTCCGCCATGCTCGCGCAGGACGGCCAGTATCTCCGCCGGGAGCGCGGTTTCGAGGGAGTGAAATTCACCACGCACATCGCTGAGGAAAGCGCGGACCGCGACCGCGGGCTTGCCGACGGGCTCACTTCCTCCCTCCGCCAGATCGTCACCGTTCAGGATGCGATGCGCGGCGCGGCGGAGTCCATCAACGCCGTCATCGCCGCCGCCGGGAAGAGGATGCAGGTTCCCGCCGCAAACCGGGCGAAGCTCGAAACCGTCAATTTCTCATCGAAGCTTCACAACATCGTCGGCCAATACTTGTTGGCCATCAAGACCGCCTCGGCGGCGGAAACCGCGATCCGGGAAATCCGTTCCGGCAAGAAGGTCGTCGTCGCCGTGCAATCCACCATGGAAAGCGCGATTGACGGGATCGAGCACGGCGGATTTGAAATGAGCTACAAGGGGCTGGTTCTGAAATACCTGGATCAGATGCGCTTCCTGAAAAGCGGCAACAAGCGTTTCGGCAAGGGGGAGGTGGAGGAGTTCGAGATCAAATCCGATCCGCCGGAAGAGTTCAGGAGCACCCAAAGCCGGGAATTGGAAATGATGATCGTCCAAAGAGGGACTGATCCAAAGACGGGAGACTCCGTCATCACCATCAACGAAAAGGCCGCCGGTGAACTCATGCGCCGGGCCATGTGGAGCGTGTTCGAACGCGCCCGTGACGCCATCGAATCCGCGGATCTGGGCGATCTGCCGGTTTCCCCCATTGATGCCATGCGGCAGGCGGTGGAGTCCGCCGGCATCCGCACCGGCGAGATTACGGGACGTTCCCGCGGAATCGATGAAAACGGGGAAATCTACACCCGCCCGGCGTCCGAAACCGGCCAACAGGCACAGGTGAATGTGAAAACCGGATTCAATGACGGGGATTTGGATTTCCTCGTCATCAACCAGAGCGGATCCACAGGCATCAGCCTTCATGCCTCGGAGAAGGTGAAAAACCAGTCTCCCCGCGTGATGATCGTCGCCCAGCCGAATCTGGACATCAATGAGTTCATGCAGACGCTCGGGCGCATCCACCGCTCCGGCCAGTTGGTGAAACCGGAATTCATCCTCCTGCAAACCGCACTCCCGGCGGAGAAGCGGCCCGCCGCCATCCTCGGGCGGAAAATGGCCATGCTCAACGCCAACACCACGTCGAACGCGAAGACCGACGTAAGCGAAGGCAACACCGCCATCGATGTTTTCAACCAATACGGTGACGAGGTCGTTTACAAGGTGCTGGAGCGTGATGCGGATTTGCAGAACCAGCTACGCCCGCTCGGTTCGTCGCTCACCAAGTTCTTCAACAAGGAAACAGGCACCCTGCTTTCCTATCAGGACGCGCGGAATGGCCTCGACGATAAGCCGGATGGCTATATTGCCCGCACCATCACCGGCTATCTTGCCATCCTTCCCGTTGAAGAGCAGGATATTTTCTGGGAAAAGACCATTGCCGACTATCAGGCATACATTTCCTATCTCGATCAGATCGGCCAGAACGCGCTGGAGGCGAAAGCGCTCGATTTGCAGGCGAAAACCCTTTCCCGCGAGGTGTTCACCGAAAAAGCGGAGGGGGATTCCGCGTTCGCCGCCCCGTCCTACATCGATACGGTCGAGACCAAGGTGGGGAAAACCCCGCTTTCGGGAGAAGAGGCGGTCGCGCTTTCCCAAAAAGCGAAATCCGGCGCTCGGGAAACTCTCCAATCCTACCTCGCCGCGGCAGACGCCAGCGCGAACGAGATCGCCGATACGAAAGCCAGACGGGCGGTCAAGGCGTGGGATGACGCCAAGCGTTCCGAATTCCTGGCCAGCCAGAAAATTACGAGAGACACAAATAATCAAAAATCCGCTCACATCCTTCGAAGTAAGTAATTTCCGAAGCCCATTCAATCGTCACGGTTTTCTCGTTCGATTGATTTTCGCTTGATCAGGGAGAATGGCGGGACGGTGGGGTGGCCGCATTGTTCGAAAATCCGGAGCCGGGAGAAGGCGCCGCCCTGGCGGTATTTGACTGAGATGAGCGCCACGCGCAGGATGGCGAGCTTGGCGTTGGATGCCCGGTTTCCCGGTAAGCGCCCATCGGTTGAGCGCTTACATCCGGCAGGGCATTCATTCGCCGAAAGGCAGTTCGCCCGCCGTGCGCTCGGTTTCCGCGGCAAGGCGTTCGCGGGCGGTTTGCAGGTAGTGTTGGTCCAGCTCGATGCCGGTGAACGAGGCGAGTTTCATGCGTTGCGCGGCGAGGGCGGAGGTGCCGATGCCGAGAAAGGGGTCTAACAGACGTGTGGCGCCGCCCTTGCCGTGGATGCGGACGCATTGTTCGACGAGCGCCACGGGGAAGGTGGCGGGGTGGGGGCGCTCCTTGTCGCGGGACTGGATGGTTTCGTAGGGAATGAACCAGGTGTTTCCCCGGCAGCGCAGGTCCTCGCCGCCGGTGTGGCCCCAACGGGCGATGTTGCATTTGTAAACGTAGGGCACGCCCGCGGCGCGGCGGTCGAGTTCGATGTTTCCGGTCTTGGTCAGATGGAAGACATACTCGTGGCAGTCGTTGACGAAGCGCTTCGAGTTGATCGGCTTGAAGTGTCCGGCGCTGACCAGCTCGCCCTTGACGGTCGCGACGGTGACGGACTTGATCCAATGGAAGGTGTTCTGGAGGAGGAAGAGCGGATCCTTGCCGTCTGTCAGGGCGAGAATCAGTTGATGGGGCATCAACGGATTGGCCGGGGCCGCGCCGACGTTGAGGAAAAACGAGGCGTCGTCCGCCATCACCCGTTTCACCTCCGCCGCCCAGGCGCGGCACCAGGCGAGGAATTCCTCGCGCGGCGCGGTGTCCTTGAAGGTCTTGTAGGAGATGCCGAGGTTGTAGGGAGGCGAGGTGACGACGAGATCGATGGAGCCCGCGTCAAGCTTGGGGAGGACTTGCAGGCAATCGCCGTGGCGGAGGTTCATGGATATGGAGAAAGGATCGTGTTTTCACGAATGCCCCCACATGGGATCACGCGTGATGCAGGAGGATCGAGTTGGCGCCGAAGTGATCCGACAGAATATCGGATACAATCACGATCGGAGTGCCGGCGCGGACGAGGTCGTCCCTGAGGAGTTGTTGGCTGACGCGCTGGATGGTTTCCTCGATGTTGGCGGAGAAGGCGAGTTTCATGGGTTTCACGCCGCGGGTGAGGGCGAGTTTGCGGCAGACGCTTTCCTTGGGGGTGACGGCATGGAAGCCGGAGGTGCGCGGGCGGAGCATGGCCACCTGGTTGGCGAGCACGCCGCGCCGGGTGAGCACGACGAGGCGCGCGTCCGGCAGCGAGTCGGCGAGGGTGACTGCGGCGCGGGCGACCTTCTGGCGCTCCTCGCGCAGCAGCATGCCCTGGCCGAAGCCCTGGCCGCCGGTGCGCTCGATGCGGGTGGTGATGCGGACCAGCGCGTCAACGCAGCGCACGGGGTAGCGGCCGACGGAGGTCTCCCCGGAGAGCATGAGCGCGTCCGCCTCCTCGTAGGCGGCGTTCATCACATCGGTGACTTCGGCGCGGGTGGGCGTGGGGTTTTGGATCATGGATTCCAGTAGCTGGGTGGCGACGATGACGCGGGTGCCGAGTTCGTGGCAGCGCTTGATGATGCGGCGCTGGAGCAGCGGAAGTTCCTCGAACTCGACCTCGGTGCCGAGATCGCCGCGCGCGATCATGATCACATCGGCCTCGTTGATGATGGCGTCGATGTTTTTCACCGCCTCCTGGTCCTCGACCTTGGCGATGATCTGGGCATCGCCTTCCAGGGCTTTCATGGCATCGCGCAGCTCGCGGACGTGGGCGGCGTCCCGGACGAAGGAGCCGGCGATGAAGTCCGCCTCGCATTCGACGGCGAGCGCGAGGTCCTTGCGGTCCTTTTCTGTTAGGGCGGGCAGGTTGAGCCGCACGCCGGGCAGGTTGATGTGGCGGCGCGATCCCATGGCGCCCGGGGTCTTGACGGTGCAGAGGATGCGGTCGGCCTCGACGGTGTCGATGCGCATGAGCAGCGCGCCGTTGTCCACGACGAGCGTGTTGCCCACCGAGACATCGCCCATCAGTCCGTCGTAGTTCACGGTGGTGGATTTTTCGGTGGCGGGCTCGGTTCCCACCTTGCGGAACTCGACGGTTTCGCCATCGGCGAGGGTGTAGGGCTCGGGCAGGTCGCCGGTGCGGATGGAGGGGCCGGTGAGGTCGAAGAGCACGGCGATGTGGGCATCGCGCTGGGCGGCCTGCTTGCGGACGATTTTCACCAATCCCGCGGCCCAGTCGTGTTTGGCGTGGCTCATGTTGAGGCGGAACACGTTGGCTCCGGCATCCATGAGGCGGCCGATGGTTTCCTCGGACTCCGTGGCAGGGCCGAGTGTGCAGATGAGTTTGGTCTTGCGGGACATGATGGGAAGGCGGGCGGGGGCCTGCGGCGGCGTCAGGCTAATGGAGTGACGCGGATGAGAAAGCAGAAATGATGCCGTGAAGGATGACGGTTCCACAAGGGTTCGCTTTTGAAGCCACGCGGAATGGCTCCGCCTGCTCAAGGCGTCGGCCCCGGTGGCGTGCAATGGGCCACGCACGGAGGAAAGCGTTTCGACCGACCATGGATGCCATTGGCCGGCGGCGTCGGTTTCCATCTCGCGCGTCAGGGCGCGACGGACCACCGCCACGATACGGGCTCATTGCCCGCCTTCGCCTTGCGGCGCAGCTTGGCCCCAAGGCTCTCCGGAATTTTCACGGTGAGCCTCTTCATGGCATGAACGTGGGTATTACCGGACGAACGCCCGCACAAGAATCCATTCGCGCCGCTTATCCCTGGTCGATGGTTTTCTCGGTCCTGGCGTCGATGATGGCGAAGCGTTCGCGGTTGAGCGTGGGGTCGGAGCGGAAGATGAGGCGGCCGGAGTGGGAGCGTTCGAGTTCGCCGAGGAGTTTGGAGTCCTCGCTCTTGAAGCGGTTGAGGACGTCGCTGTTGACGATGACGATGATGTCGCCGACGGAGTCGCGGTGTTTCTGGATGGCGCTGTTGAGGCGGCGCTGGATCTCGACGGACATGGTCATGGGGGTTTTGACGCGGCCGCGGCCCTGGCAGTAGGGGCAGGGCTCGTACATCGAGTCGCGCAGCGATTCGTTGAGCCGCTGGCGGGTCATTTCCATGAGGCCGATGGGGGAGATCTGGAGGACCTGGGTCTTGGCCTTGTCCTTCTTCAGACGG
>CAZKQK010000062.1:0-5081 GCA_964554865.1 uncultured Luteolibacter sp. | reverse complement strand
AGTCGATGACGACGAGTCCGCCGATGTTGCGGAGGCGGAGCTGGCGTGCGACCTCGCGCGCGGATTCGAGGTTGGTCTCGAGGATCATCTTGTCCACGTCCTTGGAGCCGCGGTTGCGGCCGGTGTTGACGTCGATGGAGATGAGTGCCTCGGTTTCATCGATGACGATGTAGCCGCCGCACGGCAGCCAGACCTGGCGGGAGAATGCCTCGTCGATCTGTTTCTGGATGCCGATGCGCTCGAAGACCGGCTGGGTGGAAACGGGCATGTGGTGGACGCGGCGTTTGGCACGGCGGGAGATCTTGCCGGCGATGGTGCGGATGAACTCGGTGGTTTCCACGTCGTCGCAGATGATCTGGTTCACCTCGTCGGTGAGGAAGTCGCGGGCGGTGCGCTCGATGAGGCCGGGCTCCTGGAAGATGCAGCAGGGAGCGGGATTGTGGGCGCGGCGGGCCTCGATCTCGTTCCATTGCTCCAGGAGCATGGCGAGGTCCCGCACGAAGTGGCGGGCGCGGGTGCCGGAGGCGACGGTGCGCATGATGATGCCCATGCCCTCGGGCACGGAGAGTTTCTGGACGATCTTGCGGAGGCGCTGGCGCTCCTTGGGATCCTCGATCTTGCGCGAGATGCCGAACTGTTCGGTATAGGGCATCAGCACGAGGTAGCGGCCGGCCAGCGAGATATTGGTGGTGACGCGCGGCCCCTTGGTGCCGATGGCTCCCTTGGAAACCTGGATGACGATTTCCGAACCGACGGGATAGATGTCCGGAATGTCCTTGGAGGTGATCTTCTTCTGCTGCTTGCGGGTTTTGCTTTCGCGCTGGATCTCCTCAAGCCCGGCGTCGAGCGCGGCGGGGATGGCGTCCCAGAAGTGGAGGAAGGCGTTTTTGTCGAGGCCGATATCGACAAACATCGCCTTGAGGCCGGGCTCGATGTTCTTGACGCGGCCCTTGAAGATGCCGCCGACGATGTTTTGGTCTCCCTCGCGCTCGATGGTGTATTCCTCAAGAACGCCGTCTTCCAGGAGGGCGACGCGGCGTTCGAGTTTCTCGACGTTGACGATGATGCTGTTGCCGCGGAGAGGGTCGGGTTTGCCTAGTCCGAGGAGTCTTTTGATATGTTGAATCATGGTAATGGGTGTGATCAAGGTTTTGGGAAAGTTCAGGGTTCCGTCACCGGCACGGCGCGGGGTATGACGGTTCCCTCGTCGTCGATTTGCGGTGTGATGGTGGGTGTGGGTGTTTCGGTGGTTTCCGGGGGAGCCTGGGGCATGATGGCAACTTCGCCGATCTCGTCGCCTGTTTCACCGAGGTCGTCGGAGGGGGCGTTGGGGTCCATGCTGACGGCGGCGAGCACGTCATCGGGGAGGACGATTTCCTCAATGCGGTCGGTGTTGCCGGCGAATTCCTTCTGGGCGCGGAGTGGAAGTTTCAAACCGTCATCCTGGGCGAAGAGTCCGCGGTAGATGAGGTGGACGAGCGGACCGCAGACCTTGCCGCCGGAGCCGCCGTTCTGGACGAGCACGCAGACGGCGTAGCGCGGTTTCTCGTATGGGGCGAAGCTGATGACCCAGGAGTTATGTGATTTCTTTCCGTTGTCGATGGTCTGGGCGGTTCCGGTTTTGGCGGCGACCTCGATCTTGGGCATGCGCACCTTGCTGGCGGTGCCGCCGGGCTGGTTGGCGGCCATCCACATGCCCTTGCGGATGAGTTCGAAGTCGTTGGGCTTGATGCCCTCCTTGATGAGATCGATGACGAGCTTGGGCCGGTCCTCGATGACGGGCAGGCCCTCTTCGGAGACGGCCTTGCGGACGATGCGGGGCTGCCAGTATTTTCCGCCGTTGGCGACGCAGGCGGTCATGGCGCAGAGTTGGAGCGGAGTGGCCATGGTGTCGCCCTGGCCGATGGAAACGAAGGCGGTGAGGGCGGGGGTCATGACGCCGCCGGGGTTGGCGGCGCGCCAGGAACGGCTGCCGGGAAGGATGCCGGCTTTCTCCACGGGAAGCTCGATGCCGGTGCGATTGCCGATGCCGACCATCTGGCAGCCCTCCACCATGTCGCGCCAGCCGATGGTGTTGGCGAGTTTGTTGAAGTAGGGATTGCAGGATTGCTGGATGGCCCTTGAGAGGGTGAGGGAGCCGTGGCGTCCCTTGCTTTGGTTCCAGATCCAGCAGCCGACGGGATGGTTGCCGTATTTGACGAAGCCCTCGCAGGAGAACGAGCGGTTGGCCATTCCCTGCAGGGCGCCGGCGATGGCGGTGGGGACCTTCATGGTGGAGCCCGGCGCGTAGTCGGATATGGCGCGGTTGGTGAGGGGGGAGAGTTGCACGTTTTCCCGATAGGCCTTCCAGCGTCCCGGATCGATGCTGGGGATGAAGGCTCCGGGGTCGTAGTCGGGAATGGAGGCGATGGCGAGGACCTCGCCGGTGTTCACATCCATGATGACTCCGGCGGCACGGCCGGTGCGGCGGAGGACGTTCTCCAACAGGTATTGCTTGCGGGCGTCGATGGTGAGCTGGAGTTTCGCGCCGGTGCCGGGCAAGGTGTAGTCCGACATGCGGATGGTGCGGCCCTTCTCGTCCTTGACGATGGTCTTGCGGCCCTCGGGTCCGCGCAGGACGAAGTCCATGCTGGCCTCGACTCCGGCGATTCCCTTCTCGTCCCCGACGTAGTGGTTGAACTCGCGTTTGGCGCTTTCCGGGATGTCGCCCTTTTCCCACTGCTTGACATATCCGAGGACATGGGAGGCGAGGGTGCCGAAGGGATACTGGCGCTGCGGGCGGATGTTCAGATAGACGCCTGGAAGCGAGAGGTTGTTCTCGGCAACCTTGGAGAATTGCCCGTAGGTGAGATCGGCGCGGTAGCTGTAGGGGATGAGTCCGCCGTGGGTGAGATAGTGGGTGCGCAGGTCGCTGGCCTTGAAGTTCTTCGCGAGGCCGATGGTGCGGAGGCGCTCGATGGTGCTGTCCGGTCCGTCCTTGACGATGGAAACGATGTCGCGCTCGGGTTTGGCGCGCTCGATGCCCCGCTCCTTGACCACGCGCGCGATCATGCGGGCGTCCTCATGGTGGGCGAGGTAGGCGTCGCGGATTTCCTCAAGGTTGAAGGTGATTTCGTATTTGCGGAGGTTGCGGGCGAGGGTGACGCCGTTGCGGTCGGTGATTTCGCCGCGGATGCCGGGCTCGCGGACGGTGACGGTCCTGTTTCCGGGGACGAGGTTGAGGAACTCGTTGCGGCGCTCGATCTGGAATTCGTGGAGGCGGGTGAGCAGCACGCCGAAGCCGACCAGCACGATGGCGGTCAGCAGGTAGAGGCGGATGCGGTATCCGGGTTCCATGGGTTATGAGCGCGCGCGGCGGCGTTTTTGGTGGGCTTCCGGGTTGATGGAATGGTCGCAGGCCCCCGCGATGCGGAAGAGCATCCAGAAAACCAGAGGTGAGAACAGCATGGTGAGCAGCGAGGTGAAGCCCATCTGCAGCACGGTGGGTTTGTTGAGGATGAAGCCGCCGCGCACGAAGCTGATGATGGCAAGCTCGGCGGCGAGATAAAGGAACACGGCGATGCCGGACAACATGGCGGAAAACTGCCACTTGCCCTGGTGGAACAGCGGCTGGATGCCCTGCATGAGAAAGCCCATGCCGCCGAACAGCAGGATCGAGTAGCCGAACCTCAGGTTTTCCACCTGCTGGGTGTATACGGACTGATCGCCACCATGCGGGCCGAGCGCGCACTGCGCGTCCCACAGGAAGCCGCCCATGAAGGCGAGCAGCAGCATGGTGGGCTGGCCGACGGTGACGGCGCAGCAGAGAAACACCAGCTGCACCAGCAGGATGCGCGAGTCATGCATTCCTGTCAGCGCGGGCAGGAACTGCTGGACGATGAAGGCCGCCAGCAGAAGCAGGATCGTGATGATGGAATAACGGATCACTTTTGTCAGGAGCCGGCTGATAATACGACAAACACCGAGCCGAGATCCGCGAAGTTCACCGATGGACGGACGAGGGCTTCGGACTCCAGCGCGCCTTTTTCGACGGAGCGGATTTCTCCGAGGAGGATGTTGGCCTGGAAGATGCCCCCGCGGCCGGTGGTGAACACGCGCTGGCCCGGGCGGAGCGAGGCGTTGGGCGAGAGGTAGCGGAGACGCAGGAGCGGATCCCCGTCAAAGGTGCCGCGCTGGCCGCTGAGGATGCCGACTGCCGGCGAACCCTCCACCCAGGCGGAGACGAGGCACTTCTCGTCTGTTAGAAGAATGACCGTCGAGCGTTCGCCGCCGTCGTCGATGCGGTCGATCTTGCCGACGAGTCCGTCGTTCGAAAGCACGGCGAGCTGGGTGCCGACACCGCGTTTCGAGCCGGCGTCGATCTCGACGGTCTGCCACCAGGTGGTGGGGTTGCGGCGGATGACTCGCGCGGCGACGACTTCGAAGTTGGTGGCTTTCTTGAAATCGAGCGCGTGGCGGAGCTGGTCGTTTTCCTCTTCCAGGGCGCGGCAGCGTTCCTCGAAGAGGCGGAGGCGGCCGATCTCCGGACGGATGGCCTCGAGTTCGGCTTCGAGTTCCTTGGAGTGTTTCGTTTCCGTTAGAAAGGCGCGGGCGCGGGTTTCCAGTTTGGAGCCGGACTTGAGGAATGGCGCGATGGCGGAGTAGTAGGAGTTTTGGATCTCGCGCACGGCGCGGTCGCTGCGGGTGAGCGCCCAGACGGCGCCTCCGAGGAACAGGAGCAGGGCGATGAGATTGAGCGGCTTCATGGCCGGGTGATGCCAAACGGAGCGCTCAGCGGTCCGAGTTGGTGACCCGCTTCAGGAGGGAGAGTTCCTGAAGCGCCTTGCCGGTGCCTTCGGCCACGGCGCTGAGGGGATCCTCGGCGATGTGGACGGGAAGGCCGGTTTCCTCGCGGAGGAGGCGGTCGAGCCCCTTTAACAACGCTCCGCCGCCGGCGAGCACGATACCCCGGTCCACGAGGTCGGCCGCGAGTTCGGGCGGGCAGCGTTCGAGAGTGGTGCGGACGGCGTCAACGATGGTGCTGAGGGGGTCCGCCATGGCCTCGCGGATTTCCTGCGAGGTGATGGTGATGGTTTTGGGAA
>CAZKQK010000061.1:6609-29116 GCA_964554865.1 uncultured Luteolibacter sp. | reverse complement strand
CGAGGCGGAAAGATGGCGCGAGGAGGATGCGGGGAGGGAGTGCGGCCGCAAGCGGGGTATTGTGGAGCTTGAGGGATCTGGGAAAAGGGATTCTTTGATTCCCAAATCCGTAGTATCGCGAAGTTGATCCGAGTATCCGCCTCATGGCCACCGGGGCGCAGTCATGCGATGGCGTGGCTCAGGGATTCTTGCCGCGACCATTGGACGCTAAAGTTCACACGATTTCCGTCACACCCGGTGACGCGGAGGAAAGATAATGATTTGACCGGGATTCCCACGTATCGTACCGGATACCATGATCCGCATCGTCTTACCGGTTCTCGCAATCGCCATGGGTTTTCCGTTCTTTGCCCCGATGGCGGGCGGGGCGGACACACCGCCGCCAACCAAACCTCCGCTGGTCGGCGTGGATGTCACGAAGCTGCCGGAGGGCACGACACATCTCGATATCCACCTGCTGTGGGGCCAGTCGAACATGAAGGGACGCGGAGCGATGCCGGAGGAACCCAAACTCGACCGGCGGATTGTGATGATGCACATGGTGGACGGGCAATGGTACGCAGCGCGGCATCCACTGCATCTCACCGGCGACGCGCGGACGTTCAAGGGGCACGACAACGCGGGCGTAGGGCCCGGACTGGCGTTTGCCGAGGCGCTGGCGGAACAGGATAAAACCGCCGCCATTGGCCTCGTGCCCTGCGCCGTGGGTGGATCATCGATCAAGCGCTGGCAGAAAGGCGCGAAACTTTATGAGGATGCGGTGCGTCGCGCGAAACTCGCCTTGCGAACAACCGAGGGCGCCAAGGCCCACATTCGCGGCGTGATCTGGCTTCAGGGCGAGGCGGATGCGAAAAACCCGCCAAATCCCGCGCAACATGGAAAGCAACTGAAAGCGATGATCCGCTCCCTGCGAGCCGATCTGAAACTGCCGGATCTGCCATTCATCGCATGCACCATCGGGGAAATGAAAAGCGAGCCCCGGCTTGCCAATCTCAAGGCAATGAACGGGGTCCTCCTGTCGCTTCCGGAGTCCGTTCCGCACACGGCTTGCGTGGACGCCCGCGATTTGAAAACCCATATCGGTGACGCGGTCCATTTCGACACCGCCGCGCAGAATGAGATCGGCAGGCGTTTCGCCGCGAAATTCATCGAGATGACAAAATGATATCTTCGGCGGACTGGCGGCCGCCGGCTTCCGGACAGTGGCGTGGAAACCGCACCGCGCTCACGGGAGGGCCGCCCTTACCCGATAGATGCCTCTCGGATCGGGTGTGGCGAGCGGGCGGACGAGCGTTTCCCCGGTGCCCGGGATCGGAGGCAGCGTTTCCACCCAGGTATTAGGACCTTCATTCCAACGCTCAACCGCGTAGCGGCGGGCGGGTGTGGACGGATGGGAGATGGAACCGGCGCCCGGACCGGTTTGAGCATACCAGGCGCGGAAGGTGGAGGTGCCGGACAATGGATCGCTCGCGCCGAGGAACTCCGTCCTGTTGGACTGGCCGTCGCCATCGCGGTCGGCATCGGGCCCCGCAAGACCGGCGTCGATGTCCGCGGCGGGGAAGGTGGCGATCATCCACTCGTAATACGCGGTGTCATCGGCAAAGGCTCCGCCCATCGACTGTTGGCCGCTGCCATTGAAATGCAGGTTGTCCGGCTTGATGCCGAAATCGTCGGTACTGAACACCGAGGTTCTGGGATCGGCGGCGGCCACCGCGTCCTGAGCGGCGCGGATGACACCCAGATGGACGGAGTTGAGCGCCGTCTGCTTGCTGGAGAGCCGGGCGATGATGAATGGAAGAGACGCGCCGTAAGTCGCGCGCACATCGGCGATGAAGGCGGTGAGGTTGTCCTGATAGAGACCGGAGGACGAGGCGACGGCGTCGGACTCGCCCTGCATCCAGACCATGGCCTGCAAGTCGAGGGTGGCCTGGGGATAAGCCGCAGCGAGCGCGGCGAGCCCCGATGTGACCGTTTGTTGGAAGGCCACATACTCCGGACCGTCTCCGGTGGTGGTGGCATCGCCGCCGGCGGCCCAATGCGTCCTAAGACTGGTGCCGCCGTTGGCATACTTCACGATGGCCACGCGGGTGCCGGATTCGCCCGCATGGATATCCGCGAGCCGGCGGCCCAGCATGATCTCGGGGCCGAACTGCGAGGTCTCGCTCAAGCCCGGGCGGAGGGTGGTCAATCCGCCTGCGGAAACCTCGGTGGTATAATAGAGGGAAACATCGTCCTGCGGAGTTTGCAGCGCTGGCGGGAGTTCGCTCACGACGGCGCGGCCGTCGGCGTTCGACTGGCCCGCGAGCAAGACCACGCGGAGGCGGGTGACCGTGTCTTGCGAAACGGCGGGTTTCTCGGCATTGTATATCTGCAGGACCTCGGACGCGCCGAGGGCTCCGGGCATCAAGCGGACCTCGTCGAGCGATCCCTGGAAGTTATAATGAAGGGTGGTCGTGGGATAGGCCTTGCCGATGGTATCCACCATGAACGAGGTGTTTCCCGCCAGGGTCTGCGAAGGGAGTCCGTCGAGGTAGAGCGAGAGGTTTCCCGCGCCGTCGGCAACGAGGGCGTAGTGGCGGAGGGCGGTGTCCTTGGGGGTGTCGAAATCGAGGGTGGCCGAGGAGGACGAGCGGAAACGCAGGCCGGTGAAGTTATCATTGATCCAGATGAAGTCCGAGGTGTTGTCCGCCCGGCCCATGACCATGCCCTTGTTCTGGCCGGTTTCCCCCCGGCGCGCCCACCAGGTGGCGGTCCAGGGCTGGGTGGAGTTGTAAGACCCGGCTTCGGCAAGCGTCACATAACTGTCGTCCGCTCCGCCCAGTCCGAGCGCTCCGGAGCCGGTGGCGATGGCGGCGGGGTCCGCGGTGATGGCGGCGGCTCCGGAGGGGGTGCCATGGTTCGCTCCCGTGCCGCTGTCGTTGAAGTCACCGTCATAGCGGTGGCGGAATCCGGCAAACGCCGGAGCGCCATTGATGTCGTTGGTGTGGAACAAGGCATTCACGGCGGGCCCGGCGAGCGCCTCGTCGAAAATCCACATTTCATCGATCTCACCGTGAAAGTCGAAATTGGAGGAGCTGGGATAGGCTTCGCCGATGCTGTTCAGTGTGAAGCCGGTCTGTTTTCCGGTGGCGGTGGAAAACAGGACGCCGTCCACGTAGAGAGTGATCGTAGTGCCTGAGGCGATGATCGCGTAGTGGTGCCACAGGTAGTCCTTGGTCACCGCGAAGTCGGCCTGCCGCTCGGCGGCGCTCGACGAACTTCGCCAGCGCAGGCCGGCGCCGGTCACGTCGCCGAGCGCGATGAAGAAGTTGGAGCTGGTGTTATCACCGATCACCATGTCCCACTGGGCGGGATCACCGGTGTCGCCCTCGGTTTTCCGCGCCCAGAAGGCGATGGTGTAGGGAGTTCCCGATGAAAAGGTTTTCGACGGGATGGCGATGAAGTCGCGGTCGGGGCTGAAGCGCATCGCGCCGCCGCCAAACTTGAAATCACCCGGGGTGGTGATGATCGCGCTGTTTCCCGGGGTCCCCACATCGGTCAGCGTGCCGTGGCGGGCATTGCCCGAGGCGTCGGAGAAATCGGCATCGAAGGGGTAATGCGCCCAAACGCCGGCGGCGGCGGGCAGGGTGGGAACAAGGCAGGCGAGAAGGCAGGCGGTGATGGGTTTCATGAACTATACGGGGAATACGGCTGGGTGAAATCGCAACCGGCCATTGGTTAATATGCGGCCCGCGGATTCGTTAGCCGGTTTTTCCCGGAAAACTCAATGCGCCGGGGAGATCCGGTTATCGCGGAACAGATCCTCGACCTGCGAGTCATCGAGCGCGGCGCGGAACACATGCAGCTCGTCGATCACGACGGGAATGGCGGCGGGGCCGCCGGGATGCAGGATATCAAAGGCGATTCGCAATCTTGAGGCGGGGCCGCTTCCGTCACCGCGGGTGTCGATGGGAACACCCGTCACGACCTGGGTGGATTTCACCCGCTTGCCATTGATGTAGTGGCGGATGCCGTAGTTGCCCGCCTTGTCAACATCCCCGGTGAACACGGTGGCAAGATGATGCCAGTGTCCGTCATGAATGTCCTGCGAGCCAATCCTGCCGGCGGTGACCCAACCCCTGCCGCTCCACTGGGTGCCGACAATGCCGGCCCTGCAGTGGGCGCGGAAGCTCCAGTAGGCGCCCTGGCGCTCGAGTTCGCCCCAGCTCACCAGTTGCGGAGTATAGTCAACGTCCCGGAGATTATGGCGACGCGGGATCGGCCTGCCCTTGAACCACAGCGCGATCGTTCGCGGTCCGGTGCCGGTGATGCCGGGGAAGTCGCTCTCGGCAAAATATTTCCCGGATGTGAAATCAAGCGCGACCCCGAAACGGCCGGGCACTGTCACGGGCGTGGCGGCCGTGCCGTTCAGGCCGACAACGCGCAGCGGGTCCGGTGTGATGCCGTTGGCTGTGGCGGGAAACGAGCCGTTCGTTTCCCCGTCGAAGCTCCAATGGATGGAGACGGGCACGCGGGCCAATGCGCGCAGAAACAATCCATGGTCGTAGGCGGTCTCCCGGGTGCGGCCCACAAGGTTGGCTTCCGCGGCGCGTCCGGCGGTCAACTCGCGGGCAGGAATGCCGGGAAGGCGGGATTCCAAACGCACACGGCCGGATTCGACCTGAACACGGTCACTCGCCGGCGTGGTGGCAACGCCGAAGCGCGTGCCGAGGTCGATGACTTTCAGCCGTTCGGTCAGCACGGTGAAGCCGGTGTCCCTCTCCGCCACATCGAACCAGCCCTTGCCGCGGCCGAGAGTCACCCGCAGGGGATCGTGAATTTCAAAACCGGCGGGTCCTTCTAACAAAATTCGCGTGCCGTGGCGGGTGACGAGTTCCAGTGTGCCGTGGTCCACCACCACGCGGGTGGCAGGGAGAAACGATCCGTTTCCACCGATTCCTCCCTCGTCGAATCTCCAGACGGTTCCGGCTCCGGCGGTGGCCGTGGCGGGCGGCAGCATCCGCCCCCGGATGGCGATCAGGCTGGCGGCCACCGCCAGCAGGCCGATCAGCGCGGCGGCGGCGAGAAACGACCTGCGCATGGTGCGCAGACGCAGAATGTCCGGATGTTCGCGCGCCGGTTCCGCATGATCCGGAGCCCAGGCTTCCGCGAGATCGTGCAAGCCGGTGGCCAGCGCCATGTGCGCACGGTAGGCGGCGCGGATTTCCGGCCGCCCGCGGAGCAGGGACATCAGCCAGGCGTGGTCGTCGGCGCTCAGCGCCCCGTCCTCCAGATCCTGGAAAAGCTGCTCGATTTGCCGGGGAGTGGGAGGTTTGTTTCTCATGGCGGGCATTCCCCGGGGAGCCGGTTTTCGATGCAGCGTTTCAATGCGGCGCGCAGGCGGAACAACTGGACCTTCAGTCCGCCGAGCGAACGTCCGTGTATGACCGCGAAGTCCTGCAGGCGGGTTTTATGCCAATAGCGCTGCATCAGCAAGTCGCGGTCTTCCGGGCGGACCAACTCGATGCATGCGCGCAGGGCCTCGATCCGTCTCTCGATGAATGCGGAATCGGGTTGGGATTCGATTTCATCCGCCAGCACTTCGGCCACATCGCTGTCCAGCGTGACCCAGCGCCGCTGCTTGAGCACCCGGCGGTGGGACATGACCTGAAAGCGGGCGATGGTCAGCGCCCACGCCCGGTAATTGGTGCCGGGTTCGAATTCGGCGCGTTTCCTCCACATCACGGCATTGGTTTCCTGGATCACGTCGTCCACCCCCGGCGCTCCCGGCAAGAGCGAAATCACGAAGGAGCGGATCGCCGTTTGGTGATCGGCGAGAAGCTTTACAAAATCGGTATCCGGATCCGCTTCCACACGCTCTCTGTGGGAAATACCGGAAACGGCGGACGGTTAGCACGGAAACGGCGGAAATCGGCGATGCGGGTCCCGCCGCGAAAGCGGATGATTGAAATGAAAGCGGAGCCGGGCACGTTCTCATCCGGTCCCGTTTCGCATGACCATGAATTCCGCAGGCCGTTTCGTTTGTTTCGCAGCCGTGCTTCTCGCGCAGCCGCTCGCCGGGTTTGCCCCGGTGCTTTCGAGGATCGATCCGCCCGGCGGCCAGCGCGGGGCGGAGGTGGAGGTCACGCTCTCGGGCGAGCGCCTTGGCGACATCGACACGGTGTTGTTTTACTGCCCGGGCATCACTTTGGACGGCATGCGGGTGAAGGACGGGAAAACGGCGACCGCCAAACTGGCCATCGCGCCTGACGCGCCGCTCGGCGAACACTCGCTGCGGCTTGCCGGCCCCGGCGGCATCTCGGAGCTGCGCTCGTTCTGGGTCGGCCAGTTCCCCACCGTGAACGAGGTGGAACCAAACCCGCCGGACAAGGCACAGCGGATCGAACTCAACCACACCGTGCACGGCGTGGCCGGAAACGAGGACGACGATGCCTTCGTGGTGACACTGGGAAAGGGCCAACGGCTGTCCGCCGAGGTCGAGGCCATGCGGCTCGGCCGGGTGATGTTCGACGCATCGCTGGCGATCATCGATTCGAAAGGCTTCGAGCTTGCCACCTGCGACGATGCGCCGCTGCTGCGGACAGATGCCTTCGTTTCCATCATCGCGCCGGAAGACGGAGACTACCGCGTCGTCGTGCGCGAGGCGGCCTACGAAGGCAGCGACAGGTGCCAATACCGCCTGCACATCGGCACCTTTCCTCGGCCGAAAGCGGTGTTTCCCACCGGGGGAAAACCGGGTGAAACCATCGAGTTCAGCTTCATCGGGGATCCGGCGGGGCCGATCACGCAGTCCTTCACGCTGCCGGCCGAGCCGCGCGCGGGGTTCGAGCTGTTTCCGGCGCATGACGGGCTTGCCGCTCCTTCGCCGCACCGGGTGAGGGTTTCGTCGTTAGATTCCGTTAGGGAAACAGGCGCCGCGAAGGACGCGAAGAACGCCGCGGTGATGCCGCCGCCGCCATCCGCGGCCATGGGTGTGCTCGGAAAGGGGATGCCGGTCGCCTGGTTCCGTTTCACCGCCGCCAAGGACCGCAACCTGACCTTGCGCGCCATCGCCCGCGATCTCCGCTCGCCGCTCGATCCCACGCTCGCGATCCATGCGGCGGACGGGAAATTCATCGTGAACAACGACGACCAGGGCGGCCCGGACTCGGTGATCTCGTGGACCTGTCCCGCCGATGGGGACTACTTCGCGGTGATCCGCGACCAACTGCGGCGGACGGGACCGGACTTCACCTACCGGATCGAGATAAACGACCGCGCTCCCGCCCTTTCCGCCAGCTTGCCAACGGTCGAGCGTGTGAACACGCAGAAGTGGAAAACCTTCCCCGTGCCGCGCGGCAACCGTTATGCGGCCGTCATCAACGTCGCACGGGAAAACATCTCGTGCGACGCCGTGTTCGAAGCGCTTTCCCTGCCGCCCGGCGTCACCATGAACGCCGCGCGCATTCCAAGGAACGTCACCAGCTTCCCGGTCGTCTTCGAGGCCGCGCCGGACGCTCCCGGGGGCGCGGGCCTGCACGCATTCCGCATCCGTTCGGAGGGTGTGGAGCCCGCTCTGACAGGTTCGCTCAACGACACCATCCACCATGTGGACGTGAACAACCAGGGGGCCTACCACTCCGCGTACTTCGACCGCATCGCCGCCGGAGTCACCGGCGAGGCGCCGTTCCGCATCGAGCTTGAGACGCCGCCGGTGCCGATTGTTAGAAACGGCACGCTGCACCTGAAGGTAAAGGTTGTTAGAAACCCGGACTGCAAGGAGAAGATCGCCGTGCGTTTCCTGTGGAGTCCTCCCGGCATCAGCGGACCGGTGACCGTGGACATCCCGGGAGACAAGAGCGAGGCGGACTACGAGCTGCACGCGTCCGCCGAGGCCGCGGTGGGCGACTGGCAGGTTTGCGTGCTGGCCGAGGCCAACACGCCGCAGGGGCCGGTGCTGGTTTCCTCCGCGCTCACGCCGCTCAGGATCGCCGAACCCTATGTTTCACTCACACTCGATCTCGCGGCGGCGGAACAGGGAAAACCTTCCGCCATGCTCGCCAGGATCGAGGTGTTGCGGCCATTCGAAGGTGAGGCGAAGGCGGAACTCAGCGGCATACCGCATGGCGTGAAGACCACACCGCAGCCATTCACCGCGGACAAGACCGAGATCACCTTCCCGCTCGAAGTCGCGGCGGACGCGCGCACCGGCAAACACAGCGGCATGTTCTGCGTGGTGACCGTGCCGGAGAACGGCGCTGGCGTACACCACCAGACGGCCATGGGCGGCACCCTGCGCATCGACTCGCAGCCACCGCCCGAAGCCGGCAAGCCCGCCGAGCCGCCGCCGCCGCAACCGGTCGCCGGCAACAATGCCCCCGCGCCGCCGAAACCGCTCTCGCGCCTCGAACAACTGAGGCAGAAGGGGAAGTGACGTGGAGAAAACGTCAACGGAACCGGTTCTGCGCCGCTTGATACGTGTAGTCAGCCGCCGCCAACCGCTCGACCAGCGAGGACTCGTCAATGCCGTGGGTTTTCACCAGGTCTTCAAGGGACTCGCAATGGTTCCGCAATTCCGTATTCACCAGGCCGACGAGCAGGTGGGGGTCCATGTGAAGACAATCGGAGAGGTCCATCGCACCGGGATTCTGCCATTGGCCGCCCAATCCGGGCAACCGTGCGATTGCTGAAACATCCGGCGCTTTTCCGGCGTTCCGTACCCACCATGAAACGCACCTTGTTCGGCATTCTCTCCACCGTCGTCCTTGCCATATCCCCCGCAACCGCGGCGGAGGATGTTCCCCGCGGCTTCGAGCCGATCTCCGCGATCAAGGAGGCTCAGTCCGAAGCCGCGAGCAAGAAAAAACTCGTCGTGCTGGTGGTCAAGGGCATGGACGACGCCTGCCCGAACTGCGCGGCCGCGCTCGAGAACGGCCTCAAGGCGGTGGGGTCGGGCGTGGTCAAGGTGTTTGCCCGCGCCGAAAAGATCGGTGAGGCTGACCAGGCTGATTTCACCCCCGCTCTCAAGGACCGGATCCGGAAACAGTTCACCCGAGGCGCGGCGGTCACCTTCGTGGTATTCGATCCCGAAATGACCAAAATCATCACCGAGGCGGGTCGCAGGGAGCTTCAGAACGACAAAAAGGCCACCGCCGAGTTCAAGAAGACGGTGCAGCAGGCGAAAAAGGATCTGAAGTGATATGTTATCGAAACGAAACCGCCGCGCACATCCTGTGCGCGGCGGTTTGTGCGAACTCAATCCAAATGATATCAGGCCTTGCCGGGCACCGGGGGAACTTCCTCGGGCAGGGACACTTCCCCCTTCTCGAAGTCGGCGGCGGCGGGCGCGCAGGCGTAGTTGAAATAAGGTGACTTGTCGTTGCTCATCACGTCGTTCCAACGGATCATCTGCCCGGTATAGGCGGAGATCCGGCCCATGATGGCGACCATGGTGACCTCGGCGATGCGTTTGGCGTGGTTGAGCGGCTTGCCGGCCATCACGCTGCGGATCATGTCCACATGCTCCTGGACCATGCCATTGTCGGTATCCACCTTGATTTCCGGGATGGCGACCTCTTTGCCGCTGAGTTTCCCGCCACCATAGCAGATGCCTCCGGTGCCGGTGAACAATTCGCCGACGCGGCCGTAGGTGCCCGAAAGCTGGCGGCACTGGCTGTGGATGTGGACGTCGTCACCGAAGTCGTAATCGATGCTGAAGAAGTCGAACATGTTGCCGGTTTCGCGCCGGGCGCGTCCGCCGAAACCGAGGGCGGTGAGAGGCAGGCGGCCGAGGAACCACACGGCGACATCGAGGTTGTGAATGTGTTGCTCGACGATGTGGTCGCCGGACATTTCGTTGAAGTTGAGCCAGTTGTTGGCGAGGTAGGAGGCGTTGGTGTCGTTGGGGCCGCGGCGCTTGATCCATGGCACCGTTCCGTTCCACTGGACCACACCGCCCTTGATCGCGCCGATGGCTCCGGCATCGATCATGGCCTTGTTGCGAAGGTAGGATGCCTGGTGGCGGCGCTGTGTGCCGGTCACCACGGCCAGTCCCTTGGCGGCGGCCTTCTCGCCGGTGGCGATCACCGAGCGCGCGCCCACCGGATCGACAGCCACGGGTTTCTCGATGAAGCAGTGTTTTCCGGCCTCGACGGCGGCGGCGAACTGGATCGGACGGAAAGCCGGCGGTGTCGCGTTGAGCACGTATTCGCAATCCGTGGCGATGACTTTGTGATAGCTGTCGGCACCGCTGAAACACTTGTCCCCGGGAACGCCGAGGCGCTTGCCGGTGCCCGCCGCGCGGTCCGCGAAGAAATCCCCCACGGCGGTGACCTCCACCTCCAGGCCGAGAATCTTGCATGCGGCGGCGAAGTCGTTGATGGCGCCGTTGCCACGGCCGCCACAGCCGATGAGGGCCACTTTGACTTTTTTCGAGCCGGCGCCCGAGGTTTGGGCGAATACCGGGGTGGCGGCGAGAGCGGCTCCGGCGAGGGCGGAATTGCCGAGAAACGTACGGCGATCAAGCGGGGTGTTCATGGGATTCGGATTTGCTGAGGTTTGGTTTTCAACGATCTTTGAAACTGGACAAACGTTCCGATTCTACTCGGCCCTTCCCCCCGCCCTTTCACTCACACGAGAATTTTTGGGGCTGATTCCGGTTTGCGAATTGACACAACGGAATATTACGTCATGAGTTTCCTCGTCATGACAAGCACCGTTGCGTTTTTCCGGGCCTTGGCTGACGGAACGCGCTGGCGGATCGTCCGCCTGGTGATGGATCGCGCGCTTTGCGTCTGCGAGCTGGCGGACATCCTCGGCATGCCACAGTCGTCGGTATCCAGCCACGTTCAGATCATCCGCAAGGCCGGACTGCTGGAGAGCGAGACCTGCGCGAAGTGGACCTACTTCCGGATCGAAACCAGCCACCTGCCCCTCCTCAGAACGCTGATCCGCCAGTTTCCCGAGGCGGAAACCTTCGCAAGCGACCTGGAAAGGGCCGACGCCCGCCTCGCCCGGCGCGCTTCAAGTTGTTGTCCCGGCCCCGTCAGACTTTCAAAACCCCGGAAAGCCCCCAGTCCGTGAACCTTGCCGAACTCAAATCCCTGCTCGCCGCCCACCCCCAACGCTCATTCCGCCTGCCGGCCATCGGTGGAAAATCCACTTGCCGCGGACCGGGCGGCTGTTGCCGAATCTCAAAACCTTGAAGCATGTCCGAAGCCGTTGCCAGAAACATGTCATTCATCGACCGTTACCTGACGGTCTGGATTTTCGCCGCGATGGGGTCGGGCGTTTTGTTAGGAAACCTGGTCATCACCGATCCGGCGGTGTTTTTCGCGCCGATGACCGTGGGCGCCACCAACATGCCGCTGGCCATCGGCCTGATCGTGATGATGTATCCGCCGCTGGCGAAGGTGCGCTACGCGGAAATGCCCAAGGTGTTCGCCAACACGCGCATCCTCGGGCTTTCGCTGCTTCAGAACTGGATCATCGGCCCCGTTCTGATGTGGGGGCTGGCCGTGATTTTCCTGCGTGACCAGCCGGACTACATGGTGGGGCTGATTCTCGTCGGCCTCGCGCGCTGCATCGCGATGGTGCTGGTGTGGAACCATCTCGCCAAAGGCAGCGGCGAATACGCGGCCGGCCTGGTGGCGCTCAACAGCATCGCGCAGATCCTTTTTTACAGCGCCTACGCCTGGTTTTTCATCACCGTGCTGCCGCCATACGTCGGCTTGAAGGGGGTGATCGTCCCCGTTTCGATGGGTGACATCTTCCACAGCGTGCTCATCTATCTGGGTATTCCCTTCGCCATGGGAGTGCTGAGCCGCCTCATGCTGGTGAGGCTCAAGGGCGAGGAGTGGTATGAAACGGCCTTCATTCCGAAAATATCGCCGCTCACGCTGATCGCGCTGCTCTTCACCATCGTTGTCATGTTCACCTACAAGGGCGACGCCATCGTGAAACTGCCGATGGACGTGCTGCGCATCGCCGTCCCGCTGGTGATCTACTTCGCGACGATGTTTTTCGTGAGTTTCGTCATGGCGGCGAAGCTCGGCTCGGATTACCCGCGCGCGGCGAGCGTGGCCTTCACCTCGGCGGGAAACAACTTCGAGTTGGCCATCGCCGTGGCCATCGCGGTCTTCGGCCTTGAATCCGGTGTTGCTTTCGCCGCGGTCGTCGGCCCGCTCATCGAGGTGCCCGCGCTCATCGGCCTGGTTCACGTTTCCTTTTATCTCAAACGCAAGCTCCGCCTGTCATGAAACCACCCTGCATCCTCATCCTCTGCACCGGCAACAGTTGCCGCTCCCACCTCGCCGAAGGCATCCTGCGCGAGGCGCTCGGCGAGGGCTTCCGGGTGGAAAGCGCCGGATCGAAACCCGCCGGCCACGTTCATCCGTTAGCAATCAGGGCGATGGCGGAAATCGGCATCGACATCTCCGGCCACCGCTCGAAGCATCTCGACGAATTCCTAACGGACGAGGTGGAAGCCGTCATCACCGTCTGCGGCAACGCCAACCGGGCCTGCCCGGTGTTTCCCGGCCGGATGAACCGCCACCACTGGCCCTTCGACGATCCGGCGCACGCGACCGGCACCGAGGAGGAGCGGATGGCGGTCTTCCGCCGGGTGCGCGACGAGATCCGCAGGGTCTTCGGCGCATACGCCGCAGGACGCCTGGATGCGAAACGCTAGCCGCGTTTCACCGCGACGAAGTGCGTCACGATCACCTCGAAATCCCGATCCGGGAGATCGCGGAATTCCTCGGCCAGTTTTCCGCGGTCCAGGGGCAGGAGATCCGGCGTGTAGGCGTGCCGGACGCGCGGCTCGACCTCGAAGCCGTGGCGCTCCATGGCGCGGATCCAATCGCTCTGCATCCAGCGGTTGTGATAGTCGAGCGGGTTGTCGAAGCGGCGGGTGTATTCTTCTTTGGAAAGCGTGAGATGCAGCAGGGGCGGGATGCTCTTGTCCGCGTGCCAGCGGTGGTCGCGGTGATCGATGACGTGGCTGAGCACGCCGCCGGGGCGCAGCGCCTGGCGCATGCGTTCGAGTTCGCGGTCCACTTGGTCCGGGCGGTAGTGCTCGAAGGTGCCCGCCGAGAAAATCAGGCCGACGCGGCCCCGCCATTCCGGCGACGTGGCGGTGGCGTGGTCCTTGGAATAAGTCATGCCGAGCGCGCGGATCGCCTCAAGCGAGCCTTTGCACGCGGCGGTCGTGTCCCGGACTTCCTCGAAGCGGCCTTGCGGGGCGCGGGCGAGCGAGGCGAGTTCCGTGCCTTTTTCTGATAGAACGCGGCGGCTCGTTTCCAGATACTTGTCCGCGAGGCGGTTGTGGCGGTCGGTGAGAAGACAGGGTTCGCCGCACACCAGCGCCGCCGCGAAAGCCGCCGCCGGAGTGGCTCCGCTGTCGTAGCACCAGAGCGGAGCGTGGCGCGCGTCGTCGCCGAATTTCTCCTGAAGCACCTTGACGTGGTTGGGAAAGACGCGGAACCACTTGCCGGCCATGCCGTGCTGGGTGCCGAGCACGCGGTAGGTGAGATAGCGGTAGAGGCCGGCTCCTCCGGGCGAGGCGAGCACCGCCTTGCGGATCGCGGCTTTGAGTTTCCAGTTCACGGGGTCGGGTTTTCTAACAAATGATCGGCGGGGTACATGACCTGTGCCTTGGTGGAGAAAAGCGGGAGCCGCGGGTGTTCGGTTCCATCGGGGCCGACCTTTTGTTTCCACAGGTGGTTCTCCCGATAGATGGATCCGTTCTCGCGGAAAAAGCGGTGGCCGGTCTCCACCACGCGCATCCGCCAGCCGGGGTCCGCCGCCGTCCGGATCTGGCCGTGCAGCCGCCCGCCCTCGACCCGGGTGTGAAGCAGCAGCGCCTGGTCGAGCGTGTTGCGGAATTGGAAGTCCACGTAATTGTAGAAAACGGTGGCCCCGAAGCCGAAGGGAACGGTGCGGTCGGCGTCCGGAAAGAGGTCGAACGAATGCCGGTGGCGCTCGACGATTTCCGCGTCGGCGTGAACGGCCAGTCCGAAAATCAGGTTCGCCAGTTGGCAGAGCCCGCCGCCTTCCGAGCGCGTGAGTTCCTGGTCGTGCATTTCAAGGCCGGGCACGAACCCGCGCTTGCCCGTGGTGGGGCCGACCGCGCGGCAGAACGAAAACACCCCGCCGGGCGGGATCACGAGCAGGTCCACGGCCAGCGCGCCCAGCGCGATGTTGCGCTCCTTGCCTTCCGAGGTCATGCCACCGGCGCTGACGCGGTGCAGCGGCGAGGATCGTTCGTCCATGACGCAGGGGAAATCGTCCGGGTTTCCCCGTGCGGTGGCCCACGGGAGAGGGTGGAGTTTCCAATCGAGACGCCGCATCGTCCGGTGCCAGCGCGCCCTGGCGGAGAAGGGAAGCGCGTTTCTAACAATGCCGCGGATCAGGGATTTCATGGAGGGGAGGGATGATGGCGCCAGTGCCACGGCTCGTAGGCGATGCCGAAGCGGTTGCCGCGCGGGTAGGTCATGGAAAACCCGAAGTCCGCGGCGTGTTCGCACAGCCAGGCGAAAGCCGGGGTGGACTCGAACTCCTCCTCCAGATGCCTTGCGCCGATGGCGCCGATGTCGATCGCGTTTCCGGAATGATGCTCGCTGAACCCCGGATAGGCAGAATACTCGAGCGCCTGCTCCAGAGACTGTCCCTTGGCCAGCTTGGCGGCGAGAATGGTGGCCTGCCGCGCGATGCTGCGGAACGCGGAAACGAGGATCAGCTCCACCCCGTCGGCGGCCGCGGCTTCCTTCATGCGCTCCCAGGCCGTCGCGGCCGGGGGGGTCAGGAAGGCGTCCCGCTCCAGATGGTCGAGCCCCACGGAGACCAGATGCGAAGCCTCGGGCACGAAGGGAACGCGGCCCGGGTAATCATCGGGCGGAGGAGGAAGAGCGGGGATGTCCATGGCAACGGTCGAAAAAACAAGGTCCGTGCTCCAGCCGGCTGGCAAACCGGCGGTTTGGTGTGATGAAGTTCGTCACAGCGGTTCGCCTCCTTCGTTGAGGATGTCGAGGTGGGCGGTGCAGCCGCAGAGGCGGCCGCAGGTGGATCCTCGCCGCACGGACTTCAGGAAATCGAGGCTTCCCCTGAACCATTCCACCGGAGGATGAAAAGCGGATTCTGAAAGAACAAGGCGAATCCAGGAAAATTGGCGGATTTGTTTGAATTTCAGCCAATGGCATTACGAAATCCTTCATTCCCGATTGGTGCCGCCACGAAGGCTCTGCCACCTACGGCCTTAATATGAAGCGACTTTGGAGAAGGCCGTGTTTCCGCTTCCCTCCCTTCATAACGAATGCTAAAGGCCCCTTCATTTGATGCAAAACGCCACCGGCGGTTTCCGCCCAACCCAACCTCCCGCAAACCCAAGCCCACCCCGTCATGACGCATCCCATGATCCTTCTCGGCGCCGCCGAAAACATCCCGCCGCCGGCAATTCCGGCCCGGCTCTCCGCCGCCAGCCGGGCTCAAGCCGCCGAGATCGCCCGGATCGCCGCGTTTTCCGAACTCTGGACCCGCTGCCAGCCCACCGTCCGCGCCTATCTCGCCAGCTTCCTGCCGGATGCCTCCGCCCTCGACGACTGTCTCCAGGAAGTCGCCCTCGTCGCCTGGCGCAAGGGTCCGCTGGACAAGGGAGACTCCGTCTTTCTCGGTCACTGCCTGGCCTGCGCCCGCCGGATCGGCCTGGCCGCCCTGCGCAAAAAGCGGCACGACCGCCTGCAACTCCTCGCTCCCGACGTCGCCCAAGCCCTCGCCGACACCGTCGCCCTGCGGGAGCGCTCCGCCCCCCAGGCCCCGGCGAACCGGATCGAAGCCCTGCGCCACTGCCTCGGCAGCCTCAAATCCGAACAAAGGAACCTGATCGAACTCCGCTACGGCAAAGACGGTGCCAACTCGCTGACCCGGGAAGCGGAGCGTCTCGGCAAATCCTCCGACACGATCTACAAACGCCTGGAGCGGCTGCGCTCCCTCCTGCGCCGATGCGTCACCCGCCGGATGGAATCCACGGAATGATGCGGCAAGAGGGGCCGGGGGCAGAGAAGGGATCCCGGACATTTGGAAATCCGGCATTCGACGCGTTCCATAATGACAACTGACCACTGACCTCCGGCATGACTCCCAACGAAACCAACGACACCGACGACCTCGCGGCGCTGTTCGACCGCTTCGTCGATCAACGGATCAGCGCGGACGACCTGAAACGCCTCGAAGACCGTTTGCGCTCCGATCCCGCCGCCCGCGAATACTGCGCCGACCGCCTGCGCTTCGAAGCCGAACTCAAGGAAACCCTCGACCCCCGCGAACTCGAATGGCTCGAAACCCGCCGCGTCGTGCTCGGCCGCCATGGCGACCCCTCCGCCTGGGAAATCCAGCGCAGCCAGTCGCTGCGCTACGGAGGCCATGCCCCCGCGCCGGTTCTGCTTCCCCCCCGCCGCGGGAAACGCCGGTGGATCGCCGGACTCGCTCTGGCCTCCGCCGTCGCGGTCGCCGTGGGATGGTGGCTGCTCCGCCCGCCCGCCGCTCCGGTCCTGGTCCTCAGGAACGGGGATTTCGAAGCCACCGACCTCAGCTTCAGCGCCTCGGGCATCACATCGGCATTGATCGACTGGCAGGACTACTTTCACACAAACGGAGCCACCTTGCGCGAAGTTGGCCGGACCTACGGCGGGACCGTCTTCGCCAAGTCGGGGCGCAACGCCGTCCATCTGATGCACCGCGCCCACCTCACCCAGCGGCTCAGATTCGACAACGGCCAACCCCTCATCGCCCGGCCGGGCCTGCGCGTCACCATCAGCGGCTGGGCGTACCCGAGGGCCGAACCGCCCCACGTCATACGCGGAGCCCTGCGCGTGGTGGCCAGCGGCCATCCCGACATGATCCAGTACGAAGCCGCCCACGACAGCACCACCCTGACCGCCGGCGGATGGCAGCATTTCCGCCTGGAACTGGCGCTGTCGGACGACATGGAGCGCCTGCCCAGCGACATCGCCGCCGGAAGGGATGCCCCTCCCCCCCTGGACCTCACCGGCCGGGAACTCACCCTCTCCCTCGACTCCCACGGCGGCAACAAATCCGTCCTTCTTCTGGACGACCTGAGGATCGAATCCTTCGAGCTCGGCGACCAGTAGCCTTGCCGGAAAAAGTGACGCGCGCCTCCGGGTTGCGGATGCAGCCGGATGGCTGCGCCATTGCCCCGGTTCGCATGAAAAAATGTCAGGATTCGCCTCCGGAACGACATCTCGGGACGTCGGGCATCTCTTACCCGTCCGTGAATCTCAAAATCCCCATGAAAATCAAGAAAACCAATATTTCCCTATTTGCCCTCCTGGCGCTGAGCGCGGGCATGACCCATGCGGCTGTGTTAGTTAGCGATTTCGAAGGCTTCGAACCCGGCAATATCGCGGACCAAGGCTGGCCCGGGAGCGTTGGCGGCGGGTTCGGCCATGTGGTGACAACCACGTCTTCGGGAGCTTATGCGGGGGGACAGGGTCTCCGTGGAGCCAACTCGGCAAACAACGGGAACGGTACCTATCTCAATGCCGTCGCGCCGGTCGGCAACGTACCCAACATCAGCCAGATTCAGTTTGATTTATACTGGAACAGCAGCATCTCTACCAGCGAACAGGTGGGAATCGGACGCTGGTATGATCTCGATGACAACGGCATCTATTCCGGCCCCCATGGCGGCGGCGGCCAGCACCCCGAAGCGGGAATCCTGGGCGGCCTGGTAAACGATAGCGGGTCGAAATTCGGTTTCCGGGATGCGAGCCTTCTGGGAGGACAAGGCACCGGTACAGGAAACTCTTCAGGAGTGGCTCCTGCGAATGACACATGGTACCAGATCACGATCACTTTCGATGACGACAATTTCATCGCGACTCTGGACGTATACGACCTGATGAATGAGCAAGTGGTCGATCTGGATCCTCTCGGAGAGGGAACTTCCTTTTCGAAGACGTTTACCGAATCGACATACTTTCCCTATGGCAACTCAGGGGATGCGGCCGGCGTGGTCCTCCGGGTGTCGGGCGGCTATATCGTCGATAATATCTACGTCATCCCCGAGCCCGGTCCGCTGCTGCTGGCCTTCGGCGCTCTCGGCATCCTTGGCGCGCGGCGTCGCCGTTGAAGGACAGGCGTATTGGGTTCCGCCTGAACTCCCAAACAAGCGACCGGTACCGGCTTCCGGAAGGACCGCTCGCTTTCCGGCGCGGGGGTTTTGCCCGGACCTTGCGAAAAAATGTCAGGAAGCCCCCCCGGGCCGACATCTCGGGATGCAGGCATCCGCCTTTCACCGCAAAATCCCAATGAAACTCAAGCGAACCCATCTTTCACTTCGTACTGCTGCCGCGTCCCTGATTCTCGGCTCCGCTCCCG
This sequence comes from uncultured Luteolibacter sp., assembly GCA_964554865.1. Taxonomy (GTDB): domain Bacteria; phylum Verrucomicrobiota; class Verrucomicrobiia; order Verrucomicrobiales; family Akkermansiaceae; genus Luteolibacter. Next base: position 10,744 of record CAZKQK010000061.1, on the reverse strand, counting down.
TGGTCCATGCCGCCAGCGACTCCTGGATTCCCGGCGCCGACGGCGACTACACCGACAGCGCGAACTGGCAGGGCGGCAACGTGCCGGACGGAGCGGGCGACATCGCCACCATCAGCGGCTCCGGTTCCATCGCCGCCCTCTCGTCCAACATCACCCTCCAGGCGCTGGAACTCGCCCATTCCGCCGACGGCACGCCCGTCTTCAACCAATCCGGCGGCGTCCTGGGCACCGGCACGCTCCGCTTCGGCAGTGCCGTCGCCTCCCGCAATCCCACCTACAATCTCGGCGGAGGCGAGTTCAACGTCTCCTCTCTCTCCTGGGGCAGCGGCGACGACGCCCATTTCAACGTCTCCGGCGGAATCGCCAACTTCGGCCCCGGCGCCATCAACATCGGCGGCACGGGTGAAGGCCATCTCAACATTTCCTCGGGCACCTTCAATCACACCGTTTCAGCAACGGGTCAGCAGCTCCAGATCGGCACCAACGGCAACTCCACCGGCAACGTCGTCATCTCCGGCGGCTCCCTCGACACCGGCGCCTCGCAGGTGCGCTTCGGCAACAACCCGGGGGGCGCGGGAAACGTCGAACTTTCCGGTTCCGGCGTCTTCAACGCGACCGCGACTACCGGAGACCTGACGATATTTCTCGGCAACAACAGCGGCAGCGGCAATCTCACCCTGAGCGAAGAGTCGCACTTCAACGCCCCCGGCTATTCCGTTGTCCTCGGCCAGTTCGGCACCGGCTTCGGTCACCTGACCATCGAAGACGACGCCACGCTCACCGCCGCGCGTCTCGTATTCGGCGGTGTCAACGTCGGCAGCCCGGCAACCGGCGCCATCGACCTCGACGGCGGCACCATCGTTGCCGGAACGATCCAGCTTGGCTCCAGCAACCAGCCCCCCAGTTCGTCCGCGCACGTGCTCAGAGCCAACGGCGGCACGATCCGCGCGATTCCTCATGCAGCCAACAACAACTTCTTCGGCCGCACCTCCGGCTCTCCCGGCATCTATGTCGATCTGCAGGCCGGCGGCCTGAATTTCGACACCAACGGCAACAACGTCACCATTCCCGCAGTCGCCACCATCGCCGGCAGCGGCAACCTCGTGAAACAGGGGGAGGGGTCGCTGACCATCGTGGGGGGCAAGACCTACACCGGCGACACGATCGTCCAAGAAGGCGCGCTGATCGTCCAGGCGGCGTTCTTCGACGACGATTCCCACATCGAAGTCGCCGACGACGCCACCCTCCATCTCGACCATGAATTAATGGACGTGATCGAGTCGCTGAAGCTCGGCGACGACGAGATCACTTCCGGCATCTGGGGGGCTGTGGGATCCGGCGCGCCGAACGAAAGTCCGCTGCTCGCCGGTTCCGGCCGGTTGCTCGTCGGCGAACCGCTCCCCGAAGGTCGCGACCTCGTGTGGATCGGCGAATTCGAGAACTGGTGGAGCAATCTCCCGATGGACGCGAATTTCATCGTCGAAGGCGACACCGAGCCGGTCTTCTTCGCCGCCGGAGACAACGTCCTCTTCGATGACCGCGGCAACTACGATTTCGGCGTCACCATCGACGGCACCGTGCAGCCCGGCGTGGCGACCTTCGATACCGGCACGGATTTCACGCTGAACGGCAACTTCGAATTCAGCGGCATCGGCGGCGCCGCGTCCATCGTCAAAAACAACACCAATACCGTCACCCTCGGCGGCGCGGCGAGCAGCTTCACCGGCCCCATCAGCGTAAATGCCGGCCGGCTCATCGTGGGTGAGCACCAAGGTTTCGGCGCCTCGTCCGGCATCTCCATCGCCGCCGGCGCGCAGGTCGATCTCAATGGCCGGCAACCCGGAGCCATCTACTCCTACACCCTCAACGGCCCCGGGCCGGACGGCGAAGGCGCGATCGTCAGCGGCGCGCATCCGGTGAATGGGATCAACTCCGCCACCGGCGTCCGCTTCCTCATTCTGAACGCCGACTCGACCATTGGTTCCGACACCTACCGCTTTGACATCGCCGGCGGCGGCGGCTCGATCACCGGTGTCGGCGGTGTCCGCACCCTGACCAAAATCGGCTCCAACGAAATCGCCATCCGCGGCCCCAGCACCAACGTCAATTACGAGATCCGCGGAGGCACGGTCTGGGCGGAGGGCCCGGCAGACGCCTTCGGCGACGCTTCCAATACCCTCACCGTCGGAGGCGGAGCCATCGCCGGCAGCTTTGGCAACCTGACGATTCCCGTGCAGGTCGTACTGGAGGATGGCGCCATCCTCACCAACCACGGCACCGGCACCGGCACCTGGACCGGCGGCATTTCCGTGGACGGGGCATTCACCCTCGGCGCGGCCCAATCCCTGATCCTGAACGGCAGCGTCTCCGGAGAGGCGAGCATGACGAAGACCGGCGGCGGCAGCGTCACCATCGGTCAGGCTCCGGGCTGGACGGGCGACACCACCGTCACCAACGGCACTCTCGTCCTGAATACCGGGGGGCTCGCCGACGAGGGCAACGTGGTTCTCGGGGACAACGCGGTGCTCAACCTCACCCACGGCCAGACCGACACGGTGAAAACCCTCACCCTCAACGGCGCTCCCGCCGCGGCCGGCACCTGGGGCTCCTCCGCATCCGACGCCGACAACAAGAACGACACCTTCTTCCAAGGGACCGGCGTCCTGAGCGTCACGGAGACCGTCACCCCGCCCGCCGGCGGCTTCGACGAATGGGTAGCCTCCTTCGATCTCGAGGGCGAGGATGCGGAATCCGGAGCCGATCCCGACGGCGACGGCATCCCGAACGCCGTCGAATACGTACTCGGCGGCGATCCGACCCAGCCTTCGCTCCACCTGCTTCCGCAAGCCGACAGCTCGGGCGGCGACATCGTCTTCACCTTCCGGCGCAACGAGGCTTCGATCGACGGCGTCACCAGCGTGATCGTGCAATACGGCACCGGTCTGGTCGAATGGGACGATGTGCCGGTACCGGATGACCCGGGTGTCTACGATACGGTCACGGTCGAGGAAAACGGCGATGTCACCGTTACCATTCCCAAGGACGGGGACACGAAGAAATTCGTCCGCCTGAAAGTGACGGTCGAATGACGCCTGCGGCGCGGTGGCCGGCGGATCATGGCGGTTGCAAGTTGCCTCCGGCTTGCCGCCATACCTAGCGCACCACCCGCGCGCCGCCGCCGGAGATTTGCTTTTCCACCTCCTTGCGGGTGGCCATGGACGTGTCGCCCGGGGTGGTCGAGGCCAGCGCTCCGTGGGCCGCGCCGTATTCGACGGCTTTCTGTGCGTCATTGAACTCCAGGAACCCGAACTGCAGGCCGGAGGCGAAGGAGTCGCCGCCGCCGACGCGGTCGAGGATTTCCAGACCGGGATACTTGCGGGATTCGTGGAACGCGCCGTCGTGCCAGAGGATGGCGGACCAGTCGTTCTTCGTGGCGGTGATCACGCGGCGCAGCGTGGTGGCGGCCACCTTGAAGTTCGGGAATTCCTTCACGGCGGTCTCGATCATGCGCTTGAAGGCGCCGGTTTCGATTTCGGAGATGTTGTGGTCCACGCCTACGACCTCGAAGCCGAGAGAGGCGGTGAAGTCCTCCTCGTTGCCGATCATGACATCGACGTATTTCGCGATCTCGCGGTTCACTTCCCGCGCTTTGGCGAGGCCGCCGATGGATTTCCACAGCGACGGGCGGTAGTTGAGGTCGTAGGAAACGATGACGCCGTGTTTGTTAGCGGCCTTCACGGCCTCCACGGTGAGCGCGGCGGTGGTTTCCGACAGGGCGGCGAAGATGCCGCCGGTGTGGAACCAGCGCGCGCCGAGCTTGCCGAAGATGTGGTCCCAGTCGATGTCGCCCGGCTTGAGCTGGGAGGCCGCGGTGTTGCCGCGGTCCGGATTTCCGACCGCGCCGCGGACGCCGAAGCCGCGCTCGGTGAAGTTGAGGCCGTTTCTCACGGTGCGGCCGATGCCGTCGTCGGCGCGCCACTGGATGAAGTCGGTGGCCACGCCGCCCTGCATGATGAAGTCCTCGACGAGGCGGCCCACCTCGTTGTCCACGAAGGCGGTGACCACGGCGGTTTTGCAGCCGAAGCACTTTCTTAATCCGCGCGAGGTGTTGTATTCGCCGCCGCCCTCCCAGACC
>CAZKQK010000061.1:0-6599 GCA_964554865.1 uncultured Luteolibacter sp. | reverse complement strand
GATGCGGCCCTCGCCGGGATCGAGGCGGAGCATGACCTCGCCGAGCGAGATCTGGTCAAAGGCGCATTCGGACTTCGGGCGGATGTTGAGTGACATGGCGGGTGGGGTTGGTTTCCGGCGCGATCATGGGGCTTTCACAGCGTCCTGCAACACGGAGCGCGGGCCTGCGGCGATTTTGCAACAGGGAAACCGGGAAATGCAATCGAGGCAGGAGCGCGGACTTCAGTCCGCCTGGCTATTGTTCCCGGGCGGACTGAAGTCCGCGCTCCATTCGGAGCCAATTGAGGAAAACTCCCATTTTCCAGGACTTTCGCACAGACCTGCCTTCACCGGATTGTTGTGGATGTAGGAGATCGAATCGTAGAGGTGGTTCTCGTCGCGGATGTAGCGGTCGTAGTAATCCGGTGCCCAAACCGCTCCGCTCCGTCCCGGATGACGGTTGATTTCAAGGGCCGACGCTCCCTTCCATCTCTGGACGATTCGGGAGAGAGAAACGCCGCCCAGCAGGCGGATCAGCACATGGACATGGTTGGGCATGATCACCCAAGCGATGAGTTTGCAGGAGGCCCCGTGGTCGTATTTGAGCTGGTTCTGAACGATTTCGGCAAAAACAGGATTGGCGAGAAGTTGTTCTCCGTTCCCGGTGTCTTCGTATTTGGCGATCTGAAGATGGAGCCGTTTTTCGCGCCGTTTGGGGTCGGTTTCGGATGCGAGTTCATGTTTCCAAGCGAGAATCACTTGGGATGGAACGGAATCCGTGAGGCGAAACGTGATCGCCTGGACCGACTTGGCGAAGTCCCAGTGGGGAAGGTATCCACGCGAGTGAATTCCCCGGTTCATGGCGTGGGGCGCGCGGACTTCAGTCCGCCCGGGTTTCGTCGGTTGGGGTTTCGTCGGTTGGGGTTTCGTCGGTTGGGGTTTCGGGCGGACTGAAGTCCGCGCTCCGCTCGTCTTCCCCATCCGGTATCACGATGGAAACGTCCTGGAGTTTCTCGCCTTCCCTGAGGGTGAGGAGTTTCACGCCCTGGGCGTTGCGGCCGGTTTCGCGGATTTCGTTGACGCGGATGCGGATGCTCTGGCCGGTGGAGGTCATGAGCATGAGTTCGTCCTCCTCGGTCACGGTGACGGCGCCGACGACCGGGCCGGTTTTGTCCGTGACCTTCATGGTGATGATGCCCTTGCCGCCGCGGGACTGGACGCGGTAGTCATCGAAGGGCGTGCGCTTGCCGAGACCGTTCTCGGAGGCGACGAGAAGGGTGGAGCCCTGGGTGACCTTGGCGAGGCCGACGACGAAATCGCCCTCGCGGGGACGGATGCCGGCGACGCCCATGGACGAGCGGCCCATGGAGCGGGAGTCGTCCTCATGGAAACGCAGGCTCATGCCCTCGTGGGTGACGAGCACGATCTCGTCGGAACCGGAGGTGAGGCGCACGCCGATGAGTTCGTTGTTTTCCTCCAGAATGATGGCGATGATGCCATCCTTGCGGTAGTTGCGGAAGTCGTTGAGCGCGGTCTTCTTGACCTTGCCTGAGCGGGTGGCGAAGAAGATGAAACCGGCGTCCTCGCGGAACGTGATATCATTTCCGTTCTCGTCGGTGGCGCGCTCGAGGCGCAGGAGCGCGGCGATTTTCTCATCCGGCTTGAGGTTGAGCACGTTCTTGATGCTGCGTCCGGTGGACGTGCGGGAACCTTCGGGGAGTTCGAACACGCGCTCGACATACACGCGGCCGGTGTTGGTGAAGAAGAGCAGGTAATCGTGCGCCTGCACCGAGAAGAGGTGCTCCACGAAATCATCCGGCTCGTCCTTGCCGGTGGCCTTGGTTTCCATGCCCTTGAGCCCCTTGCCGCCGCGGCCTTGCAGGCGGTATTCGGTGGCGGGCGTGCGTTTCACATATCCGCGGTGGGATAGGGTGACGATCATCGCGTCGTTGGCGATGAGGTCTTCCATCGCAACCTCTCCGGCCTCGGCAAGGATCGGGCACTTGCGGGGAGTGGCATACTTGTCGCGGATGGCGCGCAGCTCGTCCTTGATGATGGTGAGAACGCGCACTTCACGGGCGAGGATGTCGAGCAGGTCCCTGATTTCGATGAGAACACCGTCGTATTCGCCCTTCACCTTGTCCTGCTCCATGCCGGTGAGCTGATAGAGGCGGAGTTCGAGGATGGCGTTGACCTGGCGCTCGGAGAAGATGTAGCGGTCCCCCTGCACGGCGGCCTGGGAGCGGATGAGGATGCCGAGCTGCTCCGCGGTGGCGGTGGAGAAGGTATAGGCGGCGAGCCGCTCGCGGGCCTCGTCGCGGTTTTTCGAGTCGCGGATGATTTTGATGAAATCATCGAGGTGGCCCAGCGCGAGCAGGAAGGCTTCGAGCAATTCGGCGCGCTCCTCGGCTTTTCCCAACAGGAAGCGCGTGCGGCGGATGACGACATCGCGGCGGTGCTCGATGTAGGCGTCAATGGCCTCCTTGAGCGAGAGCTGCTTCGGGCGGTTCTGATGGATCGCCAGCATGTTCACGCTGAACGAGGTTTCCAGCGCGGTGAGCTTGAAGAGTTGGTTGACGACGACCTGCGGGCGGGCGTCGCGTTTCAACTCGATCTCGATGCGGGTTTCCTCGTCGGAGAGGTCGCGCATGCCGGAGATGCCGGTGAGCGTCTTTTCATTGACGAGTTCGGCAATGCGCTCCTGAAGCACGGCGCGGTTCACGCCGTAAGGCACCTCGCGAATGACGATGAGGGATTTCCCGCCCTCGTTTTCCTCGATCTCCACCTTGCCGCGCAGGCGCATCGAGCCGCGGCCGTTGCGGAAGTATTCCTCGATGCCGCGGATCCCGCGGATCTCGCAGGACACCGGAAAATCCGGACCCTTGATGTGCTGCATCAGCTCGGGAAGCGTGATGTCCGGCTTGTCGATCTGCGCGCAAATGCCGTCGATCACCTCGCCGAGGTTGTGGGGAGCGAGGTTGGTCGCCATGCCGACGGCGATGCCGGTGCCGCCGTTGACGAGGAAGTTCGGAAACGCGGAGGGGAGAACGCCGGGTTCCTCCTGCGAGCCGTCATAGTTCGGTTGGAAATCGACGGTGGCTTTTTCCAAGTCCTCCATCATCGCCATCCCTAACGGATGAAGGCGTGCCTCGGTGTAACGCATGGACGCCGCGGCATCGCCTTCCACCGATCCGAAGTTGCCCTGGCCATCCACGAGCGTCTCGCGCATCGACCACGGCTGGCCCATGTTCACGAGCGTCGAGTAGATCGACTGGTCGCCGTGTGGGTGGTAGTTACCCATCGTTTCACCGACGATCTTGGCGCACTTCACGTGGGCCTTGCCGGGCGTGACGCCGAGTTGGCGCATCGCGTAAAGCACGCGGCGCTGGGATGGCTTCAGGCCGTCGCGCACGTCGGGCAGGGCGCGGGAAATGATGACCGACATCGAGTATTCGAGAAAGGACTGCGAGAGTTCCTCGGCGACGTTGATGGGCTTGATGGAGTCGTTGGACATGGGGAAGGCGGATGGGCGCATTAGGGCAAATGCGCAAGGCGTGGCATTCTTCCCAAACGCGTCACTTCCGGCAAGCCCTTAGAGCGGGTAAAAACCCGCGCTCAGGACATCCGGGCACTCTGGATTCCCATGATGCCCGGTCGATATTCCTTCATTCTGTTTGACCGGTCCGACCGGTCGTATTAGATTCCGCGTCGTGAAGACGATAGCCGCCTATGAGGCCAAGTCGAAGTTTTCCGAAATCCTGCGGGAGGCTGCGGCGGGCGAGATTTTCGTGATCACGCGCAATGGCCGGCGCATGGCCGAGTTGCGGCCGTGTCCGCCTGCGGCCAGGCAACGCAAACGGGGGATGATGAAGAAGGCGTTCGGGCCGGTTCCGCCGGATTTCAATGAACCCTTGGCGGACTTCTCCGATTACCAATGAGGCTGCTACTTGATACGTGCGCCCTCCTGTGGTTTCTTCGCGGTGATGCGGAACTTTCCGAGAGCGCGGCCCTGGCCATCGAGGATCCGGCCAACGACGCGATCGTGAGCGTGGTCAGCATCTGGGAAATCGCGATCAAAGCCGGGCTGGGAAAGATCAAGGCCCCGGATGATTTTGAAAATGACTTGGAACAGAAACTGGAGCAGAATGGTTTCACGCTGCTGGATGTGAAATATCAGCACACAGCCGGAGTTCTCGCCCTGCCGCGCGTCCATGGTGATCCGTTCGACCGCTTGCTGATCAGCCAATGCCGGGCTGAAAAATCGATTGCCGTGACCGACGATTCCCATTGGTCCGCGCCGGAATACGGGCTGCGGGTGCTGTGGTGAATTTTTTGGGAATCGCATTTGCTCATGGAGCCGAGGCGAGGAGTGTTGTTTTATCCCGGATTCCGAAGTTGCGAGGCCATCACAATGGCTTTTGACCACAGATTGAGGAAATCATCAGACCGTGCTGAAGGTGAAATGCATAACCTCTTCAAGATCTGTGAAATCCGTAATCTGTGGTTCAATTTTTGTTTTCGGGTTTATCTGTTCACGCCCGTGACAGCGCGTTGGCGGAGACGAAGAGGTTGCGGACGCGGAAGGCGGCGGGGGATTCCTGGAGGAGAATGGCTTTGAGATTGGGGGTTTTGGCGGCGAACCAGGGGCGTTTGAACACGCGATCCGGTTGATCCACCCACTCCGGGCATGGGAAGCCTTGTTCTTGGCAAAGCAAGGCGGCAGCGGACGCCAGGTAGGCGTCGGCGAGACCGTCGTCGTTGAGCAGGCAGCCGAGTTTGTCCGGAGCATCCCCGAGGAGCCTGGGGTCGGGATTGCGGCGGAAGCGGTCGAGGAAGTTGCGGAGCGCGTAACCGAAATCATCAGCCTCGCGCACGGGCGCATGCTTTCCTTAGGTGAACGGTGATCAGTGGCCGTTGTCATGCCTGGTTGTTGAGTTCGGAGACGATCTCCTCAATGAAGAATCTTACCTTCGGATGAAGCTGACTCTCTTTGTAATATTTCGCAACCAAATCGCACACGACGGCAGGATCGGAAAGTCCGAGTTTTGCAGAAGGGTGACGACATCCGCCTTGTCACCCTGATGCGAATAGTCCTCCACGCGGCTAGCGAGGCACTTCATGGCCAGAAGATATTCTGTGGTGGGACGCATGACGCGGAGGTTCCCGAACTTTGGCATGCCGTCGGAAGTGACTTCGCCCTTGGGTGAGACAAAGCCCTCCACTCCGTCGTTGAACCAGTCAATGCGGATATCGAATTCGTCCGCGACGACTCGCGCCGCATTGAGCACATCCTCCTTGGGGACGAAGATGGCGTCCACATCACGGGTGGATTCGCGGGCGTCGAATGCGAGGACCATGGCGGCTCCGCCGAAGATGCAGATTTCACCGATGACGCCCTTTTCGCGAAGCAGGACATCCAGCCTGGCCAGTGCGGTGAGAATGGTTTCTCGGGAGAGTTTGTCCTGGGGGTTCATTTGACACGGGCGGACTGAAGTCCGCGCTCCGTTAGACGTCGAGGTTACGGACGTTAAGCGCGTTGTCCTCGATGAATCTTTTCCGCGGTTCGACGATGTCGCCCATGAGGACGTCGAACATCCTGTCGGCCTCGACCATGTTGTCCTCGTCGAGGCGGACGCGGAGGAACTGGCGGGTGACGGGGTCCATGGTGGTCTCGAAGAGCTGCTTGGCGTTCATTTCGCCGAGGCCCTTGAAGCGTTTGATCTGCACGCCCTTGCTGGAGATTTCCAGGATGCGGGAGAGGATTTCCGGGATGGAGAAGAGCGGGGTGGCGTGTTGTTTCTCGCCTTCGCCTTCCAGCAGGTCGAAGAGCGGGATGTCGTCGGAATGGAACTTCGACACATCGATGCCGGCTTCGGTGAGGCGGGCGAAGAGTCTGGCGATCGCGTGGGACTCGTGAAGCTCGTGGAGCACGGCGCGGCGCGACTGGCCGGAACCGGAGGCCGGTTCCTCGTCCGCCGGAATCTCATCGAAGAGGCGGAGATCGCGGTTGGCGGAGGCATAGGCGCGGAGCGCCTCCTCGTCGGTGAAATAAAGCACGCTTTCATCGTTGCCCTCGCGGATGCGGACCATGAATTCCGGCAGGTGGCCGTCAGCGCGGCGGGAATCGAGGTAGTCGCGGAAATTGCCGCCGTTGCCCTCGATGGAGCGGGTGTAGCGGGAGAGCGAGGAAAGGGTTTCCAGGATGCCCTTCAACTGGTCGGCGGCGAAAGTGCGGGATTGGTCGTAGGTGCGGAGGACGACCTCGCCGGCGCCGAGTTCGATGAGGATCCTGTTGAGCTGGTCGTTGTCCTGGACGTATTCGGAGCGTTTCTTGCGGGTGACGAGATAGAGCGGGGGTTGGGCGATGTAGAGGTAGCCGCGTTTGACGAGTTCCGGCATGTGGCGGCAGAAGAACGTGAGCAGCAGGGTGCGGATGTGCGAGCCGTCCACGTCGGCATCGGTCATGATGACGACCTTGTGATAGCGGACTTTCCCGATGTTAAACGAACCCTCCTGATCGCCATCGCCGATGCCCGCTCCGATGGCGGTGATGAGGTTCTGGATTTCCTTGTTCTGGAGCGCGCGGTGGAGGCGGGCCTTCTCGACGTTGATGAGTTTTC
>CAZKQK010000060.1:0-29274 GCA_964554865.1 uncultured Luteolibacter sp. | reverse complement strand
GAAGGCTGGCGCGCTGAGGCTGCTGGATTGGAATGCCCCGAGAACCTCCTGCTTGTATTGCGGGGTGTAGCGGGTGCGGCCATTGCGGTCAGACTTGATGATGGTGCCGGTAGATGAGTCGGTGACGGATGACATGGTGGATCATCCTAATCACTCCCGGCCGGTGCAGGATAGTGGGGTTCTGTTGACCGTTTACGTTGAGAGCGAGGTGTCGGGTGAACTTCATGCGGCCAGCCTATCAGGCCGGGCAACTCCGCGTTTGTGGCGTTGTCACAAGCCGCCGGTCTCAACAAGACGGAGTTATCGGTGTTCCACGGCGCGGAAGTGGCGGCGCAAACCACTGTTCAAGGCCGGTCTCAATAACAGAAATGACCCCGTGGAACATTCGTTGCCGGAATAACGCCGTGTTTTGGGCGGGCTGAAGCGGTGTCAGTTCGGCAAAAATCCGCCCGAAAACACGACCTGCGGATGGGAATTCACACCCCAGCCCTGCGGACTCGTTTTCCCCCACGACCTGTGCGAGAGCGATTTGCTGGCGCTGCGCGAGGTGCTGGCGGGGGAATCCGCGGTGAAACGGGCCTGGATGGGCGCAAAGGAGGTTCGCCATTTCCCGCGCTGGCCGCTGGTGGCCATCGGGCTGGAACTTGGCGGCCGCTTTTCCGCGCGAGGCTCGCCGAGCATGGTGGCGGAGCGTGGGGGGGATTTCACGGTGGCAAGCCGCCTGCCGAAAAGCTGCGACGAGTCGCAGCAGTCCAAGGAGCCTGCGGCTTCCCTATTCGTCCAACTCGACCTTGAGGCGGAGGAACCAGGCGCCGTCCTCCGGTTTCTCGACGACGAAATGAACCCGTTCGCGGACCCCGCCGATGTCTTCCTGCCACTCCACGGAGAAATCGACCGGATGCCAGTCATCGAGATCCGCGGAACCTTCCGGGAGGATGAGGGCCGTGGAGGCCTTGGCGCGGGTGACTTCGAGCGCCAGCGTTTCGTCCGACACGGCGGCCACCTTCGGGCCCTCTCCGCCGGCGGGAACGAGCGGCTTGAGACCGAGGGCGTATTTCATGAGGTTGCTCATCCCGTCGCCGGCCGGCTGATCGTGGTGACCCCGCTGGCCTTCCGGCGGTTTTTCGCCGGGCGGAAGCGTCTCCATCCACGCGAGGAAGGAGGGATCCGGCACCGGCGGGATGACCGGGACGGGATTCCTGCCGAAAATCTCCACGTCCGCGATCCGGGCGGCCGGGCCGAGGCCGGGATGATCGATGAGGTGCCGGACATAGCGGGCGGTGACGAGCGGGAACTCCACGTCGGTGACGTTGGCCTGGTTGCCGACATAGGTGTCGATGGTGGACCAGAGGATGCCGTCGGCACTGACCTGGAAGCGGTAGTCGCGAGTGTTCAGGGCCGGGTCCAGGCCGGCATCGCCCGCGTGACGGATGACGTAGCGGTGGAGGTTATAGGAACCGCCGAGATCGAAGGTGAGCGAACGGGGGCCGGAGGCGGCGGAGGTCCACACCGTGGAGGGGCTGCCGTCGATCGCCACGTTCGGATTGCCACCGCCGCTCGCGGTGACCGCCGTCTGCGGGGACATGGAGAGGTTGAAGGGAAGATTGTTGGCCTCGTTGAAGAGATTGAAGTAATGGTCGGCGCGGACGAAGGCGAACTTGCCCGGGTGCAGCGTCGCCAGCTCGTTGCGAAGATCGACGATGCGGTTCGGCTTCATTTCGCCCCAGATGTTCACCTGGGTGGACAGGAACAGCGGCGCGTTGCCGTTCCAGTTGCCGATCTGGGTGTTGAGGGAGTTGCGGATGTCCGTGTACGTGCTGGCGTAGGCTTGGACCAGGCGGTCGATGCGGATGCGGTTGTTCTCGATGCTCGGGTTGACGGTGGAACTTCCGGCGAAGCGCTGGACGGTGGCTCCGTAGAGGTTCCGCACGTTGTGCTCGTAGGAGGTGCGGTGCATGGCGTTGGCGTTGTCCCAGACCGTCAGCACCCGGAGGCCGGCGCGCTGCATGTAGGTCTCCGTCATGCGGGCGTAGCCGTCCATGGCGGCCTGGTTGCTCAGGTGGCTGCCGGTCGCGGCGCCGGTTTCATTCAAGGTGTTCATCGGCATGAGATATCCCATGCCGGACGGTCCCGCGACGAAGCAGTCATTGGGCGTGGCGGTGGTGTAGTAGTAATTCAGAAGCGCCGGCCCCAGATCGACCATTCCCGGCGCGACGGTCCAGTTGAGAGGGACGATGCCGCGGCTGGAGGCATGTTCGTTCCAGAACTTGCGCATCGCCCGCTGCATGTATTGGGCGTTGTCGCCGTCGCTGAGGAAAACGGTGATGTAGACCTTGTTCTCCAGCGGCGGTCTGGGCGGGACTTTCGGGACACGGATCCGGTGATCCGCGCCGCCATAGACGGTGGCGCTGATGTAGTGGTCGGCGGGAATCGTGCCGATGCCGTGGGCGGTGGCGAGGGTGACACCGGAGCGTTCCGTGGTGTACCAGCCGAGGACGATCGCCTGCCCCGCCGTCATGTTCCCGAAAAATTTGTTAATGATGGTCCGCTGGGCGGTGTTTTGGGTGTTCAGCCAGAGAACGGCGCCGCCGGTGGCCGCCGCGAGGTCGCGGGTATGATGAAGGTCGCCGCCGTCGGCGGGGTTGGCGCTGACGATCACCCGCTTGTTGCACTCCGGCCAGTACGTGTCGTAGAGGTGGTTATAGATATCATTCGGCGTCGTGTAGGAGAGGGCCGTCAGATCGACCACCACGGGAAGATTGATTCCGGCGCCGGCGAGGGTGGCGTGGATGGCTGGCGTGACGGGGATGGCGTTTCTGAGGCCCGCCACCGTGCCGGCCAGATTGCGGTAGTGGATGCTGGTCGCCGGATTGTAGAGCACCACTCCATCGACCTGACTGGCGTACTTGGCGACCAGGCTGAACCGGTTCGCGTTGTTGTAGAGCGTCCGGGAAGTGAAACCCACCGTGGACGTGTTCGCCCAGGTGTAGGTGCCCTCGTCCGCCCCGCTGTCGAGAAGATAGATGCGGGGCCGGACCTTGTTGACCAGTCCCTGCAAGGCGGAAAAGGTGATCTGTTCGTCCGGGGAAAGATCCTGGACCAGAATCGTATCGAGCGTGGGAGCGGGAAGGGCGAAGGTCGGCAGGGCCTGGCCGGCGGGCCACGAGATGCCGGAGGAGATGTTGGAAACCTGCGGGTAGGAAGCGTAGTGGTTCGTCCGGTTTCCGGGGTCCGGCGAGACGGGACCGGGATCCGGGAGCTGGACCGGTCCCGCCTGGAAGATGGCGGTCACTTCGCCCTGGGCGAGCGCGTGGTTGTAGATCGCGAGTTCGTCGTAGGTTCCGTCGAAGGCGGGATCGTTCCACTGGCTGCGGCCGAGCCAGTTGTTGTTATTGGTGAAGCTGGTCAGGTTCAGGCTGTGACCGGCCGCAGCGACGGGGTTTGAACCGATCAGGCTTCCGTTGACATACAGCCGGAAGACGCCCGGCTGTCCGCCGGACTGGTCGTACACTCCGGCGACATGGAGGAGCGCTCCGGCCGGGGCGGTGTCGGTGTCGACGAATAGCTCGCTGTTGGTTCCATTCGCATGGGTCGTCAGGCGGAAGGGGTTGCCGCCGGCTCCCGCAAGGGGAATGAGCTGGATGTAGGGGGAAGAGCTGGCTCCGCCGTTGGTGTTGTTTTCCCCGTTGTTCGAGGTTCCGAAGGAGGCCGCCGCGGCCCAGTTGCGGTTTTGCTCGACGGTGAACCAGATCGAGAAACTGAACGCGCCGGCGGCGCCGCCGCCCGCCGTACTGTTCACCGCGGCGGTGATCAGGCCGTTCGGCAGGTCGAGATAAGCGCCGCCCGCCTGGCCTCCCTGGCCGGTGTTGTAGGTCAGGTCCAGCAGGCCGGAAAGGCCCGCGGTGGTGAAGGCGCCGCCGTTGACGAGGACGCCGTGGGCTCCGCCGACGGAGTCATCCGCGGTGCCGTCGTTGAAGGTGTAGAGATTCACCAGGCCGGCATCCGCTGCCGTCAGGATGGCGGCGAACAGGGCGGCGGCGGTCAATCCAAGGAGAGGGAATCGGGCGGGTTTCATTATGAGCAGGGTTTTTTACTGCCAGGAATTTGCTTTTGGCGACTGGCCCCCCTGAAACAGCCGTTGGCCGGACCGGAGGGAGGGAGAAAGGGGGGTGATCTCCCCGATCTCCTGCCCGTGACCCTGGGACAGCCTCACGTCCCTGACGGTGCGCCGGTTGGCGTGTCCGCCCTTGTGGGGCTTGCACAGCTTGCAGCCGCACCCCCTCTTGCAACGGTATTTCGCCTGGGTGAGTTTGGTTTTCATTCTGCCGCTCCCTGATGAGTTTGACGGCCGCGACGCGCTCGCCCTTGGCCTGCCGCCGCTTGCCGAAGGGGCGCAGGTGCCGCGCCCACGCCCTTGTTTCCGTCAGTGTGTCTTTGCGAACGTGCGCCATGTGGGGTGTCGTTCGGATTCTGTTTATCGGCGCGATGGCGTGTGCGGAAGAACAAAATGACCGTCACGACGACCGCCAGGGTGGATAAGCCCGATTATTTGCCCCATCTTGGGGTTGGCCATCGTCTTGCTCCGGTCCTTGATCGACCACAGCATGCCGGAGGCCATCACTCTCTCCCGCACGTCCCTGACGGCCGCCGGGGTGGACGGGACGTGGACGGACATGGTGTTCGACAGGATGACGCCGTCCGCGCTCATGAACGTCTCGTGGCCGGGGACGTTGAGATCGTGGGCCGAGGCCGGCAAATACCGCGAACAACTCCGCACCGCTTTTCCCGACTGGAAACCCGAGTGACTCCGCCAAAGGAAAAGGGTTTGCGCCGATCCCATTGACCCGGCAGCGCCGGAACCGGCGAGCGGGGCGTGGATGAGGGAACCGGCCTGTTCCGCCCGGAGGAAAATCTCAAACCCGAAATCCAAAGTTCAATTTCCGCCCGAAGACAGGTTCAATCGAATGCGCGCGGATTTTCCGCGAGCCGTTCCAAGGCCAGTGCGTCAAGGCGGTCCTTTTCCCGAACGGATCGGGATTTCCAATCGATGAGGGATCGCTTCGACGCGAAGGCAACCCGGCGGTCCCGGATGTCGAACCAGTCCGCGGTGGCGAGAATGTCCTGATAGGTTTTCCCGGACATCCGGGTGAAAATGTCGATCTGGCATTGCTCGGCAACCTCGACAATGCGGATGGCCCCCTCCGTATCGGTGAAGTCATCCGGAGACAGTTCCCTGGCAAAGCCCTCTCCGTATGAGGCAAGGGTGGCTAACAGATTTTGGATGTTGTCCGGCGAGGAATCGACCAGCACACCGACATCCTCCGTGAGCCGGACGTATCCCTGCATCGAGACGGCAAGCCCCCCGACGACGACGAAGCGGATTTCCGCGTCAGCGAGGAGCGCCAACAGTTTTTCGAACGAGGGTTCCATCATCGGCAGGAGGGCTCCAGACGCCGCCGCGCAACATGAGGGCGTTGCGGCGGAGCATTTCCAGGCGTTGCAAGGTGGGCAGGGATGTCAATGCCCCCCCGACCTTTTTCTTGATTGGCTCCCGAAAGTCATCCGTCTGCACGGAGACAACCTATCCGGTGAGGGATGCTCCGGCAAGATGGAAGAATGCGGGCTCCCTCAGGGCGGGTGCGTTCCCACCAATGTGGGAACCCTGACTGCGATGCGAATCTCCGTCTTGCCCGGTTGGCCGGAAAATCGCATGTCATACGGGGTTATGGAATCCCGGTTGCATGACTGCTAGGAATTTGCTTTTGGCGACTGGCCCCTGGAACAGCCGTTGGGCGGACCGGAGGGAGGGAGAAAGGGGGTTGAGGGCGGTCATAAAGACGCGGGGCGGGCGAGGGCCTCGACCTCCCGGAGGATTCCCGCGTTTTTGGCATGGTAGGCTTTCCGGAAATCGTGCTCGGACTGGAGTTGGATCAGGAAATCGCCCGGCACTCCGAAGCACGCCTGAAAACGCAAGGCCATGGAGGCGCTGACACCCTTGCGCTGCCGGATGACGTCGCTGAGCTGGGCGGGGCTGATCTTCATCGCTTTGGCGGCTTCGACCTGGGTGATGCCGTAGTGTTCCAGCGTGTCCCGGAGGACGGCGGCGGCGGGGTTGGAGAGCGGGACCGGGATCTTGGCGGGGTCCCGGAGGACGGCGGTTGGTTTCGTTTTCATTTGCGGGGTCAGTGGGTGTCTTCGATTTTGACGAGGAGGACGTCCTTCATTTCGTCGTTTTGCCATTGGAAAGTGATGCGCCAGGGGGATTTGCGGGAATCCGCGTCGATGGAGTAGCGGCCGGAGCCTTTGAGCTTGTGGTAGTGGAGGAAGGGGGAGAGGAGCAGTCTCTTTTCGTCCGCCGCATTGAGCAGGGTGAGGCGTTCGAACGCCATGGAGGTGTTGAGCCCGCCGAGCTTTCTGGCTTCCTTGCGGCTCAGTTCCCCGCCGAGGAAGATCGTTTCAGTGGTGGTGTCC
This sequence comes from uncultured Luteolibacter sp., assembly GCA_964554865.1. Classification (GTDB taxonomy): domain Bacteria; phylum Verrucomicrobiota; class Verrucomicrobiia; order Verrucomicrobiales; family Akkermansiaceae; genus Luteolibacter. The sequence continues at coordinate 22,803 of CAZKQK010000060.1, read as the reverse complement.
GCGAAGCTCTTGATCACAGGGAAGAAAATACACGGAAAAGCGAACCGGTCAACCCTTTAATTCGTTTTTTTGTGTATTTTTTTGGCTGCGTGGTTTTATGGACTGCCAGGAATTTGCTTTTGGCGACTGGCCCCTGAAACAGCCGTTGGGCGGACCGGAGGGAGGGAGAAAGGGGGGGGCTGTATGCCTCGCGCGTGGATTCCAGCGTGAGGATCAGGCTGCGCGTCATGATCATCATCGCCAAACCGCAGGCCATCACCAGCGACACCGCCACCACCTGGCCTTTCATCCGGGAAAGATCGCGCAGCAGCTTGCGGTCGAGGGGATCGAGCATGGGTGGGATATTAGATCCGGAGCATTGAATTTGAAACAAAGAGGGAGCCGGCCCGCACGCTTATCCGATGAACCGCCGGAGAAAACCAGTCCCGGAAATTTTCTTTCCGCCATGGCGGGCGTGGGCTAGGTTTCCTCCGTGGCGTTTCCCCAATACCGCATCCCCGTCCAAAGGCTCAAGGAGGAGTGGGCATTCCGCTTGAGGATGGAGCGCCTGCGCCGCAAACGTCCGCCGCTTCCTCCCTCGAAAATCACCGACAACAGCGAGCCCTGGATCCGCAATCCCTCGTCCGTGGCCGAGTTCTGGGAGATCGCATGCCGCGTCAATGAAACCGTCGCCAAATGGGCACCACCACAGGACAATTCATCGCCGCGTTAGCGGATAGCCACCGCGTTCTGGTGATCGGCGGTCTGGCCGTGATCGCGCACGGGTTCAACCGTCCCACGAAGGATGCCGATGTCTGGCTGGAGCCGATGGTTTCACCGGAAGCATGGGCGGCGGCTCTGGACCGCGTCCGCGTTCGTTTTCCGAACCTGACACTCCATACTCTTCCGGGATGGCGAGCCGTTTCCGGGCCGGAAATCGCGGCCGCCGCCGACGAGGTGGGGATGGTGCGGGTGCTCGGTTTGGATTGCCCGCTCGATATCTTCCGCCGTCCGAACGAATTCCCCGAAGGCTCCTTCGACGAGGTCTATCAACGTGGAAGCTCCAATGCGGACGGCACCCGCCTGCCGGACCCGTTGGACCTGATCATCACGAAACTCAACACCGGGCGCGTGAAGGATCTCGACGACAGCCGCCATCTCGAATCCGTGATCCGCGAACGATACCGCGCCGTTCTGCCCGTGGCGTCGCTGGAAGAAGTGACGCGTTTGTTCGACCGCTTCCTCGATTGGGAAGTCTGCGCCATGGCCCTTGAAAACCCCTCGCAGGAAGTCAGAGATCATGCCATGGCCTGCCTGCGGGAAATGGCCGCCGAGGGAGACCCGTTCTCACAGGCGCTGCTCGAAGATCGCGGAATTCCATATGCGAACGGATAAAGCCGCCGAAACCCTCCCGCTCAACGACGTAAAACTCGCCACAATATCAATTCGCCCGTCTCAACCGGAAGGACTCCCGCGATGGATTCATCGTTTTTTCCATGACAGCTTTTCCCCAAGCAACCTGAAGGCTCCGTCCGCACTCGATCAGTTCTGGCAGCAAGCATCTCGGCAGAGCTTCGCATCTCAATTGTCGATCAAGTCCGTGGACGGAATGACTTCAGATCATTCTTTTGCATAACAGAGACCAACGGATTCTCCACATCGGGGAGTCCACTGGTATCAAAAGTGAGAATATCGTCCGTGAACGGCTTCATAGATGCCTGCAGGTGTTTGAGAACCTTGGCTGTAACACCGGACGAGCTTCCACGGAGATTAAGATCGATCGGGGGCGCTAATCGACGCCACTCCTCCATCCGTTCCAATCTTATCTTCCAATCGTTCATTCTTTGAGCGAGATCGATTTACGGGTGAAACGGAGTTCAATGCACATCATGTCCAGACTTGGATACGAGCGAGAAATTTACATTGTGCGCCCGGGATGTTGACCGAGGTGTAGTGATAGATCCCGTCCGGGTGGTCGGCCATGTCGATTTCGATGTCCTGGGTGGGGTTGAAGGCTCCGTCGTGGCCGTCGCTGCCGCTGTTGACCTGGGAGTTGGCGGAAAGGGCGGAGCCGAGCAGAGCAGCGCCGAGGAGTAGTGCCTTTTTCATGGGGAGGTGGCGGTGGTTTCACCGGTTCGACCCGAATGCCGGATGGTGGAAAACTCGGAGCCCTGCGGCAAGCCGATTCCCCGAAAATATTCCGCATCCGGAACAGGCGGTTTTCCAAGGTGCGGGCGTGCCGATGTCCCTGGAAGATCAACTCGCCCGTTTCCTCAGGGAGCGGCGCGGGGAAATGACGTACGCGCAGTTTTCCCGCAAGCTGGGCTTCCCGCCGTCCACGCCGCACCGGCTGGAGCAGGGCAGCCAGAGCATCACGCTGCGCGGCCTCCAGCAGATCCTCCGCAAGCTCAAGTGCGGACTGGCGGACGTGTTTCCCGGGGATTTCGACGGATAAGCCCACCTCGCCACTTCAAATCCGCCGCAGGCAGGAGAACTTCATTGTGAAACCCGCCATTTCCGGAGTCGCCGTTTTTCCTCTTGATTCGCCCCGGACTAAGCTTAGTCTAGTCCCATGAACATCCACGAAGCGAAAACCCATCTGTCCCGGCTCATCGAGCGGGTGGCCGCGGGCGAGGAGATCGTCATTTCCAAGGCCGGCAAGCCGGTGGCGAAGCTGGTTCCCCACAGCCACGCCGCCGCGCCGCGGACCGGCGGTTTTCTCGCGGGCGAAATCTGGGAATCCGGGGATTGCTGGGAACCGGACGATGATCTTGCCCGGGAAATGACCGCCGCCCCGTTGTTTCCGCGCAACCCGGTGAAATATCCACGGCCCCCCAAAATCGCGGAGGAGGAGCCGAAGCGCCGGAAGAAGTGAGTTATGAGAATTCTCCTCGATTCGCACACGCTGCTCTGGTGGATGGGCGATCCGGCGAAAATCGCGGCCAAAACCCGCTCGATGATCGCCGATCCGGCCAATGATGTCTTCGCCAGCGCCGCATCCATCTGGGAACTGGGACTCAAGGTCTCCAAGGGCAAGCTGCGCCTGCCGCTCGCGTTTCATGAAACGCTCGGCGTCCATGGCATCCGCACGCTGCCGTTCACGGCGCCGCATGCCATGGAGTCGATCTCCCTGCCCGCGATCCACGGCGACCCGTTCGACCGGGCGCTCGTCGCCCAGTGCCGCCTGGAAAACCTGACCCTCGCCACCCGCGATGGCATGCTCGGCGATTATGGCATTCCCGTTCTGGACGTGTGATGTGGGGAGGAAGTTGATGGTTGAGAGTTGAGAGGGAAGAGGGTGGGCGGCCGGCCAACCGGATTCATGCTTCGGAACATCCATCTTGGAATTTTCCGTTGCGTGGCGGCGTTACGAGCCTGATTCTCTTCCGCGATGTTTACATCAGAGCCTCAAGGGAAAACGAGCCATCAAGGCCGCGCGAGCCCGTCCATATGGGCGCCATGACTCCAATCACCGGAAAGGATGCCACATTCGTCCGATGCGCGGATGATTTGCGCGCGTTCCATGACGGATATTGGAGAAAAGGCTATTGGAAAGCGGCGGGAATCATGATTCCCGCCGTGTTCGCCACTGTCATCTTCGATGCGCCGTGGCCGGTTTTGGCGGGAATGGCTGCCATGGCGGTTTTTGTAATCATTCCATTCGCCACGTCCTATCAGCGCAAAGTGAAGGCGCTCCCATGCCCCTGTGAAAACCATCCTGATTGCCATCACCTCCGTCGCCGCCCTGGTCGCCCCCGCCCATGCCATCGGGCAAGGGCGCATCGAGTCCGCCAAAAAGCGCGCCGCCGCGGAGAACAAGCTCGTCGCCTTCGTGGTCGAACAGGGCTACTGGGACCCGGACTGCCCGAAATGTGTCGCTGCGGTCAACGCCAACAACAAGGCCATCAAACGCGTCGCGCCTGGCAAGAACGTGGTGCTTGTGCGCCTCGAAGAGGCCGGGTTGAAAGATGGCAATGTGCCCGAATGCGTCGTCAAGGCCGGCGGCGCGCCGCGCGTGGTCATCACCGATGCCGGCTGCACCAAGGCCATCGACACTGTGGACGTGAAGGCCGACAAGGAGCGTCTCAAGCAGATGGAGGAAAAAATCACGGCGGCGCTGTCGAAATGACCGGCCGCCGCCCATGATGCTCGCGGGAGTTCGGCCATCTGGAAACCATCGCGCCCTGCGATGCCGAAACCGCGGTCCGGCGGACGGAGACTCTATCAGGCGACAATCGTCCGCACTGCCGTGAAGGGCGGCCTCGGGGATGCCGCACCATGTGCGGAGATAGAGTTGATAAATAGGGGGAAGCCGCCTTGAGCATCTTGTCCCAACGGGGAACCGCCTCAGCGATCGGCCTTGCGGTCGTTGTCCCGGGCTTCGACCCGGGTGCAGGTGGGAGCCAGTTTCAGGGGAATCGATCCCGAGGGAGAGCGATTGCCGGTGATGGCGAGTCCCCGCACATGATGGGCGCTGACGCCCGCGCCATCGAAGAAATTGCCGGTGATGCGGATGTTTTCATGCACCGGCTCGTCCGGGTTGGCGGACTTCGACTGCGGGTTGATATCAATTCCGCAACCGATGAACCGGTTGTCGCGCAGGGTCATGTCGCGAACGGGGCCGGACTCGAACCAGCCTTCCGCGTCGTTTTCTATCAGAACGCCGGCCATGGCGCAGCGATGAAGGGTGCAGCCCTCGACCAATACCTTGCCACGGGTGGTGAGCAGGAATCCGCGGCACGAATCCATGTCCACCTTGCAATTGCGGATGGTCACGTCGGGATACCACGAAAGGTTGTCCACCACGTCATTGGCGGCGAATGCCGGGGCGGGGCCATCCAATGTGAGAAGCCACTCGCGGCCGGACGGATCGGCCGGGTTTGGCGCGATGGCGGTCACCTTGCGGCGCGGGTTGTCTGGCAGTTCGCGCAGGGTGGGGTGACCGATCACCGCCACCTCGTCGCCGGGTTGGAAGGCGGCGAAACCATAAGTCTGCGGCTGCATGAAGCGCAGGAGAAGCTGGTTTTCCGCCGGCTTGCCAATGATGCGCAGGTGGGTGCCGTGGACATTGACGGGATCGTCCTGGCTGCCGGAGAAAACGCATTCGTCGATCAGGATCCGGCCGCGGCATCCGGAGAAGTGGAGCATGTCCGCCCACGCCGGGCAGGTGCGCAGAGTGCCGGCTGGCGGGGCCACGCGGACGCGTTTGAAGGTGACGCCGTCGGTGAACTGGCTGATGACGCCCATGCCGGTCATGGCGTGGAACGCACAGTCGCGGAAGCTGATGTTCCGGCTGCGGGTGTTGTGCGCGGTGACCACATCACGGTTGATGGGACGGAACTGGAACTGGCGGCCCCTGATCATTCCCATATTGCCCTTGGCATAGGTGAGGCGCACTTTCGCAGCGCCAAGGTCCTCGGCTTTTGCCGGGGAAAACGGATCCCAGCGGCCCATGCGCCACGCGCGGCCATCGGCGGGAATCGCCTGCTGCACCATGGTCCATCCGCCGCCGATGTCACCGGTCCAGTCGAAGCGGCCGTCCTTGATCTGATAGGTGGAGCCTTCCGCCACCTGGATCACCACGCTGTTCTCCGCCACCTCGAGCACGCGGTATTCCGAGACGGTCGGGCGTTTGAGATCGAAGGCCAGGCCGCTGAACGCGATGTCTTCCGCGTGATCGTTGATGAAATAAGTCATGCGCTCCGGGCCGGCTAACAGCACGGTGGTCTTGCCCGCGCCGGCAACGCCACCCCCTTGAATATGGAGGTGTCTGGCCTGCTCGATCATGATGCCGATCGGCAGCGGGTGTTTCGGGTTGTCCGAGGAGTTGGAGACGAAATACGGGCGGCGAAACGCATGCTCCGAACCGAAGGCATGGACGCCCGGCAAAAACCGGACGGTGACCGGCTTTTCCGCCGTGCCCGCGCCGGAGGGCTTGAGGCTGGCCTCGTGGCGGCCCGGCGCGATGAGCACCTTGTCGCCGGGGGCGAGTTTCAGGGAGTTGACCTTGGCGAGGGATTTCCAGGCCTTGTCGGCCGCGGTGCCGGACTTCGTGTCGTCGCCCGCGGCGGGATTCACGTAATAGGTCGTGTTTCCTGGAGAGGCGGCGAGCCGGTCTTGCGGCGGATAGAGCGTGGCCGCCCGGGCGGCGCAGACGAGTGAAAGAGCGAGGAAAAATCTGAGGAGCATGGGAACAGGCGAGGATACGGATATTTGGAACACCAATGTTACATGGGAATGGGATGCGGTCCGATCGTCCGCGCGGCAACTCCGAAATCACCATTGGCGGTATTTCGCGACGACTTGCGCGCGGACTGCGGCACGTGAGTCGAATCCGCTCTGGAACCAATGCCCCCTCGAAGTCCGGACCACGCGGAACCCTGCCGGTGAACATTGGCTTGCACAACGTGACTGTCCGCGCAGAGTCGTCGCGTCATTTTGTAGAATCCGAGGAACCCGCATGAAACGTTCACATCACTCCGTCGCCGGCGTTTTCACCCTGCTCGCCGCCAGTCTGGCATGCGCGGCCACTCCGCCCGCGCCCCACGGCGCCATCCCCACCCCCGCACAGGTCAGGCATGTCGAGCGGCCGTTTTACGCGTTCTGTCATTTCACTTTGAACACGTTCACCGGTGTGGAGTGGGGATCGGGCGCGGAGAATCCCGCGATCTTCAATCCTAGCGCCTTCGACGCCGAACAAATCGTCACCAGCCTCAAGGCCGCCGGAGCCAAGGGCGTCATCCTCACCTGCAAGCACCACGACGGCTTCTGCCTGTGGCCGACCAAGACCACGGCCCACAATGTTTCCGCCAGCCCGTATAAAAACGGCAAGGGCGACATCGTTAGGGAATTCGTGGACGCCTGTAGAAAACATGACTTCGAATTCGGAGCCTATGTTTCCCCGTGGGACCGCAACAACGAACACTACGGCACCGCCAAATACTCGGAGGAAATCTACAAGGAGCAGATCCGCGAACTGGCGACCCGGTATGGGAAGATCTTCGAGTTCTGGTTCGACGGAGCCAATGGCGGCAGCGGCTACTATGGCGGCAAGGGCGGCAGCCGCACGATTGATAGATCCACCTATTACAACTGGCCGGACAAGTGGGCGATGCTCCGCAAGCTCCAACCCGGGGCCGTGATCTTCTCCGATGTCGGTCCGGACTTCCGCTGGGTCGGCAACGAGCGCGGCACCTCGCCCGATCCCTGCCGGGCCACGATCAACTACGCGCCCGGCGCGGCGCCCGGCCATCTCGATGACAAGTTCCTCGGTTCCGGCGAGCTGGGCGGCAGGTTCTGGTGCCCGGCGGAGGTCGATGTCTCGATCCGCGGCGGCTGGTTTTTCCATGAAAACCAGAACCCGCGTTCGCCGGAAAACCTGATGCAACAATACCTCGATTCGGTCGGCCACGGCGGCACCTACAATCTCAACGTGCCGCCCGACAAACGCGGACGCCTCCATGAAAACGACGTCGAAAGCCTGCGCCAGCTCGGCGAGCACCTGCGCCGGACCTTCGCGGAAAACCTCGCTCAAGGAGCCAAGCTCAAGGCCTCCAACGTCCGCGGCAACGATCCGGCCTACGGACCCGAAAGATTGTTAGACAAGGACATGTGGAGCGCCTGGGTGACCGACGACGCCGTCACCACTCCCGAGGTGGAACTGGAACTCAAGGGCGAAAAAACCTTCAACCTCATCAGCCTGCGCGAGGACATCCGCCTCGGCCTGCGCCTCGAAGGCGTGGCGGTGGAGGCCATGGTCGATGGCCGGTGGCAGGAACTGGCCAAGGCCGAATCCATCGGTTCCCGCCGCCTGTGGCGCGTGCCGCAAACCACCACCGGCAAGGTGCGCGTCCGCGTGACCAAGTCGCCGGTCTGCCCGGCGCTCTCCGACTTCGGACTCTATCAGGAACCGGAGTTCCAGCCGTGGATCCAGCCCGTCGGCGGCGATCCGAAGGCGGCTCAAAAAGCCGGCTGGAAGGTCGTTTCGAAATCCTACGAACAACCCGATGGCGGCAGGGCGGTCCATGCGATCGACGGCAATCCTTCGACCATCTGGCACACCCACGGCGATGACGGCGAGCGCGGCCTCCCGCAGGAATTCGCGGTGGACATGGGCGGGGAGAGGCTTCTAACGGGATTCACCTATCTGCCCCGCCAGGACGGGACGCCGAATGGCATGGTGGATCAATACGCCTTCCTCGTTTCCACCGACGGCAAGGCATGGAAACAAGCCGCCGAGGGCGAGTTCGGCAACCTGCGGGCGAACCCGGTCGAACAGACGATCCCGTTTCCGAAGGTCAAGGCCCGCTACTTCAAGTTCGTCGCCAAACATGCCCTTGAGAAGAACCACGCCGTCGTTGCGGAAATCGGCGTGGTGGAGGCGAAATAGACAACTCCAGGCGACCTGCGGGTGCTCCCCTTTTCAAGATCCCGAACAGATTCCCGGACGGTTGGATCGAGGTCGGCGGCGGGATCCCGGCTCACAAGCATTGGCGTTTGGCATGCATGGAGGCGGATGAGGAAATGACCGTCAATCCCGCAGCTGTGGCCATGCGTGCCTTCAGCAAGCCGGTTGCCAGTTGGTTGAGTCCGCCCGCCATATACCACACCCCGATGGCGTCCATCCCGCTCCGGAAAGCGGCCTGGGGTCCGGGGAGGCATGGTCACGATCTCCGTCTCCTTCCGGTCATTGATCCTAGATTCGGAAATGGGGTTGGCCGCAAAAGAACGCAAAGATCGCAAAAACAAAGACTTGTGGGATTTTCGAGTGATGATGTGACTCACCCCTCCCGGTGAAACCACGCGTTTTTCCAAATCCCTATCTCTGTGTTCCTTGCGTTCTTTTGCGGCTAATCATTTTCCTTTTTAGGTTGATGGTATTGCCACTCCGTTTCGTCCTTCTCCACTTTGGCATTCGGGAGCAGCGCCTGCAGCCGCCTCACTCCGGCAGGCGATACCTTCGGGCAACCCCCGAGCTGGACCCATTGCAGGTTTTCCAAAGCCGCCAGATGAACGAGCCCCCGGTCCGTGATCCGCGGGCAGCCCCTCAGGTCGAGCTGCCGGAGGTTTTTCATTCCCTGGAGATTCCGAAGCCCCTCATCGGTCACGCCCGGGCATGCCATCAGGCTCAGGCGGGTCACGGTGGAGATCCGGCTCACGTGGGCGAGCCCCGCGCCGGTGATTTTGTCGCAATATCCGAGATCCAGCAGATGGAGATCCGGCAACCGGAGCCGGGCGAGTTCCCGCAGGCCCCGGTCGGTGATCTTCGCCTCCATCACCGCGTGCCCGTCGGAAAAGAACAGCATGCGGAGATCCTTTCGCGATGCCAGCGACGGAATGTCCTCATCGGGCAAGCCGCGGACGCGCAGGGCCACATGGGCCTGATCCAGCAGGAGGACATCGGCGCGGGAATCGGCGGCCGGAGGATGATAACCACAGCCGGGAAGAAGGAAGGCGGGGAACATGCCTGCCAGCAGTGATAACCAGGGAGTCTTTTTCATAATAAGATAATAAAATAAGAGACAGAAATAATTGTAATCGGCGTGCGGCGTTGGCAAACGCAGTCGCCACAAACCCGTCGTTTGGGTCTGGCACCCGCTCTCCGGCAATCCGCCCGCCAATCCGGAGGCTGTATCCTTCGACGCCAAGCCCCAAATCCTTTCCCATGCGAAAATCGATGCCGCATGAGGAAAAAACCCGAATCACCACATGCCTGAAAACGCGGCAATGGAGAGGGAGGCCGGAACGGCGAGGATGAGGATCACCATGTGAAGTTCCGTGAGAGCGAATCCGGCGGCACGCGGTCTGGTTGTTTGCGTGAGGCTTTTGGGATGGGTTTGCCGTTGTTCCGCGCGGATCAGGGCTCCGTGACCTTGAGGCGGAGGAAGCCTTTGCCAGGGAGGCCTTCGGAGGCATCGAGCGTGAAGACGTGATACTCCCAATCCGTATCCGTCAGATCGGGCAGGCCGGTGGCCGCGGGCGCGGTATCGAACGGGTCGGTGCTGGAGACGGAGGAGTTCGGGAAATCCAGAACCAGCGAACCTTCCACGGTGTAGGTGATTCCATCCACCGTGGCGGTGCCGCCGCCATCGAAATCCGCCCCATCGCGCACGGCGATGACGAGCTTGAGCCTGGAGTCCTCGATCAGCGAGGAGATCAAACCATTGTCGGAACCGCCGGTGGGGTCCCCCTTGATGGCGAATTCGAGGATGTTGGGAGTGCCGTCGAAGTCAGGGTCATCGGACGGATCGCGGTCTTCCTCGGGAATTTCCGGATAGTTGGTGGCGATCCAGTTTTCAAACGGAGTGCCGGTGCTCTCCCCCACCTGGATCTGGCCGGGGCCGGTGATGAATCCATCTGTGTTCCCGGAATGGTAAAGGCCGTCCGGCAGGGGGTCGGTATCGAGGCCGGTGATGATCAGCGCGCCGACGATTTCGGTGCCCGCGTTGGGCAGATGGAGCACGGCGTCTTCGGCAATGACAAGCGTGGCGGCATCGTCGATGGCGGTGTTGGAGGTCAGGACCAGCGTGCCCTCGTTGACGGTGGTGGTGCCGGTGTAGGTGTTCGCGCTGGAGAAGGTAAGCGTGCCGCCGCCGTTCTTGACGATGGAAAGGATGCCCGTGGCGGTGTTGTTGAGAGGCCCGGTGAATTCCACATCGCCCTCGCCGTGGACGTTCAAGGTCTTGCTGCCCAGAAGAGGGCTCACAGGGCCGGAAAGGGTCAGCTTGCCCTCATCCGAGCGGACTCCATAGGCGGTGCCGCCGGAGCCCCATGTCAGGGTTCCCGTCAGGGCATTGTCACCGGCGACGTTCTGGAGATGATCGCCGGTGTTCCTGGCGTTGATCGTGATGTTCTCTCCGACGCTGATCCCGCCGCTGAGGGCGAGGCGGCCTCCGCCGCCCGACTGGACCGTGGTGGCCCCCGCCGTGGTTCCGAGAGCGGAAGCGTTGGCGATCTGGAGAACTCCGCCCAGGATGGTGGTAACCCCGCCATAGGAGTTCGTTCCGGTCAGGATGGTGGTGCCTTCCCCGACCTGGCGCACGATGCCGGTGCCGCCGATGTTGTTGCCGACGGTGAGGCTGTCACTGCGGTTGAACTCGATCGCTCCGGTGGTCACGGTCACGTTGCCCGCCCCGAGGTTTCCTGTTTCCCCTCCGTTGCCGATCCGGAGGACGGTGCCGCTGTTGGAGACGGTGGTGGTGCCGGTGTAGGTGTTGGCGCCCGCGAGAATGACGGTGCCGCCGCCACTGACGACGAGGTTGCTGGCCAGGGTGTTGGCGCCGGCATTGTTGTGCAGGCCGCCGTTGACGAGCACCGTGCCGGGGCTGCCGCTGGCGGAGGAACTGCCGAAGGTGAAATTCCGTGTCTGCGTGTTGCTTTCGGAGAGATAAACATCGCCGTTGATCGTAAGCAGGCCGCCCGAGGCAATGGTGGTGGTCACGGTGCGGCTGCCGCTGGCGGAAATGTTGCCATCGAGGGTCAGGCTGTGAGAGCCGCTGACGGTCAGCACGCTGGAGCCAACGCTGCTGAGAAAGAAGTTGTTGGGGATCGTCCGGGCCTCGTCCGCGGCGAAGATTCCGACAACATTGTTGGCGGTGAGCTGGCCGGTTCCCAGCGCGCTTCCGTTTCCGATGCCGATGGTGCCACCGAGCAGAAGGGTGACTCCGCTGTAGGTGTTCTCCCCGGAGAGGATCAGGGTGTTCGTGCCGAGTTTGGTCAGGCCGAGGGTGTTGGCTCCGTCATCGGGGTTGGAAATCGCGGAGGAATGGGTGAACACGCCGCCGCTCGCGTTCGTCGTGTCGAAACCGATGGAGGCCCCTGCCGCGAATCCGCCGCCCCCTCCTCCCAGCGCCGTCAGGTCATCGATGTCCCCGGATGTGAACTCCCCCGCCCCGCCCACGTTGAGAGCGAGTGTCGCCCCCGGGGCCACGGTGATGTTCTCTTCCGTCCATTCACCGGCATCGCCGCCGTAAAGGGAGGCCGGCCGGGTGAATTGCAGGGTCCCGGCGTTGACGGACGTCCTGCCGGTGTAGGTGTTTTCCCCGTTGAGGATGACCCTGCCGCTGTTGATTTTCCTGAGTCCGTCCGAACCGGAAACGGCGGCATTGATGGTCAGGGTGGCGCTTCCGTTGTTGTTGGCGACATAGGGAGCCACCTCGCCGGATCCGATCATGTTCAGCGTGAATCCCTCCGCGCCGTTGATGACATAGGAACCCGTCTGCCCGCCACTCATGGAAAGCGCGAAGAGATCGATGGTTTCGCCAAGCGTGATGGTTCCGCCGATGGAGGGATTCGAGTAACCGCTGCCGCCGGCGTTGCCGAGAAACGCCGTGTTGGCCGATCCGTTTTCCCAGGAAATGTTCGCCGGGGCGGTGACGGGGTGGGCGTTCCAATTCGTATTCGTCGTATTCCAGATACCGTTTCCATTCTGGTTCTGCGCGGTTCCAGGATCCGCGTCCCAAAAGAAATCCGCGGCGAGGACATTGGATGTTCCGAGAAGAAGGACGGCACCGGCACCACATGCAATGGCGGCGATGAAGGGATTGCGGGTGGGTTTCATGGTAATTGGGGTTTTTCCCGAAGAAATGGGTTTTCCCATGGGAATGGTCCACAGACTGCCGGAAATTTTCCGAAATGTCCATTGGCCGATCGGCCAATGGAGGAACGGCCTCATGGCCTTGTCACGCGGAGTTTCATGAAAATCCCGCCATTCGTTCCGGCGGGAATCCGCGCCTCGATGGTGCGGAACGTGCCGTCATCGGATCGGGTTTCGAGGATGATTCCTTCATCGCTCCAGTCGAGGAGTCCGGTGGACCAGAGCGGCTGGACGGTGATGCCGGTGGCGCTTTTCAGCAAGGTGTAAATCATCGAGAAATACCCGTCTTCCCGGCTGGTGGAGATTCCCGAGGCATTGGAATCCACCGGGGAGGTGCCGAAGGCGTACTCGACGAGATTGGGGATGCCGTCGTGATCGGGATCGGCGGTATCACCGGCGATCCCGGGATCGTTGGCGTCTTCTCCGAAGAAGTGTTCCCGCCACGCGAGGAAGGGAGAATCCGGAGTCCAGACGACGTGGAGGAAGGAACCGGTCTGTTGCAGGGAGAAGCTGCCGTGATTTTCCGCAGTATGGCTCGCGGAATCCCCGCTGACGGTGCCGAGGGTGAAGCTTCCGCCGATCGAATTGGCGGAAAGGACGGTCCATGAACGGGTTTGAAGCCAGAATCCGTCGGTGAAATTGACGCCGCTTCCCGGAGCGTCGAGCACGATGTCGATGACCGCTCCGTCGGCGATGGCGACGGTCTCCGCGCTCACCGAATCGAAGCCCGTGGAGATGGAGTTTTCCGCAAGTTCCCATTCCAGACGGGAGGTGGCGGTGTAGGCGAGAGAAGCGGCGAATGTCTGGCTGCCGGTGCCGAAACCCGGCGCGTGGGTCCCGTTCACAACGGTAGCGGCGGCGATGGAGCCGTGGCCGGAAAGTTTCGCGCCAGAGGCGACGGTGACGCCGCTGGTGGCGGTGAGATCCCCGTTCACGATGACGATGCCGCCGTTGATGACCGTCGCGCCGTTGTGGTTCTGCGTGCCGGAAAGGATCAGGGTTCCGGGACCGGTTTTGCCGATCCCGAGTGTCCCGCCGCCGTTGCCGATGGTGCCGGAGATTTCCATATCTCCGTCGCCGGAAATATGCAGGGTTTTGCTCGCGGAGCTGTTGACCATGGTCACGGCATTGCCGAAGACCAGCCTGCCGTCGTCCGAGCGGATGTAGTAGTCGTTGCCGCCGGTATTGAGGGATAAGGGGCCAGTCAGGGTGTTGACGCCGCTTTCGTTGACGAGGTGCTCGCCCGAGTTCCTGCCATTGACTGAAACCGGCTCGGCCACGGTGATGCCGCCGCGCAGGACGAGCCTGCCTCTGCCGCCGCTGGAAATGGTGGTGGCGCCGGTGGTACTACCAAGGGCGGTATTGCTGGCGATGACGAGCGCACCCCCGCTGATGGTGGTGGCTCCGGTGTAGGTGTTGTTCCCTTCCAGCAACCAGGTGCCGGTGTTGCTCTTGACGATGGAGACGGTGGAGTTGCCATTGACGATGGCTCCGGTGATGGAATTGCCCTCATGGGTGCCGCCGAGGGCGAGGGTGGTGGCATTGTCGGCTCCGAGGTGGGTTCCGAGCGTCAACGGCGCGGTGCTTGGATTGAACGTCTGCGTGCCGCTCGATCCGCCGGTGCTTCTGATGCGGGCGATGGCCAAACCGTATCCATCCGAGCCGGTGACGTTGAGTGTGACGTTGTTGCCCCATGCGGTCGTCGCTCCATCCAGCAGGATCGTGTTGCCGGTGTTTCCTCCACCGTTGCTGCCCACGTCGATGGTGGTGGAGATGTTGCTGTTTCCTCCGAAGCCGTTGGGCATGGTGATCGTGCCGTTATCGCCGGGGCCGTCGATATGGAGCTGGACGAGAGGCGTGACGGCTCCGGTGTTCACCCAAAGAGCGCCATTGCCGAGACCGGAGGCGTTGGTGACGCGCAGGACGCCGTTCGTTCCCGTTCCCATGGTGGTCGATCCGGCATGACTGTTAGATCCGGAGAGGATGAGCATGCCTCCGCCGGTTTTGGTGAGACCGCCGCTGCCGGTGATATTTCCCGGGATGGCCAGCGTCGCGCCGCCGACACCTTGAAATGAGGTCGTGGCGGAAAGGGAAACGGGCGCTTCCAAGTGGTATGCTGGCCCGCCCGCCGTTGAGGAAAAGTCCGCCAATGGAGCGTTCCCATCGCCCGAAGCGGCGAAGCGGAGCGTGCTTCCGGCGATTCTCACGATGGTTTGCGGGCCGCTTCCGGCAAGGGTCAGCGAGTTGAGGGAAAAAGGAGATGCGATATCGTTGTGGGAAGTGATGGTGCCTGCGGGAAGAGTTCCGCCGGGGAAATAGGTGATGGCGGTCGAGGAATCGCTTTGCGGTGGTACGCCGCCGCTCCAATGTGCGCCCGTGGACCAGTTGAGCGCGGTGGCGGTGCCCGTGGCGGTCCAGATGCCGCTGGACGCCGGTGGCGCGGGGATCGGCTTGAGGATGATGGCGTCGATGGACAGCGCGTGGGAGGAACTGGCCGCGTTTTTTCCGGTTACGGTGAAGCGCACCGTATGATTCGACTGGGATTGGAATGTCACATCGCCAAGGGTGGTTTCCCATACATCTGAGGTTGATTTGTATTGGTCCACCACGGGTCCGAGATTCGTGCCGTCCAAGCTGAACCGGAACGTGCCGCGGTCGTTGAAACGCTTGTAGCGCACCGAGACGGAATAGGAACCGGCGGGCACGGAATAGATCGTCGCCTCAAGATGCTGGCCGGGCGCGGTGGCGTTGAATTTCGTCCACCGGCCGTTGCCGCATTGGTTGTCCGTGATGTTTTCAAAGGAACCGGCGCTGACAACCGGTGTCCGGTTTTCCATTTCGTAACTCAGCCATTTCGTGACATCGGAATAAACGGAATGATAACGCGCGCCGTAGGTGCGGAGGGAGGCGGAGTTGAAATGCAGGTTGTCCGGGTTGGCGGTCAGGTTTTCCGAAGTGGCGTGGCCGGACAATGGAACACGGCGGAGGAGGGTGGGCAGCATCGGATTGTAATTGGAGCTGCCACCGTAAAAGCGGCCCAGTTCTCCGGCGATCACCGGGACGTTCGGAATTTCCAGATCCTCACGCAGTTTGCCGATCATCGTCGCGAAGCGGTCCGGGTAGGTCGCGACCTTGGCCGAACTGGAATCCGCCTCGCCCTGATGCCAGAGGATGCCGACGATCGTGCCGCTCTCCATGGCTTTCCGGGCGCGGGCGAGCGTCGTGTTGTAAAGGCTGACGCTTTCACCGGAAATCGGACCCGCGCCGGGCTGCCATTCGTCGAGATTGGTGCCGCCATAGGCGCAGGGAATCAGTCCCACCGTGACGCCGGGGTTCGCATCCGCATACAGGCGGGCGAACCTGGATGCGAGTCCCGTGCCCGCCGCGCTTTTGTCGAAATGCACCGGATCGACGGAGAGCACCCACGTCTGTTGCTTGGTGAGTTTATAAACGCGCGGATGGGTGACCAGATCCTGCGCCTCGACGTTCCCGCGCCCGGCCATGTTGGATTGTCCCATCAGCAGGAACAGCTTCATGTTCGTCTGTCCGGATGCCGGGAACGCGGATGCGAAGAGCGCGATCATGCAAATGCCCGGCAGGAAACGGGCATGCCATGATGGCCTGCTTGCGGGAAGGGATGACATGATGGATCGTGACGGGCTACCGCTTGCCGGGCTCTTTCATATCGAGGGTTCCGGCGAATGAAGAGACGAGGGGCATGGCGCTTGGAAACCGCCGCCACGTCCTGCCTGTATCTTTCCTCACGCGCATTCGCGGCGGCGGCGCAGGAGAATGAGCGAACCGATGCCGCCAAGCAGGGCGGCCGCAGGCTCGGGTATGACGGTGATGATATTGACGAAACTTGAGGAGGATGCGTATTCGTCAGCGAAATTGGAGCCGCCTTCCGCCGCGTCATAAACGATCTGCCATGTATTGAATCCGGCGGTGAACTGGCTGTTGTTGGCGAGTTCGTCACCATCGTAAGTGAAGAATCCGCCATTCCATGTTCCGGTGTAGTTGATCAGCGAGAACGTGGTGCCAAGCTCGAACGCCGCCGCCGATGTGGCGATGTCGTCCAGAGCAAGCGTCACCGTGCCGATCAAGTTCAGGTTTCCGGTGACTTTCTGGAGATCGGCGGCCACGCCCAATCCCACGCTGGAATCGACTTCATAGGCGAAGGTGGAGCCGTTGTTGAAGGTCAGGGTGCCTGAAGACAGGGTCTCGATGGAAGCACCCGGGGAAAGCACGCCCGTGACATTGACCGCGCCGGAAATGGAACCGGTGCCGCCCAACGTGCCGCCGGAATCCACATTCACGGTGCTGCCGGCGGCGGTGGAGCCATTGACCAGAAGCGTGCCGCCGGAAACCGTGGTGGCTCCGGTGTAGGTGTTGGCGCCGGAAAGAGTCAGGGTGCCTTCGCCCAATTTGGTAACGGAGAGGGTGTCCGTTTGGGCGTCTCCCATGGCACCGGAAAACTCGACATCGCCCTGGCCGAAATCGGAACCGCCGACAGTCATCGGACCGTTGATTTCGATGATTTTCGCGCCACCTACGGGATTGACGGCACCGGTGATGGTGAGCTTCCCGGCATCCGAGCGCACGCGGTAGTTGGGACCGCCGGAATCCCATACCAAGACGCCGGTCAGGAAGTTGTCGTCGCTGACATTGAGTAAATGAACGCCGGCTTGGGCGGAATCAGTCGAGTTCCTGCCCCTTATGGCAATCCTCTCGGCGACGCTGATCCCGCCAACAAGCTCCAGGCGGCCCTGCCCTTCGGCATTGGTGTTGATGTTGGTAACTCCGGTCGTCCCGCTGCCGGCACTACCCAGCGCTCCGCCATGCGAGATGCGCACGGCACCGCCGGCGATGGTCAGCGTGCTGTTCCACGGGTTGGTCTCATGCACGCCGCCGTTGAGAAACAGCGTGCCGCTGCCGGTCTTTGTGGTGTTGAAGTTGTTGTCGCCGACATTGGCGTTGTTGATCGCCTGGTTGATCGTGAGGTCTCCCGAGCCTGTGATGGTGAGGCCGCGCGTTCCGCCTGTGGATCGAAGCAATTCGTTGATGGTCAATCCATTTTCCGAATTGTTGGTGATCGTGTGGGTCGTGTTGCTACCGATGCCGCCGATCTGAACCGTAGGCAACGAGACGGCCCCGGCCCCGGATGCGATCGTGATGTCCCGGACGCGGATGATGCTTTCTCCGGTAATGGAAAGATTTCCGGTCTGATTTGAGGTGACATCGAAGAAAACACCATGCATGCCCGCTCCGCCGCCGAAATTTCCTGAAACCGTAAGAGACAGATTTCCAGCAGGCGACCCATTCCATCTCGCCGTGTCACTAATGGAACTTGTGGATGTGGGAAGCGTGTCGTTGTCCCAGTTTGCGTTGAAACTGATGTTCGAGCCGGTGCCCAACGGGCCTCCGTCCCAAGTGCGGATCGTTTGCGCGGCGAGCGGCATCGCGGATGCGAACATCACGGCACCGGCAAACACGGTCTGGAAGGCGGAGGCGGGGACGGCGCCCCAATTGAAGGGTTTACGGATGGGTTTCATGGTGATCGGGGTTTTCCATGGAGGGATGGGTTTTTCCCATGGGAGGTTTCGCAGGCTGCCGATGATTTTCCGGGATGTCTATTGGCCGATCGGCCAATAGGGGTGCCCGGCTTCCTCACGGCCTTGTGATGAGGAGTTTCATGAAGATTTTCCCGTGATCGCCGATGGGGACACGGGCCTCGATGGTCTGGAAGTCTTCATCCCCGGCCTGCGGGTGCAGAGTGACGCCTTCGTCGCTCCAGTCGATGAGATCGGTGGACCAGAGCGGTTGGGCGGTGATGTCGGTGGCGCTTTTCGCGAGGGTGTAGGTCATCGTGAAATCATCGTTTTCCCGGTTCAAGGTGATCCCGGAACCGTTGGAGTGCACGGGGGAGGTGCCGAGGGCGTATTCGATGAGGTTGGGCAGGCCGTCGTGGTCGGGATCGGCCATTTCACCGGAAATGTCCGGATCTTCCACATCGTCCCCGAAGACCTGCTGCCTCCATGTGAGGAACGGTGACTCGGGAGTCCAGACGACGTGGACGGTGGAGCCGATCGTTTGCAGAGAGAAGCCGCCGTAAGACTCCGGGGGGAGACCTGCGGCGTCATTGCTGATGGCACCGAGAGTGAAACTACCGTTGACGGAGTCCGCCGAGAGGACGGGCCATGAGCGCTGTTGCAACCAGAATCCGTCGGTGAAATCGACAGCGCTTCCCGGAGCGTCCAGCACGATGTCGATGACCGCCCCATCGGCGATGGCGACGGACTCCGCGCTTACCGAATCGAAGTCCGTACTGCCGGGATCGATAAAGCCGCCGGGATCGTCCGGATCTTCAGGTTCTTCCGGGTCTCCCGGGTCGGGAACATCGGCATGGTTCGCCGCGAGTTCCCATTCCAGACGGGAGGTGGCGGTGTAGGCGAGGGAAGCGGCGAATGTCTGGCGACCGATGCCGGAGCCGGGCGCGTGAATGCCACTGATGGAGGTTCCGGAGGAGATGGTGCCGGAACCGGAAAGTTTCGCATCAGAAGCGACGGTGACGCCGCTGGTGGCGGTGAGATCCCCGTTCACGATGACGGTGCCGCCATTGATCGTCGTCGCGCCGTTGTGATTCTGCGTGCCGGAAAGAATCAGGGTGCCGGGGCCGGTTTTGCCGATGCCGAGTGTTCCATTCTCGTTGCCGATGGTGCCGGACATTTCCACATCACCGCCGCCGGAAACATGAAGGGTTTTCCATGCGGAGCTGTTGACCATGGTCACGGCGTTGCCGAAGGCCAGCCTGCCGCTGTCCGAGCGGATGTAGTAGTCGTTGCCGCCGGTGTTGAGGGACAAGGGGGCGGTGAGGGTGTTGACGCCGCTTTCGTTGACGAGGTGCTCGCCGGAATTCCTGCCGTTGACTGAAATCGGCTCGGCCACGGTGATGCCGCCGCGCAGGACGAGCCTGCCTCCGCCGCCGCTGGAAATGGTGGTGGTTCCTGTGATGGCACCAAGGGCGGTATCGCTGGCGATGACGAGCGCTCCTCCATTGATGGTGGTGGCTCCGGTGTAGGTGTTGTTCCCTTCCAGCAACCAGGTGCCGGTGTTGCTCTTGACGATGGAGACGGTGGAGTTGCCATTGACGATGGTTCCGGTAATGGCGTTGCCCTCGTGGGTGCCGCCGAGGGCGAGGGTGGTGGCGCTGTTGGCACCGAGATAGGTGCCGATGGTGAGCGGCGCGGTGGTGGGATTGAGGGTCTCGGTGCCGCTTGATCCGCCGGTGCTTCTGAGTTGCGCGAAGTGCAGTCCATAGCCGTTGGAACCGGTGACGTTGAGGGTGACGTTGTTGCCCCATGCCCCGGAGGTGCCGTTGAGCGAGATGGTGTTTCCGGTGTTGCCGCCGCCGTTGTTGCCCACGTCGATGGTGGTGGTGATGTTGCTGTTTCCACCGAAGCCGTTGGACATGGCGATGGTACCGTCGCTGCCATCGCCATCGATGTGAAACTGGATGAGCGGGGAGACCGAGCCGGTATTGACCAGCAGCGCGCCGTTGGAGCCGAGGCCGGAGGCGCTGGTGACGCGCAGGATGCCGCCGGTTCCGCCATTGATAACGGTCTGGCCGGTGTAGCTGTTGGAACCGGCCAGAACGAAGGTGCTGTTGCCGCTTTTTGAAAGCCCTCCGCCGCCGGAAATGTTGCCGCCGATGACGAACTCCGCACTGCCTCCGCCATTGACGAGGGTGGTGGAGGAAAGCACGACGGGCATGCCGATCTGATAGACCAGCGAGGAGCCGGGAGCTTCGCCCGCGGAGGCGGCGAGGTGCAGGACGGGACCGCTGCCGCTGAACTGGAGCGCGCCGCCGGTGAGGTTCACAGTGCTTGCGGCTCCAGCCGGACCGTCTCCGGAAAGGGTGAGGATGTTGAGGGGAAAAGGAGAGGATATGTTGTTGTTAGACACGATGGAACCGGGCGGAAGCGTGCTGCCGGAGAGGAAGGTGAGGGTTGTGGAAGCGCCGCTTTGGGGTGCGGAGCCGCTGAACCAGTTCGCGCCATCGGTCCAGTCGAGCGCCGGGCCGGTGGAGGTGGCCGTCCATAGTCCCTGATCGGCCCCGAGCACGCTGAGGAAGAAGGTTTCCGTGGAGCTTCCCGTGCCATCGCTGACGGTGATGGTGATCTCGGCGGTGCCGGATTGTCCGGCGGCGGGGGTGATGGTAACGGTGCGGTTGGAACCACCGCCTCCGAAGACGATGTTGGCGTTCGGAACGAGCGTGGTGTTGGAGGATGCGCCGCCGACGGTCAGGGCGGCGGGGGTGGTTTCGACATCGCTTACGGTGAAGGCGATGGCACCGGTGTTCGCATTGGCGCCGATGGCGCGGTCTCCGATGGCGCTGATTCCCGGCAGGGCGTTCACGGTGAGCACGAAGGAATCGCTTTTCTGCCCGCCGTCGGCATCGGTGACGGTGACGGTGATTGTCGTCACTCCGTATTGTCCTGCGGCCGGGGTGACGGTGACGGTGCGGGCGGCTCCGCTGCCGCCGAAGACGATGTTTTGTTCCGGCACCAGGGTCGTGTTGGTGGCAGCACCGGTGAGGATGAGATTGGCGGCGGGGGTTTCGGCGTCTCCGATGGTGAAGGCGACGGCTCCGGTGTCCGCCAGTTGATTGATGGTGCGGTCGGTGATGTCGCTGATGGTCGGCAGGTTCCCGCGATAGCCGGTGGCGACGCCGCTGAAGGGGCTGGCGCCGCCATCGTTCACGGCCCTGGCCCAATAGTAGTAGGTGACGGCGTAGGCGGCGGTGGTGTCGTCGTGGATGGTGCCGGTGACGAGGTTTCCGGTGATTTTTACGGCGGTGGCACTGTTGTTGACGGTGTTCCGCCAGATCTCATAACCGGCGGCGTTGGCGGGGCCGTTCCAGCCGAGCCTCACCCAGTTGTTATGGGTGCCGTCGGTGGCATACAGGCCGGTGGGCGCGACCGGGGCTTCCGGCAAATCCCGGTAGCCGGTATCCGAAGCGCTGAACGGCCCCGGTCCGGCGTCGTCCACGGACCTCACCCAGTAATAGGCGGGCGTGGAGTAGGGAACGGTGGCATCGTCGAAGGTGGTGCCGGTGACGGGAGCGGCGTTGAGCTTCACCGCGCCGGCGGTGGTGTTGGTGGTGTTGCGCCAGACATCGTAACCGATGGCCGCTCCGGCGCTGTTCCAGGTCACGCGCACCTTGTCGGTGAAGGCGCCATCGCTGGCCGCGACTCCGGAGGGCGCGGCGGGCGGCGCGGCGGAAACGACATGGATGGTGCTGAGCGTGGTGTTTCCCTTGGTATCGTACGCCTTGCAGACGATGGTATAGCTGATGCCCGCGCCGGACGGAACGGGCCAGAAGTATTGGTAGGGAAAGAGGTTTTCCGTGTGGGCCAGGACGCCGTTGATGGAGTATTCGATCTTTTGAATACCCGATTTGTCGGAGGCGGAGGTATGGATCTCGGTGGTCATGCCCGCATACACCTTGTTGACCGCCGGTTTGTCGATGGAGACAAACGGCCCCATGGTATCGGTGGCTTTGGCGTCGTTGACCAGAGGGCGGATGGGGCTTTCCGTGATGGAACCGTATTTGTTGTCGCTGTAGTAGGACAGGCCGATGCTTTCCCGATAGGCCTCCTGCACGTCCGGCGAGGAGTTGATCCGCCAGTTGTTGCCATCCGGATTGTTTCCGTTGAAATAGACCCATGCCTTGATCTCCGGCCTCTGGTCCTTGAGATAGCTTTTCATGGCGGTGCGGAACCACTGCGCCTTCGAGCCGGCGGGGACGCCGGGCTTGTCGTTGTCCCTGTGGCAGCCGGTTTCGGCGATCATGATCGGCTTGCCGGGGGCGACGTTCAGAAGCTGGGTGAAGGTCGGTCCGCCGCGGGCCGAGAAATGTCCCCAGTTGTTGCTGATGCGGTTGTAGACGGACACCCCGGTCCAATCGACGTAGTTGTCGCCGGGATAGAGCGAAGAAAGCGAGGGCGCGCCGGAATACACGGTGTTCGGAGTCCAGACCCAGGTAACGTTTGTCACGCCGTTCCGCGTGAAGATGTCGCGGACATGACGCCAGGCGGCCACGTATTTCGCGGGGGTGTTGCCGTTGGTCGTCGCGCCCCAGGGATACCAGGTTCCGTTCATCTCGTGGGCGAAGCGGAGGAAGAAGGGATGCCCCCATGCCTTCGCGCCGAGAGCCCAGTTGCGGATGT
>CAZKQK010000059.1:0-29418 GCA_964554865.1 uncultured Luteolibacter sp. | reverse complement strand
GTGAGTTTCTGGTTTTTACGGGAGTTCCAGTAGTCGAGGGCATCCATCAGCCCGGCGACGGGCCACTTGCGGTTGATGGGCATGATTTGCCGGCGGACCTCGTCGGTGGCTCCGTGGAGGGAGATGGCGAGGCGGATTTGTTGCGGATGCTCGGCGAGCTGGCGGATCTGGGGCACGAGTCCGGAGGTGGAAACGGTGAGGTGTCGCGCGCCGAGGTGGAGGGTTTTCCCTCCGGTGATGAGGCGGATGGCTTCCAACAGGTTGTCGAGGTTGGCGAGCGGTTCGCCCATGCCCATGAAGACGAGGTTGTCCACGCGCTCGCCGGAGAGTTGTTCCGCGGCGAGAACCTGGCCGGCGATTTCCGAGGGATCGAGGTTGCGGGTGAAGCCGGCGAGACCGGAGGCACAGAATTTGCAGCCGTAGGCGCAGCCGACCTGGGACGAGACGCAGAGCGTGCGGCGATCCGATTTCTCGCCATAGAGCGCCGGGTTTGCGGGGATGAGGACGCTTTCGACGTAGCGGCCGTCGTGCAGGCGGAAGAGGAACTTGCGGGTGGTGTCCGCAGAGCCCTGGGTCCGGGTGTGATCGAGCGCCGACAAGCGGAATGAAGCCCGGAGTTTCTCCCGCAGCGGGGCGGGGAGGTTGGTCATGGCGTCAAAGGAGACGACTTTCCTTTTCCAGATCCATTCAAGGATCTGGCCGGCGCGGAACGCGGGCTCGCCCCGATCCTTGAGCCAGGCGGCAAGTGATTCGGGATTCGTCCCGGTGAGCGCGGGCGGTGTCATGTGACAAGGATGCGGGATGTCACTTTCCATACACCGGGATGGCGCGCGGCGGTTTGTCGCCGAATCCGCCGGTGGTGGTGAGGTTGTGCTTAATGAGAAACCAGATCGCGATCGCCAGCAGGAGTGAGAGGATCTTTGCGATCCAGTTTTTCGTCGGTTGGAGTTTCATGGGGCTGCTTGCTGCCGGTGAAGAAGAGTTCGGAGATGAGTTCGCGGAATTGCGCTTCGGTGAGGTTGCGCTGGAGGTGGCCGTTGCGGCAGATGGAGATGCCGCCGGTTTCCTCGGAGACAACCACGCAGATGGCGTCCGTGCGTTCGGTGAGGCCGATGGCGGCGCGGTGGCGCAGGCCGGTGGAGCGGTCCTGCATTTCGCGCTCGGTGACGGGGAAGACGCAGGCGGCTCCGGCCACGCGGTCGTCGGCGAGGATCATCCCGCCATCGTGGAGCGGGGCCTTGGGAAAGAAGACCGCCATGGCGAGTTCCGGCGAGAAGCGGGCGTCGAGCACCACTCCGGTGTCGAGCTGTTCCTTGAGGCTGACATCGCGCTGGATGGCGAAGAGCGCACCGATGCGTTTCTTGGAGAGGTGGATGACGGCGTCGGCGAAGCGTTCGAGGAAATCGATGCGGCGGCGGCCGTAGAGCGAGAAGAGCCGGTTGCTGCCGAGGCGCGCGAGGCCGGTGCGGAGTTCCGGCTGGAAGATGACGATGAGGGCGAAGGCGAGGACGGCGGCGGCGCGGGTGAGGATCCACTGGATGACCTCGAACTTGAAGATGGCGGAGGCGAGGGTGAGGACGATGAGGATGGTGCCGAGGCCGACAAGGATCTGTGCGCCGCGGGTGGCCCGGAAGGCGCGGTAGATCTGATAGATGCAGGTGGCGAGCAGCAGGATCTCGATCCCGTCCCGCCAGTGTTCTCGGACAAACGACCACATGGGATTGCGGGAGCTTAGACCATGCGGAGCGGCGATGACAACCTCCGAAAGCGGTTCATTCCCATGATGGGGCTCCGGCTTGTCAGCGGGGTGGGGTGGGCGGGCCGCGGAGGATGGTGTTTGCCTCGTTGGGTTGGCCGGGTTTCTCCACGGGATCCTCGGTGAGGGCGAAACCGGACGGGAGCACCATGTTTGAGCCGAGGTTGAAATCAAACGACTCGGAGCGGGCGCCGGTGAATTCGGGCAGGCTGCCGACAAAAACGGGTTTGTCTCCATGGCTGGTGGCGACCCACAGGTTGTAAGCCTTGCCGGGAGGTGCGGGCGGGAGATTGCTCACGACCAGCGTGCCGGCGTCGCGCGCGGCGTCGTAGATGGGAATGGCGCTCGGAAGGGCGGGCACGTCCGTGGGGTTTGCGATCCCGGATGGTGGAGGCTCCTTGCCATGCCCACCGGTGGCGGAAGGCCCGGGGCCTGTGGTCGTGACATCTCCGTTGGCGTGTTCCATGCTTGGGGGGGCGGCATGGCGAAGGGTATCCGCCAACAGGTGGGAAACCGGGGAATTGGAGTCGTTTGCGGCGATGGAGTGGTCGGTTTCGGGCTCGAGACCGGGCGGATTCATTTTCATGATTACCGGCAGGGCCATGCCGGGAATCGCCTCGAAGAGGATGCGGTCGCGTTGCTGGAACTGCTCCAGGCTGTCGCGGAGGACCTCGATTTCCTGAGTCAGGCGGCGGGTTTCCACACGGGCGATTTTCCGGGGATCTGCCTCGGTTTTCCGGACAATCGGGACAGCCGGGGCGGGGGTGTCCGGTGTGACCGCCGGTGGAGTGGCGGCGTTGGAGGTGCCAGCCTGGACGGTGGAGGATGGCTGGGGGGAAACGGTTTGCCCGGCGCCGGGTGCCTGGGCTTGGGGCGTGGGAGTGTTTTTCGTTTCCTTGCGGAGGTTTGCGGCCAGCAGCAGGGCGAGCATGGCGGCGGTGGCCCAGCCGGAGAGGCCCAGCCAGAGGAAGGCGCGGCGGGATGGATTGAGCCCGAGGCGGGATTGCAGGCGCTCGAGTTGGCCCGCGCGCGGAGCAACCGGAGTGGTGGTGGCCACGGCGACGGCGGCGGAAAGGCGATCCATGTCCAGGCTGGCGCTTCGCAGGAGCGGGTCGTGGCGCATGGCCTCGTCGAAGATGGCGGATTCGTCCGCATCGAGCATGCCGAAGCTACGCCAGGCGGCGCTGTCGTATGGATCAGAGTTCATAGCGGGAGAGTTGTTGGCGGACCTTGTCGAGGGCGCGGCGGAGGCGGTTTTTCACCGTGCCGAGCGGTGTGCCGAGGTGTTGGGAGATTTCGGAGTGGGTGTATTCGAGGAAAACGGCGAGTTCGAGGCAGCTGCGTTCGTCGGGACTGAGATGGTCGAGGGCGGCGCGCACCCGCCGCCAGTCGTCGAGGGCCATCACCTGGGGATTCTCGGATTTTTCAGGTGGGGTGTGCAGATGGATGGGCACCACGCGCGAGGAGTCGCGCTTGCCGCGGTGGCGGAAACGCAGGCGGTCGATGCAATATCCGCGCAGCACGGCGTAAGCCCAGACGAAGGGAGGAGATTGGTGGGGATCGTATTCGGCGGAGCGGTGCCACATCCGGACGAAGGTGTCCTGGACGACCTCCTCTGCCTCGCGGCGGTCGCCGAGCATGCGGCAGGCCACGCCGAGCAGGGCGGAGCTCCACGTTTCATGGAGCCGGGCCAATGCGCCGCCATCGCCCTTGGCCATCCGTCCGATGAGGGCGGCGGCCTCTCCGGTGGGATCCTCGCACAGGCCGGTGGGCATGGCGTGGACCGGTCCAACGTCGGTCTCTATCATGGATGGTGGATTGAATGTCAAAACACGGGCCTCCTGCAAGGATGATCCGCCGTTTCCAGGTGATTGGTTCGGGAAAAGCGGCTCCATTTCCGCAAACCATCCCTTGCCGAAGCCTGCGGGCCGGGTTTTACTCCCGCCCATGCACCAAGAGATCCAGCTCACGCGCGAGGTCCCGGCCATTCAGATTCCGAGTGGCGACTCGCTGGTTCTTCCCGCCGGCACGCCGGTATTCATCACCCAGCGGCTTGGCGGCACCTACACGGTGGCCACCTCGCAGGGCCTGGCCCGGATTTCATCGAAGGATGCGGACGCGCTCGGCGTCGATCCGGAAGAGGAGAGGAAAAAACAGGACGAGGCGAACAAGCTCAAGGACGCCCCGCTGGAAGAGCGGATATGGGCGCAGCTCAAGGGCGTGTATGATCCGGAAATCCCGGTGGACATCGTCAACCTCGGCCTGGTTTACGACTGCGTGATCGAGGACGAGGAGGGCAAACGCGTGGTGGCCGTGAAAATGACTCTCACCGCCCCCGGCTGCGGCATGGGACCGGTGATCGCCGCGGACGCGCAGGCGAAAATCATGACCATCGAGGAAATCGACGACGCCCGCGTGGAACTCGTCTGGGATCCGCCCTGGAACCAGGAAATGATCTCCGAGGAAGGAAAGATGAAACTCGGGATGATCTGAGCGGGCTTACCGGCTCTCCTTATCCTCGCCACCGTTGCCTACCGAATCGATATAGGCAACGATCTTCGGGATGGCCGCCTCGAGCACCTTGGCGACCTCCTCATAGGCGGCCATGCCCATGCCGATGGGGTCCGGCACGTCGAGTCCCTGGCGCTTGTCCGAGATGCCGGAAAACTCGCGGACGAGGAAAAACTTGTCCGAGTGCTCCGGGAAGCGCGCCTCAAGGACAGCGAGATGGCTCTCGGCCATGGCGAAGACGTGGGTGGCCTCTTCGAGGATGGCCGCGCTGACCGGCCTGCTGGTGAAGCCTTCGAGCGAGGCTCCGCGTTTCCTGACGACGCCGAGGGTTTCCTTGCTGGCGAATCCGCCCTTCGAGGCGGCGACTCCGGCCGAGCTGACCTTGAAATCGTCCCGCCCGGCGATGGCCTTGCGGAAAAGGCCTTCCGCCATCGGGCTGCGGCAGGTGTTTCCGGTGCAGACAAACAGCACATGTTTGGTGTCGGACATCGCGCGGATCATGGTGCCTGGCCTCCGCCCCGTCAAACCGCAATGCCGGGCACTTCCGGCACGATCCTTCTGGTCCTTTCCCCGCCGGGGTGCTAGTCTCGGGGCATGGACGCATTGATTCACCACCTTGAGGAAAACCAGGATCTCTCACCGCGGGAAGTGGAGGTGGCCGCCGAGTTGCTGCTGGACGCCGCCGCACCGGAGGAAAAGAAGGCCCGTCTGCTAGAAGCACTCTCCCGCAAGGGGGAAACGCCTGCCGAAATCGCCGGATTCGTCGAGGCCTTCCTCGGCCATGCCGTCGATCCGCACCTCGGGTTGCTCGACCTCGAAGGCCCAACACTGGATGTCTGCGGCACCGGCGGCGACCAACTCGATCTCTTCAACGTATCCACCACCGCCATGTTCGTGGCGGCGGCGGGCGGCGCGGTGGTGGTCAAGCACGGCAACCGCGGCATCACCTCCAAAAGCGGCGGCGCGGACGTGCTGGAGGCGCTCGGCATCCGCATCGATCTCCCGCCCGACGGTTTCCGCCGCTGCATCGAGGAGGCCGGGCTAGGTTTCATGTTCGCTCCCGTCTATCATCCCGGGTTCAGGGCGGTCGCTCCTGTTAGAAAGAGCCTTGCCGCGCGCGGGGTGCGGACCATCTTCAACCTGATCGGCCCGCTGCTCAATCCGGCGAAACCGCAGTGCCAGCTTGTGGGCGTCTTCGTCCGCGAGATGTGCCCCGCGTTCGCCGAGATCCTCCAGCGTCTCGGGCGCGACAGCGCGTGGGTGGTCCACGGCACCACCGGCGACGGCCGCTCGGTGGACGAGGTCAGCCTGATGGGCTCCACCCGGATCTGCAAGGCGGGGCTCTATCAGGATCTGGAGGACGAGGAAATCCGGCCCCGCGACTTCGGCATGAAACACGCCGAGGTGGAGGAGCTGCGCGGTGGTGATGCGAAGACCAACGCCGCCATCCTCGAGGCGATTCTCGCCGGGCGTGAGACCGGGCCCAAGCGCGACATGGTGCTGCTCAATGCCGGCACGGCCCTGGCCTGCGCCGGTCTGGCGGATAACATTGGCGACGGCATCACGCTTTCCCGCGAGGTGATCGAAAGCGGCGCGGCACTGGAAAAACTCCGGCTGCTGCGGAAGGTGGCGGTTTGAAACGATCTCACCGTTTCAGAAAATCCGCCACCACCATCCGGTGATCGCTGTGGCGGGATTCGAACACATGGCTGCGCACCGGCACGAAGTGGCGGGTGGCGTATATCATGTCGATTCTCAGAATCGGAAAACGCCGGTGGTAGGTGTTGCCCCAACCGGTGCCGGCGGTGGCGAAGGCATCGGCGAAATCGCGTGACAACCGGCGGTGAACCACGTCGGCGGCGGGCGAGTTGAAATCACCGCCCAACAGTGTCGGCGTGTTGGGAAACGCGGTCGTTTGTTCCAGGATCTGGAGCGCGAGCGAAAGTTGTCCGCGGCGCCGCACGCGGTTGACCCGGTGTTCGGTCCAGGTTTGACGCCTCCAGAATCTCAGGTCGGTGGCGGCGGACGAGAGATGGATGTTCATCACCTCCACTTCCGATCCGTCCGGCAGTTCCACGGTCACCTGCTGGTCGCGGTTGGCCGGGTTTCTCACCTCGCGGAGGATTTTCCAGCGGGTGATCACCGCGTTGGTTCCGCCATGCGAGCGGTAGTCGCCGCGTCCGCCGTAGAGCGCGTCCGCGACCTGCCTGACCTGGTGCGGATAGCAGTCCTGAAGCAGCACGATGTCCGGGCTCCATGAGGCGATGTCGGCCGCCGGGCTGCCGAAGCCGAAGATGGCGCAGTTCATCGTGACCACACGGATGACAGGCGAGCCGTGGTGCCGCTCGGCAGGCCCGGGATGCGGCGGAGTGCGTCCGAGGTTTGAAAGCACGCGCGCCTCATCGGCCCCCACCAGCAGGGTGACGGCCCAGACGCCGGTCATCACCAGCGAGAGCGGAGCCCTCAGGAAGTAGAAGGCGAACGTCGCCATCACGAGCCCGGCGCCACCCCAGGTCCAGATCGGCAGCACGGTGAATGCCGCGAGATGATCCGGCTGCCGCGAAAACGCGAACACCGTGAGCACATGCAGGGCCAGCGAAAGTCCCACAAGCGTCCATCCGGCGCGGCGTTTCAGGGTGGACATGGTGAGAGGGAATTCGAAGTTCGAAGCATGAAATCCGAAACGAAGAGGTCACGGGCCTCCGGCTTCCGCCGTTTCAGATTTCGCGCTTCGGGTTTCACGCTTCACATCCCCGGAATGCCGAGGCCGCCGGTGAGTTTCCTCATCTCCGCCGCCGCCTTGTCCTTGCCGGTGTGGATCGCTTCCCGAACGCCCTTGAGCACGAGTTCCTCAAGGAATTCGACATCCGAGGGATCGACCACCGAGGGATCGATGCGGATGGAAACCACGTCGCCCGCGCAGGTGGCGGTGACGCTCACCTTGCCGCCGCCGACATTGGCCTCGACGGTTTGTTTGGAGAGTTCCTCCTGCTTTGCCGCCATCCCGGCCTGCATCTGCTGGGCTTGTTTCATCAGTTTCTGGATATTCATGGTGGATCGTGGATAGTGGATGAAGAGGCGCGCGAGCGATGTTCAGAGGCTCTTCTCCCGCGTCTTGTGTCTTGAAGTCTTGAGTCTTAGCCGGATATCACCTTGCCCTTGAATTTTTCGAGCGCGGCGTCGATGAGCGGGTCCTGATAGAAGGAGTCGTCCGCCGCGGGCTGGGGCGGGGGAGGCGGGGGCGCGGCGGCGGCTTTCGGCTCCTCCCTCCACGGCGGGGGCTCGGGTTCCGGTGGAGCCTCGGTGACCTCGGGGGCCTCCTCGATCATTGAGTCCAGGGCGGCGAGTCCGGAGGCCGCAGGCTTGGGTTTTGCCGGAGCAAGGGGCTCCGGTGGCGGTGGCGAAACCGGAGCCGGAGCGGGTGTTTCCGCCACGGGCGCGGGAGCCGGGGCGGAAGCGGGAGCGGCGGGAAGATCGCCGCAGTGGTCCGCGCCCTTGGTGAGCACCTTGATCACATCGGTGATGCGCACCTCGGCCAGCGTCTGGATGGCCTTGATCACGCCGAGTTCGAAATGCAGGCGCTTGTTGGTGGCCCATTTCATGCGGCCCTCGGTGTCCGCGAAGACATCGATGGCGGCGAGAATGCGGTCCGGAGCGTAATCCGCCGCCAGATCTAACAGTTTTTGCCAGGACTCGGCGGGGATGCCCTCGCCATCGGCGGAGGGATCGAGCTTGGCGACGAGCAGGCCGCGCAGGCAGCCGATCAGTTCTCCTAACAACTGCGAAAGCTCGCGTCCGCTCTCGGCTTCCTTCTGGATCAGCGCGAGCGCCGCCGGGGTTTCGCGGTCGAGCAAGGCGGCGGTGAGGGTGGCGACCTTTTCCCGCGAGGTGAACCCGAAGACATCGAGCACGTTCTCCTCGGTGATGTGGTCGCCGCAGAAGGCGACGAGTTGGTCGAGCATCGACTGGGCGTCGCGCATGCCGCCGTCCGCGCCCTTGGCGATGGCCCAGGCGGCGGTGGGGTCGAGGGTGATGCCTTCGTTGGACGCGATGTGCAGCAGGTGTTTGGCGATGGTTTCCGTCGGGATCGGCCGGAGGTCGAAGCGTTGGCAGCGCGAGAGAATGGTGGGCAGGATCTTGTTGGCCTCGGTGGTGGCGAAGATGAACTTCACGTGCGGCGGCGGCTCTTCGAGCGTCTTGAGCAGCGCGTTGAAGGCCGCGTTGGAGAGCATGTGGACCTCGTCGATGTAGTAGATCTTGAACTGCCCGCGCGCCGGGGCGAAGCGGACCGACTCGCGGAGGTCGCGCACCTGCTCGACGCCGTTGTTTGAGGCGCCGTCGATCTCCAGCACGTCGAGCGAGCGGCCTTCCGCGATCTCGATGCAGAGGTCCTCGTCGGGATTGAAGTCGGCCTTGGGGCCGCCGGAGCAGTTCAGCGCCTTGGCAAGGATGCGGGCGGTGGAGGTCTTGCCGGTGCCGCGCGGGCCGACGAAAAGGTAGGCGTGGGCGAGGCGCTTCTGGGCGATGGCGTTGCGCAGGGTGCGGACGACGTGGTCCTGCCCGAGAACGTCGTCAAAAGTGCGGGGCCGGTATTTGCGTGCGAAGACCTGGTAGCTCACGCCCGGGAGTGTAGGGATGGAGCCGGGTTTGTCATGAAGGAGTTTCAGGGAAAGCGAATTTCCGTGGCGCGGCGTCGCAACATGTGAAACGACCGCACGCGCCACCCCGCGGATTGCCAATGATCGCAGAGGATTGCCTGGGGCGGCCGAAACGCCGCCACGCGTGGCCCTCGGGGGTTAGGAATGTCTGCGGTCCGCACAGAGGGCGGCGGCACAGGCGCGGGTGAAGATGGGGAGGCTGCCGGAAACAACACCGTCCGCCGGGAGCCGGGCTTTCCCCGGGATGCGGGGGATGCCCGGGCGGGCGATCATGCGGGGAAAACAAAACAACCGCGATCCTTGCGGAGCGCGGTTGCCGGGAAAAACACCGGTTGGGAGGCTGTTCAGGCCTTCGCGGCGGCGGTGCGGGCCTTGCGGATCATGCTGTTGACCGTTTCGGAGGGTTTGGCTCCGACGGAAAGCCATTTTTCGGCCTTTTCGAGATCGAGTTCGTAGTTCACGCCATCCTTGAGCGGATCATAGGTGCCGAGTTGCTCGATATAGCGGCCGTCGCGGCGCTTGCGGCTGTCCACGGCGACGATCTTGTAGTAGGGGCGATCCTTGGTGCCCTTGCGTGTGAGGCGGATGGAAACGGACATGATTGGAGACGATTTCGTTTGCCCGTTGAGCGGGCGGGCGCGGAAATTGGAAGATCCTCCCCGGCTTGCCAAGCAGAATCTTGCCGGGTGGGCGGGAAATTTCCGGAGGCATGCGCCCGGGGCCGGGGAGCGGGCCGGTTTTTCCGCGGGTGGAAAACGGATTGTGGCCGGGTGAGATTGCATTCGCCCGCGCGGTTCGGATGGTATAGGAACCCGCCGGTCCTTATGTCGAAACCCGGAGCGAGCGTGGAAGCCAGCCAACGGGCCGCCGGGGTGGCTTTGGGCGGGAAGCTCGCCGGGCTGTCCTTGCGGCGGCAGGTGTTTGTGCTCGCGCTGTGGCCCTTGCTGGAGCAGATGCTGGCCTTTGTCGTGGGCCTGACCGATCTGCTGATCTCCGGGCGGATGGCGGAAGGCGCGGAGCGTGTGGCGATTCTTGATGCGATGGGACTCGGTGGTTATGTGGGCTGGTTTTTCAACATTCTGCAAGGGGCGGTGGCCACCGGGGTGATGGCGCTGGTTTCACGGGCCATGGGAGCGCGGGACGCATCGCTGGCGAACCGGGGACTGGGGCAGGGGCTGTGGCTCGGAGTGGCGGCAGGCATGCTGTCTCTCGCCGCGCTGCAGGCGGGCATCACGCTGCTGGTGGGGTGGATCGGGCTGAGTCCGGCGGCGGCGTTGCAGGCGGAGGAGTATTTGCGCGTGCTCGCGTTTTCCGGACCATTCAGCGGGGCTTTGTTCGCGGTGAACGCCGCCTTGCGCGGCTCGGGCGACACGCGCACGCCGTTTCTCGCGATGATCGTGGTCAACGTCGTGAACATGGTGCTGAGCTGGGTGTTTGTGTTCGCGCCCGGGCCACTCGGTGGTCACGGGGTGGCGGGCATCGCGACCGGCACGGTGGGCGGCTGGATCGCCGGACTTCTAACAGCCGTGGCGATGCTCGGACGGGGTGCGAAGGACGGGCTGCACTGGTCGCGCGCGTGTCTCGCGCCGCATGCCGAAACCCTGCGCCGGATCGTCCGGGTGGGTGCGCCGCAATCGCTGGAGATCGCCGGGATGTGGCTGATCCACGCGTTTGGCATCCGCGTGATCGCGGGGCTGAAGGACGAGGGGGCGCTGGGAGCGCACATTCTGGCGATCCGCGTGGAGTCGATGAGTTTCCTTCCGGGATTCGCGATCGCCACGGCCGCCGCGGCGCTTGCCGGGCAGTATCTTGGCGCGGGGTCCAAGGAAATGGCGGTGAAGGCCGTGCGCATGTGCTGGCGGCTGGCGGTGATGCTGATGACGGCGATGGGTGTTTTCTTCGTGCTTGGGCGGGAGTGGCTCATCGAGCTGATGGCACCGGACAGCGCGCTTCATCTCCGGCTGGCCTCGCCGCTGCTGGTGGTCTGCGCGCTGGCCCAGCCGTTTTTCGCCACCTGCATCATTCTGAAAACCTCGATGCGCGGCGCCGGCGCGACCCGGATTGTGATGCGCTGGTCGTTTGGCAGCCTGATTTTCTATCGGGTGCTGGTCCTGTGGCTGATGTCGAAGTTCGGCGTGGCCACGCTCACATGGGTGTGGATCGTGCTGTCGATCGACATTCTCACCCAGTCGATCATCTTCTCGCGGCTGCATTTCCGGGGGAAATGGCTGGATGCGCAGGTCTGATCCGCGCATGATGGGCGGGTGATCCGCGTGCTGTCGCTATTGATGTTCCTGATGGTGTTGCCCGCGTCCGGCGAGCCCGTGCGGATCCGCGTGGTGGCGGCGAACCTGACATCCGACAACCGGCAGTCGTATTCGCCCACCAACGGCAACCACAGCAATCCGGAGGGCGCGGGGGCGAGGATCCTCATGGCGCTCAAGCCGGACATCGTGCTGATCCAGGAGTTCAACACCACGATTCCCCACCGGCAGTGGGTCAACCGCACCCTTGGCGAAAAGTTCGCCTTCAGCCGCGAGGAGGGGAAACAAATCCCCAACGGGATCATCAGTCGTTTTCCCATCCTTGCTTCAGGCTGGTGGGATGATCCGGTGTTGGACAACCGCGAGTTCGCATGGGCGAAGCTCGCGCTTCCGGGACAGCGCGAGCTATGGGCGGTGAGCGTTCACCTGCACTCGAAGGGTTCGGCCTCGCGCGCGAAGCAGTCCGAAGCGCTTGTCAGGCTGATCCGCGAACATGTGCCGAAGGATGCCATGCTGCTGGTGGGTGGAGATCTCAACGCACGGCGACCCGACGAACCGTGCTTCGGTATTCTCGCCGCGGTTTGTTCGGTGAAAGGCGGGCCGCCGGTGGACGATTTGGGAAACCCGGCCACCAACGCGCCGCGCAACAGGCCCTATGACTGGGTGCTCGCCTCTCCGAATCTCGATGGACATCAGGCTCCGGTTCTGTTAGGCGGCCTCTCGTTTCCGAAGGGCCTGGTATTCGATACACGGGTCTTCCGCGCGCTCGACAAAACCCCGCCGGCGCGGCGGGATGACAGCTCGGCGCCGTTCATGCAGCACATGGCCGTGGTGAGGGACTTCGTGATTCCCTGAAAGGTCCGCGGTTCAGTGCGGAATGCCGAACCGGTGGGCGGCGGCGTGTTCCGCCTCGCGGGTCACGCTTGCCAGGGGAACCTTGTGAAACCCGGCGGCCAGGCGGCAGTCCTCGTATTCCGCGGTGGCGCGCAGGCCGCCGCCGGGAAGACGGGCGAGCTTGATGGCGATGGGGCCGTAGCGCGTTTCCACCGTGTGCGTCTCGCGTGGCAGCGAGTCGCGGCGGGTGTCGCTGCGGCGAATGCCGAGCGTGTTGGTTTCCTCGAAGAGAATGGACTCCATGCGGTCCGCGTCCTCGGGTTTGGCAAGCACGCGCACGACCTGCGCCGGGCGGTTTTTTTTCATCTGCGCGGGGACGCTGACCACATCCAGCGCACCCTCGGCCATCAGGCGTTGGGTGGTGTGGCCGATGACCTCGCCGCGCTCATTGTCGAGGTGGGTCTCCAACACGGTGATCGTCTCGGTGAGCCACGGGCCGGAAACCGCCGCGTTTCCGATCAGGATTCTAACAACATTCGGTATGGCCAGATCGCGGGTTCCCGCGCCGTAGCCGACGGTTTCCAGCGTCATCGCCGGCATGGCGCCCCAGGCGTCGGAGAGTTCCACCAGAAGGGCCGCGCCGGTGGGGGTGACGAGTTCCTTTTCGATCGGTGTTCCGTAAACCGGCACGCCCTTGAGCAAGCCGATGGCCGCCGGTGCGGGCAGCGGAATCTGGCCGTGCGCGCCTTTCACAAATCCGCGCCCCATCGGCAGCGGGGAGACGACGACGCGGCCGATGTCCAACAGTTCAAACCCGGCGAGCACGCCGACCACATCGACGATGGCGTCCACGCCGCCGACCTCGTGGAGGTGCACCTCGTCCGCCGACATGCCGTGGATGCCGCCCTCGACCTCGCAGATGCGACGGAAGACACGCATGGCGCGCTCCTTCACGGTGGCGGAGACGCCGGAGTTTCCGACGATTTCGCGGATCTCGCGCAGATGGCGTTCCGGCGCGTCGTCGCGGGCGTGGACGTCCACCTTGCTCGCGCCGAAGCCGTTTTTGGACACCTTGCTGAAACTCAGGCTGAAGTCCGGGATGTTGAGCTTGGCGAGTTCGGTTTCCAAGCGTTCCGGGG
This sequence comes from uncultured Luteolibacter sp., assembly GCA_964554865.1. Classification (GTDB taxonomy): domain Bacteria; phylum Verrucomicrobiota; class Verrucomicrobiia; order Verrucomicrobiales; family Akkermansiaceae; genus Luteolibacter. Next base: position 16,256 of record CAZKQK010000059.1, on the reverse strand, counting down.
CGAGGCCGCAGTCCACCAGCGCGCCTAACAGCATGTCGCCGCTGGCACCCGCGATGCAGTCGATGTAGGCGGTTTTCATGGATTGGCGTGGAATGAATGCAGGATGCGGTGAGCGGCCATGGCGGCGCCGAATCCATTGTCGATGTTGACCGCGGTGAGGCCGGAGGCGCAGGAGTTGAGCATGCCTAACAGCGCGGCGAGCCCCTGGAACGACGCGCCGTAACCGACGCTGGTGGGCACGGCGATGATCGGTGCCGAAACCAATCCGCCGACGACGCTCGGCAGCGCGCCCTCCATGCCGGCCGCCACGATGACCACGGAGGCGGCGCGGATTTCATCGATGCGCGCATGCAGCCGGTGGATGCCCGCCACACCGATGTCATTGAACCGGCGCACGCCGTGGCCGAGGAATCGCAGGGTTTTCGCCGCCTCTTCCGCCACCGGAAGATCCGAGGTGCCGGCGGAAACCACCGCGACCACCCGTCCGTTTTCGTCGGGCATGTTTCCCAGCGAAATCGTCCGGCCGAGCGGATCGTAATCGGCCTCCGGCAGTGCTGTTAGAACATCCGCCGCCTTTTCGGGATCGAGGCGGGTGCCGAACGAGCGGCCGTTTGCCGTGGCGAGCGCGCGCAGGTTGTCGGCGATCTGACCGGCGGTTTTTCCCTGGCAATAGACGATTTCCGGAAAACCCTGCCGCGCGAGGCGCTCGGGATCGAGGGTGCTGTGCGGATCAGAGGGCATGGTTGTGGAGTCCTTCATTCATGCTTCCCGAGCGGAAGCCGTCGAGATCGAGTGAAACGTATCCGAAGCCCGCATGGCGCACGGTGATGGAGACTTCGGCGCGCATTTCGAGCAGGCGCGGAATCATTTCCGCCTCTACTTCGATGCGGGCGACGCTGCCGTGGTCGCGCACGCGGCACTGGCGGAAACCGAGGGCTTTGAGGGCGGCCTCGGCCTGATCGATGCGTGCGAGTTTCTCGCGGGTGACGACCGATCCGTAGGGGATGCGTGAGGAGAGGCATGCGGCGGCGGGTTTGTCCCAGACGGACAGCCCGAGTTCGCGGGCCCAGTCGCGGATTTCCCGCTTGGTCATGCCGGCTTCCGCGAGCGGGCTGCGCACGCCGTGGTCCGAAGCGGCCTTCCGGCCGGGACGGTAGTCGCCGGAGTCGTCGGCATTGGCGCCATCGACGACCACCGCGAATCCCTCGCGCCCGGCGAGCGCGGTAAAGGTGCCGTAGGCGGTGTTCTTGCAGTGGAAACAACGATCCGGCGCGTTGGCGGCGTAGGCCGGGTTGTCAAGTTCGTCGGTGGGCACCTCGATGTGGCGGATGCCGGCGGCCTTCGCGGCGGCGCGGGCGTCCTCGAGTTCCCCGCTGGCCAGGCTGTGCGAAACCGCAGTGGCGGCGGCGGCGTTTTCACCGAGAACCTTGGCGGCCACGGCGGCCAGCAGCACGCTGTCCACACCGCCCGAGCAGGCAACCAACACGCTGCCGCAGGAACGGAGGATGGATTCGACGCGGTCGCGGCGCGCGGATGGAGTGGATGCGGTCATGCGGGTGTAACGGGAGGGCTCTCTTACGGTGAATCCCCCGGGTGATTATCCTCGCACGGCGATTTGTCAAACCCGCGGCCTTTTCAGAACGGAAACTCCTCCTCGATTTCACGCACCGTGTTGCTTTGTCCGAGGTCCGGCAGCCTGGCGGTTTCGTGGACTTCCAGACCGTTGACGATGATGGCCTTTTTCGGCCGGACCGGGCAGATGAACTCGCAGCCGCCGCAGCCGATGCAGAGTTCCGGATCGACCTCGGGGATGGTGAGGCCGTTTTCCCATGGTACCATGTGGACCGCCTGGGTCGGGCAGTGTTCCGAGCATGCGCCGCAGGAAGTGCCCTCGGTTTTCACGATGCAACGGCAGCGGAAGAACTCGACGGTGCCGGTGCGGATCGTCTTGCGTTGCTCCACCGTGACCGGCCGGATCGCGCCGGTGGGACAGATCTCCGAGCAGTTCGAGCAGTTATATGAACAAAACGAGACATCGAAATCCTGATAGGGTTGCAGGAAACCGGCGATGCCGAACTTCGTGATCGACGGCCGCAGCACCTGGTCCGGGCAGTTCGCGACGCAGAGGTGGCACGCGGTGCAGAGTTCGCGGAAATGTTCGAGCGACAATGCTCCCGGAGGAAGAACCGGTTGTTTGTTGTCCTGGGTGAGCTTGCAGCGGCAGTTCTCCCCACAACCTTCGCCTTGCTGCTTGCGGCCTTGGTTTCCCTTTCCGCGTCCGCCACGGGGTTCCGCAAGCGCTGCGGAGGGCAGAACGGCAGCGGCTGTTAGGAAAACCCGGCGGCTGACCGGGGGGAGCGCCGCGCTTGGTGTTTCCGGAGCGGTGGCGGATTTGTCCGGAGTTTTGAAATGAATGCCGCCGCGCTTGCAGGTGGTCACGCAGTCAAGGCACATGATGCAGCGCGAGTGGTCGATGCGGCGGTTCCTGAAATCGATGCACTGCGCGGGGCATGCGCGTTCGCACATCGAGCAACCGACGCATGCGGATTCGGCGATTTCCAGGCGGAACGGCGCGTGTTTTGAAAAGAACCCGAGCACCGCGCCGACAGGGCAGGCGGTGTTGCACCAGAGGCGTCCGCGGAACAAGGCGGAAACCACCACCAACCCGAGCAGCGTGAGCGCCACGGCGGCGGTGATCCACGAGACGGGCGAGACGTCCACCGGGTGGATGAGGCCGGTGGCGGCGATGCCGTGGTTGGCCCAACCCAGCAGCGGGCGCAGTGTGGCGGCGGTGATCTTGCCGAAGAGGCTGTAGGGATCGAGAAACACCAGCGGCAAGGTGGTTCCTGCGATCAGTCCCGCACCACAGATCGCCACCACCGTGGTCCGCAGCCAGGTTTTCCCCTTGCGGTATGGCAGCTTGCGTTTCCCGCCCGCGCGGCCGGCGAGTTTGGCTGTTAGATCCATCAGCACGCCGAGCGGGCAAAGCATGGCGCAGTAAATCCGTCCGAAAAGCAGTGTGAGCGCGATCACCGCCACACAACCGGCGGCCATCCATCCGCCGCCCTTGAGCAGACCTAACAGCGATGGCGCGAACTGCGGCCACAGCGCGGCACGGGCGACCGGAGCGGAAATCCAGTCGCCCACATCCGCGAAGACCAGCGCGCAGAAGCCGAGGGTGAGCGGGCCGACGGCGATCCTGAGACGGCGGTATGCCGCCGCGTTCATGCCTCAAGGGTGATACGTTTGATTTTCACCTTCGACAGGTCCGCTTTTCCGGCACCCATTTCTCCGGCGATCTTCACGTAGCCGAGATCCTCCGGTTTCATGCCGAAGAGTTTCGCCGCGGCGGCGTCGAGCGCGACCATGTCGGTGCCGAGCATCTGGTAGCGGGCGATCTCGCCATCCTCCTTCGCGCGTCCCTGCGGGCCGTTCTTGCGGAGGATGCGGTAGGCGTCGATGATGTTGAGGTCGGGTTTCTTAGGGGTGAAACAAAGGTCGGCGATGCATTGGTCCAGCCCCTTGCTGTGGAAGAAACGGCGGTCCCACACCACGCCCATGAGGTTTTTCATGCAGAGCGAGAGTTTCGCGCCGCCGTGGTGCTTGAGGATGGGCACGTTGATGAAGACATCACAATCGAGCATCTCCCTGTGGACGAGCGCCTTTCCAACAGTCTTCGCCTTCGGCAGCTCCACCTCGCGGTAGTGGCTTTCCAGATTGGCGGGGGCCATCACGCCACCGGCGTCCCGCACGGCCCTGGCGATGCCGCTGGTCTTGTAACTTCGCTCCCAATTGTGGCAGGTGTGGTCGAAAACGACGACCTTTGACGCTCCGGCCCGCAGGCAGTGTTTGACGATCGCGCCGACGAGTTCCGGATTGGTGTTCGCGGGGATTTCCGGCGGCTGGTCCCAGGCGATGTTTGGTTTCACCACCACGCGCTGGCCCTTTTTCACGAAGGCCTTCATGCCGCCGAGCGCGGCGATGCCAGCCTCGAACATCGGAACCGCCTCGCCGTTGCGCACCGCCACCAGGTCCCAAGGGCCGTCGCCATCCGCCCCCGGTGCCGCAAAGAGCGGGTTGTTCCAGGAAATCGCAAGCGCGCTCGCTGCCGCGCCTTTGATGAATCGACGACGGTTCGGGTTTATCATGGTGTCCTCCTGTGCGGAATGATCTGGGTTGGACACTAGGACCAACTTCTCCGGCAGCAAGTTGATGGGGGAATGAGCGCGGGGAACGCAAAGAAATGCGGAGCGGGTGCCCCGTGGTGTCACTTCCCGGCGCGGATCGCACGGGCGTTGACGATCAGAAGGTCTGCGGACGCCTCCCCGGCGATCTGGCCGGTGACCGTGACGGTCGCGAGTTTTTCGAGCCCGCTGACGCCTTCGATGGATTCCTTGAGTACGCGGCCTTCGGTATCGACGATCTGGATCGTGGCGATGCCGCGTTTCCGGTCTTCCGGAGAGTCGCAGCAGGTGTCCCATGGGGTTTCGCATTCGTCGTCCGGCTGATCGCTGCAAGCGGTCAGGACCGAGGGGTCGCCGAGGATGAAGACGGCGCGGCCCTCCGTGAAGGGGTTGGCGTGCCCCATGATCCTTCCGCTCAGCGTGATCTCGTCGCCGGGTTTTGCGGTGGTTCTTGCCTTGGCGATGGACTGCGGCTCGCCCTCCGGTGCGGCGGCAAGAACGGTGGACAAGGCCTCGCTTGGAGCTGCGGGCGTGGTGGCGATGGTTTGGGTTTTGTCTCCGCATGAAACGAGGAGCATGGCGGTGGCTAACAGGCTGGATGTGGCTTTCATCGGTTGGTTCGTATGTTGTGGATTCAAGGCATGCGGAGGGCGGTGGGAAGCGCGGGTTTCAGGCAACGGATCGCGGGCGGCAGAGCCCCTAACAATCCAAGGCCGAGCCCGGTCAGAATGCCGGTGAGGGCGACGCCGGGGCCAATCTCGACCGTGAACGCGCCGATCGAGAACGGAAACGTCCTGCCATCGAGCAGGGCGACCGCCACGACCGATGCGAGAAGCGCTCCGGTGAGGCAGGCGAGCGTGCTTTCCTGGACGAGGCTGGCCAACAGGGAGCCGCGACCGAAACCGATCGCCTGCAACGTAGCCATCTCGCGCACACGGGAGGAGAAGGCGGCATAGAGGGTGTTGATGCCGCCGAACAGTGCGCCGGCGGCGATGAGGACGGCGGTGATCCAGGTCATGGCGCGCAGCGGTTTGAAGAAGGCGCCGAGGCGGGAGTAGTAGTCGCTTTCGCGCAGGGCGCTGAGTTCGAGATCCAGGCGTTGTTTGGCGAAAAGATCGGCTTCGGCATAGTCCGCCGGGTCGTCGAGGCGCAGCACGACGCAGGAGAGGGTCTCGCGTTGGGCGAGCACCCGGAGATCGCCGAGAGTGGTCCAGACTTCGGACTCGAGCACGGTACCGGGGGCGGCGAAGGTGCCGGAGACGCGCAATCGCTGGTTGTCGAGGATGATGGTGGCGCCGGGCCTGAGATCGGTCTCGGACCAACCGAACCTTCGCCATGCGAGGCGACCGGCCATCACCTCGCCGGCCTGCGGGAAGGTGCCGTTGAGGAGCCGGACCTGCGGATGCACCATGAGTGCCTGCGGAGTGACGCCACGCAATGCTCCCTGGCCGCGGCGTCCATCCGGCAGGCTCACGAAGTTCATGTAATGGATCTCGCTGGAAACCGCGCGCACGCCCAGCGTCCCGGAGATGCCGGCCACTCCGGCCTCCGCGATGCCCGCGGTTTTTTCCGGCACCTCGCTGCGTTGGATGCTTTCCTCGGAACCGGTTCCCACGAAGATGACATTTCGGTCGGAACCCGAGGCGGCGAGCACGCGGCTCATGCCACCGTTGATGGCGGCCGACGCCATGACCAGCAGCACCACCACGGCGCTGCCGCCGATGGTTTGCAGCAGGCGGGTCTTGGAGCGGAACAGGTTCCGCACGGCGTAGGAGAAGGGGAGCATGTCAGTTGCTGAGGTTTTTCACGATCGGTTGTGTCATGGCTTGGAACGCCGGCCACAGCGAGGCGAGGATGCCTAACAACAACGCCGCGCCCACGCCTGCGGCGATGACCGCGGCGTCCGGCCGGATGGCGAGCGTCTGGCCCTCGTTGCCCATGGTGAGGCTCTGCCAGCGCAGGAAACCCGCGGCAAGTCCCACGCCGACCACGCCTCCCGCGAGGCCGAGCATCCCGCCCTCGCTCAGGACGAGCCAGCCGATGGCGCGTCCGGGGTAGCCGAGCGTTCGCAGCACCGCGTTCTCCCTCACCCGGCCGCGCACGACGAGCAGCAGCGCGTTGGCCACCAGTCCGACGACGGCGAGCACCGCGCCCACGCCCAGCCAGCGGGTGAAACCGATCAGTTCTATCAGCTCGGAGGCGGTTTCCGCGAAAAACGCCTTCTCCGGCCGGGTATCGGTGGGTTCCTGGCCGGAGCGAAACGTTTCGTCGATGGCCTTGGCGACGGGTTCGAGCAGGGCGGACCCGGTGACCCGGACATTGAATTGCGTGACCACGCCGAGGCCGGCGCGGGAGGTTTGCTGGAGGAACGGGAGTTTCACATAGGCCACGTTGTTGTCCTGCGCGAAGGGTGAGCGGAGGATGCCGGAAACCGTGACCGTCACGCCCGCCGCATCGAAGCGATCGCCCGGCGAAAGCCCGCGCCGGCGGGCGAAGACCTCGCCTAACAGCGCGCCGTCGTCGCGCCGCCGCCATTCGTTCTCGCTGCCTTCGACGATTTCGATCTCCGGGGCGAACTTCCGCAGCAGTTCGTCCGGCACGCCGCGGAACGTGACGACGTCGAGCGAGGCGCCGCAGTTGTTGACGACGACCTGCACGGGCACCACCTCGCGCACGCCGGGGATACGGCGGATTTCATCGGCATAATGTTCCGGCAGGCGGCTGGCGGACGGGCAGAAGCGGTTCTGGCGGTAAACCACCAGCGTGGTGTCCGCGGCGGACGCTTCGGTGGCCTTGGCCAGCGAGCGCTGGAGGGTCTCCACCGCGGTGAGGAGAAACATGCCGGAAGCGACGCCGAGCACGGTCAGCAGCGACCGCACGCGATGGCGGACGAGCTGGATCCAGGCGAGCCGGAGCAGATTGATGGCGGGATTCACGCGTTTTCGAGGAGTTGTCCTTTTTCGAGATGCAGTGTGCGGTCTGCGGCGGCGGCGGCCTTGGCATCGTGGGTGACCATGACAATGGTTTTGCCGAAGTCCGCGGCGAGCTGGCGGAGCAGTTCGAGAATCCTCCCGGCGGACTCGCGGTCGAGATCGCCGGTGGGTTCGTCGGCCACGAGCAGCGGAGGATCGGCGACCACGGCGCGGGCGATGGCGACACGTTGTTCCTGCCCGCCGGAAAGTTCGGAAGGCGTGTGATGGATGCGGTCCGCCAGTCCCACGAGCGACAATGCGGTTTCCACCCGCTGGCGACGTTCCCTCTTCGACATCGGCGAGAGCAGTAGCGGCAGCTCCACGTTTTCGAACGCGGTTAGAACGGGAACGAGATGATATAACTGGAAGATATAACCGACATGGGCCGCGCGCCACTTGGCGAGGTCGCGGCGCGAGAGGCGGCCGATCCCGGTGCCGGCGATCGCGAGCGAGCCTTCGGTGGGCGAGTCGATGCCCGACAGGAGGTTGAGCAGCGTGGTTTTTCCCGAGCCGGAGGGGCCCATCAGGGCGAGAAACTCACCCCTGGGAACATCGAGGTCGAGCGCTTCCAGCGGCGTGATCACGGTGCGGCCCTTGCGGTAGCTTTTGGTGACGCCTCGGCATTGGATCATGGGTTCGTTCATTGGTTTTTCGGAGTGGGGTTGACGCGCTGGCCGTCGCGCAGGTTCCCGGGTGAGAGCACGATGCGCTCGCCGGGGCGCAGACCTTCGTCGATGCGGACGAAACCATCGCGGTGTTCGCCGCCCGGCCTGACATTGCGTTTGGATACGCGCCGGGTTTCCGGATCGCAGACCCAGGCGGAGTCGCCGGCGAGGGCGGACAGCGGGATCCATGTGGTGAGAGATGCCCGGGATGCGCCGGAAACCGTGGCTCTGCCGAGAAACTCGACGCGGCAGAGCATTTCCGGCCGGAGTTGGTCGATCGGGCTCTTGATCCGGACCTTCGCCTGAAGGGTGTTGCGCCGGACGTCCGCCTCGCCGGTGATGCGTGTGACCTCGCCATCGAAGACCCGGTCCGGGAGCAGGCTGCAGCGGATCCTCGCCCGCTGGCCCACGCCGAGGCGCGATGCATCCGCCAGCGGGACATCCACCCGGAGCTGGAGCCTGTCCGGCTGATAGAGAATGGCGACCGTCGAGCTGTCGGGATCGTCCATGGCGAGCATCCTTTTCTGGCCCGGGGCGACGAGCAGGCGCAGCACGCGGCCATCGAGCGGAGCCGCGACACGCGTGCGCTCCATGGCGAGCTGCGCCTGATCGAGCGCCACGGCGGCGGCGGCCACCTCCGCTTCGCGGACCTTGGTTTCCAGCTCCAGGCGCGCGATTTCCGCAGCTGCGGCGTGGCGTTCGGCTGCTGCGGCCGCGCTTTGGTGGCGCTCGCGGTCGAACTGCAGGCGGGAGGAAACCACATCGAGTTCCGGCACGGAGCCCTTGCGCATGCTGGCAAGGCGGTGATGGCGATCCGCCGCTTCCTCCCGCGAGGTGAGGGCGGCTTTCTCGGTGGCTTCGGCGGCTTCGAGTTTTCTGTGCGCCGAGGTGATCGATCCGACATGGGCGTCCAGCGCTGCCATGAGCGCGCGGTGGTTTTCGGTGGCGGCGGCGAGGGTGAGCCGGAAATCCTCATCCACGAAAGTGGCGAGGAGTTCGCCCCGGGTGACCTGCTGGCCTTCCAGCACATGCACCGAGTCGATCACGCCGTCGATCAGGGCGGTGGCCTTGACCGGGAGCGGGTCCGGCTCGATCCAGCCGCTCGCTTGGAAGAGCATTTCGCCAGGGTGGTCGGATGCCCCGGTGGTGGCGGATTCCGATGCGGTGGCGAGCACTGCTGCGACTTCGACCTGCTGCGCGGGCAGCAGCCGGTCGCGGAACAGAGTGAGGAAAAGAACGGCGAATCCGCCGCAGATGGCGAGCGGGATCAGCCAGACCGGAATGCGGCGGACGGGTGGACCGGCCATGGAGGGACGGGTGAGGGAATCCAGGGAATGGTCTTGTTTCACGGTGAGCGGAAGGTTTGCAGGAACGATCTCCACACGGGGATCGCGGGCTCGGCCGCACTGGGAGCGGCCGGCCACGGGTGGCGGAACGACCCCATCCTACAGTCTCCAGATCGCGAGTACCGCTCGATAGGCGGCGGGCGACGTCGGTCCCCGTGTCGGAGCCGAACGGCTCTCATCCTCGAGCCCGGAGCACTCCACTGCGGCGGGCGGGAGCAAGGCCGCTGGCAGCCATCTGATCGCCACCGGCGGCGGCCCGATCACGGGCTGGGGTGCCACCGAGTCCGGCAGCGCCTCCAGATCCACGCAGCAGGGCTCGGGGATGTTGGTTTCCCTGCCGCAGTCATCGCAGCAATTTTTGTCCCGGGAGGTTTCCGCAACCAGCAGGCGCTCTTTCAGCAGGCACAAACGCACCGGAGCCGCCGCCATCGGGAGCATGGCTCCGATGCAGGCGAGCAGAAACGCGGCGATCGCCTTGCGCATGGGCAGGAGATTCCACGGATATCGAGGCTGGTCAAGGGAACTGTTTGGTGCCGTGCCGCGGACGGTCTCAGATCCCGTATTCCCCTCCGGTGCCGTGGCGTTCGATCATGTAGTCCATGTCCTTGTCGCCGCGGCCGCTGAGGTTGACGAGGATGGTGCGGGCGGTGTCCGGGTTTTCACGGGCGAGGCGGATGGCGTGGGCGACGGCGTGTGAGCTTTCGAGGGCCGGGATGATGCCCTCGCGGCGGCTGAGCGTGTAGAAGGCCTCGATGGTTTGGGCATCGGTGGCGGTGACGTATCGGACGCGCCCGCTGTCCTTGAGGTGGCAGTGCTCGGGGCCGACGCCGGGGTAGTCGAGGCCGCTGGCGATCGAGTGTACGGGCGCGGGTTCTCCCTGCTCGTTCTGGAGGAGATAACATCTGAAGCCGTGGATGATGCCTTCGGTGCCATAGGTCATGGAGGCCGAGTGCTCGCCGGTGCCCGGTCCCTTGCCGAGCGGTTCGACGCCGTGGAGTTCCACCGGATCATCGAGGAAGCCGGCGAAGATGCCCATGGCGTTGCTACCGCCGCCGACGCAGGCGGTGACGATGTCCGGCAGGTTGCCTGTCATTTCGAGAAACTGTTCGCGCGCCTCGGTGCCGACGATCTGTTGGAAATCGCGCACCATCATGGGAAACGGATGCGGTCCGACGACCGAGCCGATGCAATAGATCTGGCTGACGGGATCCCGCACGTAGGCTGTCAGAGCGGAGTCCACGGCTTCCTTGAGTGTTTTCAATCCGTGGGTGGCGGGAATGACGCGGGCACCGAGGATTTTCATTCGCGAGACGTTGGGAGCCTGTTTGGCGATGTCCACCTCCCCCATGTGGATATCACATTCGAGCCCGAAGTAGGCGGCGGCGGTGGCGAGGGCCACGCCGTGCATGCCGGCGCCGGTCTCGGCGATGAGTTTCCTCTTTCCCATGTGACGGGCGAGCAGGCCTTCGCCCATGCAGTGGTTGAGCTTGTGCGCGCCGGAGTGGTTGAGGTCCTCGCGTTTCAGATAGATCTGGGTGGCGCCGAGTATTTTCGAAAGCCGCGCCGCATGATAGGTCGGTGTGGGCCTGCCCTGGAAGTGCTTGCGGATGCGGCGGAGTTCCTCGATGAAGTCATGCGAGCGGGACATGACCTCGTAGGCCCTGCGGACCCCGGCAAGCGGGGCTTCGAGTTCCGGCGGGACGAACACGCCGCCGTATTTGCCGAAGAAGCCGGAGGCATCCGGAGTGGTGCGGAGCGAGGGAGCGGTGGCGATCATGGCGGGATGGATTTGAACGCGTTGTCGCGCCAAGCCTGCCCGGAGGCAAGCCGGGCCCGGGGTTTCGCAAAGCGATGCGCAGTGTTTGCAAAGCGATGGGACGCGGGGATCCCGCTATTGACGCCCGGCCGGCGGTTTGCGGTAGAGCCCCCGCGGCGACTTGTAATCGAACAATGCGGCGAGCCAGACCAGGGTGATGCCGCCCAGCTCCAGGAGCCAGTTCATCCGTACTCCGCCGGGGCTCCATTTCAGGAAAACGTCGAAATGGTGGAATGAGATGGCACGCACGGCGATGAAGACGCAGAGGAATCCGAGCCCGATGGCAAGCAGCACGTGCCGTTTCCAGAAATCATGATAAACCATCATGACGACGGAGGTTGTCATCGTGAATCCTCCGAGAAGCGCCACGATGAAGAGTTTCTGATACTCCCTGCGCTCCTGATACCATCCCTGATGCCATGAGACGACGCGTCCGATGTCTGTTAGAAGCGACTGGAGATCGAGTTGCTTGTTCACGCAGAGAAACGCCATCAACACTCCGACCATGGCCCACAGCGCGCGGCTGCCTTTCGAGGTGCCCGGCGCGCGTCCGCAGCGGATGGCGGCGAGCCAGCAGGTGAGCGCCGCGGTGCCGTAGGCGATCACGGTGATCCAGCCCATGGTGGACGGATCGCCGATTTCAGGCCGCCAGCGGATTTTCTCAATGAATTCGGTCATCCGGTCATTCGGGGAGTGCTTGGGCCCATTGTTCCTCCCTGAATCCGGCCAGCGCGGTTTGTTTCCCGATCACCAAGGGGCGCTTCACGAGGTTGCCGTTGGTGGTGAGGAGTTCGAGCGCCTCGGCTTCGGTCATGGCGGGAAGTTTGGCGGAGAGTCCGAGGGCGCGGTAGTCGATGCCCGAGGTGTTGTAGAGCTTGCGGATGTTGCCGCCCATGTGTTTGAGGGCGAAACGGAGTTCGCTTGCGGATGGCGGCGTCTCGCGGATGGCTTTTTCCCGGTAGCTGATGCCGCGCGCGTCGAGCCACTTGAGAGCGTCGCGACAAGTCGAGCATTTGCGGTAGGCGTAAACGGTGAGCATGCGGAAGGGTCTCATGCCGGATGCTCCGGGGCAAGCGGGCATCTTGCGGCGTGGCCTTGCACGATCGGATGTGCCCGCCGCATGATGGCCGCCGATGAAAACGACCTTGCTCGCGGCGATTCGTTCCGAACTCCGCTCCCGTCTGGATGTGTTGGCGCGGGCGGCGCACGACGCACACGCCGCCGCGACCGATCCGGGCAGCAAGGCGGAGGGGAAATACGACACCCGCAGCCTGGAAGCCTCGTATCTGGCGACCGGCCAGGCCCGGCAGGTGGAGGAGCTTGCGGCGGCCTTGCGGGTTTTCGAACCCCTGCAACCACCAGACTTCGATATCGGCGACGCGGTGGATGCCGGGGCCTTGGTGGAAGTGGATCTTGCGGGTGAAAGCTCGTGGTTTCTTCTCGCTCCGGCGGCCGGCGGACTGGTGGTGAAGGCGAATGGTATCGAGGTGACCCTGGTTTCCCCCGGCAGCCCGCTCTATCAGAATCTGATCGGCCTGCGCATAGGTGAGTCCTGTGGAAATCCCGCGCTGACGGTGATGGAACTGCTGTGAGGAAATTCCGGCTCGCCCGGCGCGGGCAATCTGGCAGATTGGCTGTGTGGACCTGTTTTCCCAACCGAAGAAACCCATCGGCGACAAGGCCCTGTCGGTGACGCAACTGCTGAGGCGGATGAAAAACCTGCTGGAAATCCAGGTCGGCGAGATCTGGGTGGAAGGTGAGGTTTCCAACCTGCGGAAACAGGGCAGCGGGCACTGGTATTTCTCGCTCAAGGACGAGGGAGCGCAGATTTCATGCGCGATGTTCGGCGCGCGCAAACGGCAGGGGGCGGAGACTTTGGAAGACGGGGCGAAGGTCCGGGTCTTCGCCGAGGCCAGCGTGTACGAGGCGCGTGGGCAGCTCCAGATCATCGTGCAAAAGGCCGAACGCGCCGGGGCGGGGGACTTGCAGGCGCGCTTCGAGGCGCTGAAGCGGAAACTCCAGGCCGAGGGCTTGTTCGACGCGGACCGCAAGCGGGCGATTCCCGGGTTTCCCCGGGTGATCGGTCTGGTGACATCCGGCACCGGGGCGGCGCTTCAGGACATGCTCAACGTGCTCTCGCGGCGCGCCCCTTGGGTGCAGCCCGTGTTGTTCCCGGTCCGCGTGCAGGGCAAGGGAGCGGAGGTGGAAATCGCGGCCGCAATCGGGAAGATGGGTCGTCCGGAGGCCTTCGGTTATCCGCGTTGCGACGTGCTGATTGTCGGCCGTGGCGGCGGATCGATCGAGGATCTTTGGAATTTCAACGAGGAGGTTGTCGCGAGGGCCATCGCCGCATGCCCGATCCCGATCATTTCCGCGGTGGGGCATGAGATTGACTTCACCATCGCGGACTTCGTCGCGGATCTCCGCGCGCCGACGCCGAGCGCGGCGGCCGAGCTTGCGGTGGCCGATGGCACTGAGTTGTTAGACAGGCTTTCCCATCTCCGCAGGCGGCTTGACCGTCCGGTGCGCGAGCGGATTCTGAATGCCCGCCAGGCGATCGACTCCCTGCGGCGCGGCGTGCTGCGGCGTGATGGCGAGAGGTTGCTGCGCGAGCCGGTGATGCGGCTGGACACCGTGCGGGCGCGAATGGCGGCGGCGACGCGGTCCGCGCTGGAGTCAGCCAACGCACTCGTGTCCGAAATCCGGACGGCCCACCGCGGCCATCATCCCGCGCGGGTGATCGAGCGCCGGATGGAAAAACTCGGCATGCTTGCGCGCCGTCTGGAGCATTTGGCGGCGATCGCACCGGACCGGTTGGAGGCCAAGCTGGTCCGGCTGCGTGGTTTGTTGCGCACGCTCGGGCCGGAATCCGCCTTTCAGCGTGGTTTCTCGATGACACTTGGTCCGGACGGCCGGGCGCTGCGTTCGGCCGATGGACTGAAGCCGGGTGATACGCTGGTTACGAAGTTCGGCTCCGGCAGCGTGGAGAGCACGGTGGATGCCGTGAGACCGGCCGCGAAATGACATATCATTGCGCTCCGTAAGGATCCCACAGGGGGCCGAGGAAATCCATGTACCAGGCCCAGAGATTCCATGCGCCGAAGGCCCAGGTGATGGCTCCGAGCGCGAGGAAGGGACCGAAGGGGAGTTGGCGGCCGAATCCGATGCGGCCGGCGATGGCCCAGATGATGGCATAGATGGAAGCGGCGAAGAGGGAAAAGAACACGCCGGTCCAGCCGAAGAACGCGCCGGTCATGCCTAACAGATGAACGTCGCCGAAGCCCATGGCCTCGCGCGGGATCACGGCGGCGGTGGCGGTGCCATCGAGCGATTTCATGTTCGCCAGATGCCGCCGGGTGCCGTCCGGGAGTTCGATTTCCAGCGTGCGGATGACGAGCGTGCCGCCACCGACGGATTCACCGTCCACACGGATGTCCTCGCATTCGATGACGAGGCGGTCGGTCTTGCGGGCGAACATGTCCCACCACGGGATTTCCTGGCCGTCGATGATGAGGAGCATCGGGTCCTGATCGTTTTCAGGCTCCTTGAGGCGCCAATCGACGGCTTGTTCGAACTTGAGCGGTCGTTTGCCGAAGGCGAGTTTTCCGAGTTCGACGATGGCCCAGAGTCCAAGGAAACCGGCGGCCCAGCCGATGGCTCCGTGTTTGAGGCCTGAAAGCCGGTTTCCGGCATCACCGGCCATCACCGGGAGTTGCGGCCATACCATGCAGGCGAGGATGCCGGTGGCGCTGCCGGCCCAGGTCATGGACGTGGGGATGATGAGGTGCTCGGCATCGATGAATGTGATGGCCACCATCAGCGCGAGCATCACCCAGATGAAAACCACGACCTGCGGTGGAAACAGCCACCACGCGGCGGCGAAGAGCAGCGCGGTGAGAAGCTCGACGCCGAAGTAACGGAAGGCGATGGGCGCGGCACACTCGCGGCATTTTCCGCGCAGCCAGAGCCAGGAGATCATCGGGAAGTTCAACCACATCGGAATCGGTTTCCGGCACTTCGGGCAAAACGAGCGCTTCGGTTCGTTCACTGACATGCCGAGCGGCACGCGGTAGATCACCACATTGAGAAAAGACCCGATGCAGCCGCCTATCAGAAAGGCGGGAATGAGCCAGATCCAGTGGTCGAGCGGCGGGTACATGAGGTGTGGCCATTCAAGCGCCCGGACGCTTGGTGCCAAGAATAAAGGTTCGGATTTCCGAAATAGTCCCGGTGGCAGCCCCGGTTCAATCCGCGGCGCAAGCGCTCAACGGATGGGCGTAGAGGGGGCTGGCGGGCGGAGCATGGACGGCATGCACGGGTATGAACGCTTTCCAGCCGCCGTTTCCGAACGGTTGGCCGGCATCCGCAGGCGACGTTGGGGCGGGAGGTAACGGTTTCAAGGCGGGAGGCTCCATCGCAGGTCCATGCGGCTCAAAAAGGCCGGGCCGCCGGTAACGGCGCTGAACGGGATAACGGCAAGAACAATTTTCGGCAATTTGCCTGTTCCGTAAAATGAAAATTCGGCCAGGAAAGAACCGCTGCGGCGAGGGGCGGTGGCAACCTCGGGAAAATGGTCAGTTCAAGGGGCAAGGCCGGGACGGACTGTCACCTCGCCGCTTGGCCGGAAAGGAACAAATCGCGGCTGCGGGACCGGCCGGAGCCGTCAATCCCAAGCGGCACAGGGCATTGCCGGCGGATGCCCCATTGCCGCGCCGTGGCGTCAATTCATTTTTGCGGAAAGGGTTACTGCTTTAAAAATTGGTCTCCCGGAAGGCTGGAAGATGCTCTGTTGCGCAGCATCAATCTTGAACCAACCGAGGTCTGGGTCAACGTCATCAGGCGGATCCATGAGCCGAAGGTGGATATGCCCGTCACTCATTACATGCGCGACGTTGACCAAGGGGTGAGTAACGGCATCGGGCATGACCATCTCGGAAAGCCGCTCCGTGAGCAGATCAAAGGTATGAAATCTGGTCTGCGCGACGTTGTTATCATTGCAACAATTTTCATGTGGTCCCTCATGAGAAACTTTCTCAACGCCAGATGTGCCAAAAAGCAGGTTGGGACCTATCCAATGCCAGCTTAGAGAAAACATATTATCTCCCGGTGGCCTGGGAGGGGGATTATTTAAAACATCCGCATGGTCGGGCGGAATCGGGCATGAGTTCACCCTCCACCCGTCCCGGTCAGGTCCACCCCAGCGATCTGAGCCCGATCTGAGCCGCCGGCAATTTGAGATCATCCGGCCGGCGCCGGAGAGCGCCCGCAAAAAG
>CAZKQK010000058.1:0-29679 GCA_964554865.1 uncultured Luteolibacter sp. | reverse complement strand
TTCCAGCCGTCGTGGAGGAAGCGGCGGCCGGACTGGAAGGTCCAGGTGATGCCGTCGGTGGAGGAGAAGACGTGCCTGGCCACCCGCCGGCCCTGCCAGTCATAGGCAAAGTCGATCCGCTGGTGCGGAACGCCCGCGGTGACGGCGGCGGCGGTGGCTTGCATGCGGCTGAGCCGGTTGTCGGCATCCCAAGTGTATGTCCAGCGCCCGTCCGAGGTCAAGTTTCCATCGAAGTCGTGGGTGGGGGCTACCTCGTGGGCGGGGGTCCAGGTTTTGCCGGAGACGGAGGCCGGCACGCCATTGACCGTCGCCGTGGCGGTATCCCCGGACCAGAGCGGAGCGGTGGCATTGGCGCCATCGATCCGGGACCAATAGAAGTCCAGGCCACCGGCGCGGGACGCGGCATTGCCGTTGACGAACACCGGATTCGGGCTGGCCGGGTCGTCGCCGGCGGGTGATTCCCCGAGGATGTAACGGGAGCCCCCGGTGCGGACCATTCCATACTGGTTGAGGGCATTGGTATTGGCCTCCGGGTAGGCGACCTCCGTGCCCGCGCCGCCATGGGTGGCGGTGAGACGGTTGCCGATGCCGTCATAGGTGTAGGAGAAGGAGTGGCCGGGAATCGGCGAGAGATCGGGAAACCTCTTGGTGGCGGAGGCGACCTGCCCCAAATCATCGTAACCATAGTCCCAGCGCTGGCCGTTGCCATTTATTTGGCTTTCTAAAACGATCCACCGAATTTGCTGAAAATTCGAGGCCATTTTCATTTTACGAGTTTATGAAAGTGCCCTCTAGTAATTTGCACGCAGCGGGGCTGGTGTTAGGGGCAACGGTTCTGCTGCTTTGGTTTTTGTGATGATGGATCATCTGAACCGCCATCCATCGTCGTCTTTTGGGCACTCCCTTCTTCGTCGATTTCGACATTTAACTTCATCTTCCTAATGCGTCCTGTTTTTTCGTTTCCGTCCGCCAATGGCAGACTGATGGAGTAGATGCCCTCTAGCTGGATAATCTCGGGGGCACTAGCCAGCTTCAATCGGTAGATCGTTGCGAAGGCTTTGCCGACCGCAATAGCATCGTTAACTCCACGCAGCTTTTTGTTTGTTGATCGTAGCAGCGAGGCGAACTCAGAACGATCCCCGGCAAGCGGCAAGGTAATCGAGTCGTCTCCTTGCCTATAGATTGCAAATTCCAGAAGGGCCGCGTGCTTAGTCTCTGGATGCGCCACAACCGCAGTCACCCGGTTGAAGTTGCCTTGCGGAAAAGCCGCTCTGGTGTTTTCGTGATCCAAAATCTCTATTCTTCTCACCGAAATACGAGCTTCGGGAAACTCCTGCTTAAGCGCGGCTTCGACATCCGCGACCCTCGATGGATCTTCGTTTGAGGTGTCTGGCTTCACTTGTATCAGGGGATCCGCGTGAACAAGGGTGAATGCAAGAATTGAGGCAATTATTAATGATGTTTTCATGGGACAGGAATAAATGTGGTTTCTACTGTGGAGGCGTCGTCGGACTTATTAACAATGATTGGCGCGCCACCTCCACCGGGATCGCACGCCTTCTGATAACCGTCGATGCTTGCGCTCTCCCAAGCTCCCTGGCTGGCAAAAGGGCCGTTACCATAGGAGGGGTCGTAATACTCACCGGAGTATTGCGCAATGAAGTGGTTGAAGAATGCGCCCGGAGGATTCGGGTTTCCTTGTCCCGGTGCACCTGTTGCACTGTCGGTAATTTCTGAACTCAGATGAGTGAAGGGCGCACACGCAGCGGGCGCAGTTCCCAATGGATCGAACGTCCAATCCTTCACAAGAAAAAGGCCTCGGGTCGTTAACCCTCCATCAAGAGAAAGAGTCCCGTCGTTTCTGAAGCTGCTCTCAACCTCGACGATTGACGCACCCGGAATGCCCTGGGCATCACAGACAGTCTTAAGCAGCCTCGACCATGCAACACAAGTCCCATTCCCTCCGGCGTCGGCGAGCATATCCTCAAGTGTCTGGCGTGATCCAACGACCGGGTTCCAGTATTTAAGTTGGACCGAATCGACCCTGGGAACATTGCGGTCGGTAAAATCACCCCATATATCGAGAACAGCATCCGCTGCAACGGTCTCCCCATCCGCGTTGCGGCAACCGATGTCGAAAAGCGTCTCTTGCCGCATTGTCGTGGCAGGCGCGGCGAGAGTCACATATGTTCGGTGGCCAGTATCACCAGCCTCGCACCAATGGCCTTTGTTGTTTATTTCCACCTCCCATGACAAGGTCATGGGGTTCAGGTAGTCGATCTCGTCAACAAAGTTCCCCGCCGATGCCGTGGCGGGTAGTTCGATCTCGTCCGTGCCAATTGTGACAGCGACAGGAGGATCAATTTTGATGTTGCCCGGTCCAATCACCTTGATCTTCGCGCTGAATCCGCTTACAGCCGTCAGCCCGGAGGGCTTCACCGCAATCTTGCCCGCGATGGTCGGCGGAGTGTCGCGCACGTAGACGATGGGATACTTGCGCTCGCCGGGATCGTCCGCGTCGCCGTCGTCGTTGTTGTCCTGCCAGTGCGGAGCATCGTAGGTGACGTAGTCCACTCCACCGCTCGGGTTCGGCGTTCCGTCGCTTGTCAGCCAGCCGGGAATTGTCGAATTCGAGAAGGAAACCTCCTTGGACTTGAAGAGAGGCACATAAAGTGTCGCGTCCTTGCCGGAGGCGAAGAAGGTTTCGCTATCGTTGTTGAATCCCATGATGTCCTGCGGATCGTCCACCACGAGGCAGTTCGCGTCGTCGATCTCAAGCTGGTAGTCGTAATCCGGGCGGGGGTCGTCGCGATACTTCGGATCCGTGCCTATGTGGATCAGCTCCACTTTGTATTTTGCACCCTTGGGAAGGCGGAAAGTATCGGTCTGTGGCTGGCCATACTGGCGATTGGTGCGATAGCGAACGGTGTGGCCGGTGGTATCACCCTCCAGCGGTGTGAGTTGCACCCGATACTTTTCGGAGTGGCTGCCGCTGTGGTCGCCGAAGGTGACATTGACAGGAACCGTGCCGTTGGGCGGTGGCTGGCTGTCGTTGGGATCGTTCGGGTTGGTGCCTTGATCCACTTCGTCGCTATCGCTCACTCCGTCCCCGTCGCTGTCGACGGCGGAGGGATTGGTGCCGTGCTGCTCCTCGTCCGCACTGGTAAGACCGTCGCCATCGGGATCGGCGTCGGGATGGTGGTTGGCCGGGCCTGCGTTGCGGTTGTTGAGCTTGGCGTTAAATCCATGGGCGATCTCCCAGCCATCTCCTAGACCATCACCATCCGTATCGTACTGTCGCGGATTGGTGAAATACACATTGAACTCCGCTTGCGTGGTCATCCCGTCCCAATCCGGGTCTTCCAGCCATGGAAACGTCGCCGCGTTGTTGGCGACGAACGGATCATAGCCCTGATCCATGAAAACAAACTCAAGCTGATTGGCGAGCGCGTCGCCGTCGGCATCAAGCAAGCCATCCGCCGCGTCGTTGGGATCGAGATTGTTGGCAAGCTCGTAATCGTCCCACATCCAATCGCCGTCCGTGTCCGTATCCAGCGGGTTGGTACCGAGGGTGAATATCTCATCGCTGTCGTAGAGGGTGTCGCCGTCCGTGTCCCAGCTTAGCGGATTGGTGCCGTGTGTTAAAATCTCGTCGTAGTCGTTCAGTCCATCCCAATCCGAGTCCGCCACGTCCGGCCATGTTCCATAAACGACAACCTCATCGTAGTCGTTCAGACCGTCGCCATCGGTATCAGCAAGATTCGGGTCGGCATAATACCAATACTCGAACACATTGGTCAGTCCGTCGCCATCGGGGTCGCCTTCAGCCCCGTTGTCTGGATTGATTGATCCATCATCGAGAGGATCCAGATCATATTCGACTTCAAACCAATCCGGCAAGCCGTCGCCATCGGTGTCACGGTTGTTCGGATTGGTGCCCAGAATTTCGATTTCCTGCCAGTTGGGCAGGCCGTCTCCGTCGTTATCGAGGCTTGCATCCGAATAGAGTTTCAGCCTGAAAAAGGGACCGCCGACCGGAGTAGCGGTGATCTCCAGATTCGCGCCAATATGCGCCACAGGAATGGTGTTCCAAGTTGTCAGGTTGCTAGTCCATTGGACGAAATACACCCTTCCGGCAACTCCAAACCATCTCAAAGTGGCCGGCGGGAAGGTAAACTTCGGCTGTTCGCCGGCACTGATCGGGATACTGCCGCGTTCCCACTCCTGTTTGTTTGTCAGTCCGTCACCGTCCTTGTCGTCATCCGGCCCGGTTTTCGGACCCGGCGCGGGCATGTTCACGGGGGAATTCGGCTGCAATTCGTAATAATCCTCATAACCATCGCCCATGCCATCGCCGTCGGTGTCGGGATTGTTCGGGTGGGTTCCTAAAAGCAACTCCCTCGCGTTTGTGAGTCCGTCACCATCCGGATCGCCAGCGGCACCGTTCGCCATCTCGGATGAACCGTCATCGAGCGGGTTCAGGCCATGGGGGACTTCCCAGCCATCGGGCAGTCCGTCGTCATCGGTATCGGGATCATTGGGATCGGTTCCGCAAAGGAACTCCTCGGAGTTTGTGAGGCCGTCCTGATCCGTGTCATAGCCGCCGTCCGAGGGGTTGCCCGGGTCAAAGCCGCGGGTGACTTCCCAGCCATCGGGCATGCCGTCGCCATCGCTATCGGGATTGTCCGGATTCAGCCCGGATTGGAATTCCGCAAGATTTGACAGGCCGTCGCCATCCGGGTCGTCACCGGCTGCTTGCAACAGATTTCCGAAGTAACGGATTTCCCACCAGTCCGGCAGTCCGTCCGCGTCGTTATCGTAGAGCGCGTCGAGAAGGAGTTCGGCGGGCCGGGATGTGGCGCCGGTGTTGGTGGTGGCGATGGCCTGGATGCCGATGGGGCCCCATGTCGGCGGGTCGTATGCGAAACCGAAGGGGGCCTGGGTGTCCTCATGCAGGAGGATGCCATCCGCATAGAAGAAGGTGGAGGCGATCTGGCCGGAGGAAACCGACGCATTGACCTCAATGTTGACGCCGGAGCCGATGGCGACTTCCGAGTTCTGGGGAGGCAAGGTGATGGCGACCACGGGGACGGGATGAATCCGCTGGTAACCGAGGGAGGTCACCGGCTCGCTGCGGGCGACGGCATAGGCATTCGCCAACTCACCGAAGGCACCCACGCCCCAGGCGAAGAGCGTGCCATCCTCCTTGACGACGTAGGATTTGTCTCCCCCCGCACGAACGCGGGAGCCCGGGCCGAAGTCCCCCGGAATGACTACGGGAGAATGGCGGCCGGTGGTGGCGCCGTCGCCAAGCTGTCCTTGCGCATTCGCGCCCCAGGCCCGGAGCTTGCCCTGATCATCGAGGGCGAGGCAGTGCCGGTTTCCCGCCGAAACGGATTTCACCGTTCCAAGTCCCGACAAAAGGACCGGACTGGTGGAAGCCACCGTGGTGCCATTGCCGAGCTGTCCGTTTCCATTTCCACCCCAGGTGAAGACCGAACCGTCACTTCCCAGCGCCATGGAGTGCTGTTCCCCGGCGGCGATGGCGATGATGCCGGCCAGTCCGAAAACCTGGACGGGAGATGATCTTGAATCCGTGGTGCCGTCACCGAGGCGGCCGTCCGGATTCGAACCCCAGGCCCAGACGGTTCCGTCGCCCTTCAGGGCAAGGGAATGGTCGCCACCGGCCGCCACCGCGATCGCATCCGCAAGGTTCGCGACCTGAACCGGAGATGTCTTGGCAGTGGTCGTGCCGTCACCCAACTGGCCGTCACCATTGGCTCCCCAGGCCCAGACGGTGCCGCCGGATTTCAATGCGAGCGAGTGCGACTCGCCTGCGGCAACGGACAAGACGGAGCCGAGTCCCGTCACCTGCGTCGGCGAGGATTTCGAAACGAGGGTGCCATCGCCCAATTGACCGGAATCGTTCGCGCCCCATGCCCAGACCGTACCATCCGGCTTGATCGCAAGGCTGTGGCCGGCCCCGGCGCTCTCCGAGATAACGACAGGGATTGCCGCGACCGGACCGGGAACGGTTCTCTGTCCGGCCAATGCATCCCCGAGCTGACCAAAGTCATTGTAGCCCCACGCAAGCAGGGAGCCGTCGCTTTTTCTGGCCAAGGTGTGAAAAGACCCGGCGGCAAGCGATGCCACCTCCGTGGGGCCGACCACCTGGATGGGCGCGAAGCGCCAGGGAGAACTGCCGTCTCCCAATTGTCCCGAGGCGTTTCCGCCCCAGGCTGAAAGTCCACCGTCCACGTCGAGAACAAGCGTGTGATCCTGTCCCACGGTCAGGGCCACGGCTCCGGGAATGCCCTGAACCTGAACCGGCGTCGCCTGGTTGGACAAGGTTCCCACTCCCGCCTGGCCGGAAGCATTCGCGCCCCAAGCCAGAACCTCTCCGCCGGGGAGCAGGGCCGCATTGTGGTTGTGACCGGAAACCACCGCGATGACGGCCTCGCCAACCGTTGCCTGGACTGGCGAGGTGGATGGAGTCGTGCCTCCGTTTCCAAGTTGGCCCAACCCGTTCGCCCCCCAGGCCCAAACGGAACCGTTCGTTTTCACTGCCACGGAATGGCCGAGACCGGCGGAAACCGAGAGCACCCCGGCCAGTCCACCCACTTGAACGGGGGAATTCCTCTGGACAAGCGTTCCATCACCGAGTTGACCGTCCTGGTTCGCGCCCCACGCCCACACGGAGCCATCCGATTTGACCGCAAGGCTGTGAGCCGACCCTGCGGCGAGGGCCACCACGCCGCTGATTCCGGACAGTTGCACCGGAGTCTGCCGCGGGGTGGTGGTGCCATCTCCGATCCGTCCGTCGGGATTGGCTCCCCATGCCCACACCGTGCCATCCGCCCGCAGTGCCAGAGAGTGCCGATCCCCTGCCGCGATGGCCACAATCATGCCCAGCGATCCGACCTGAACCGGCTCGTTACGGTCCGCAAGGGTTCCATCGCCGAGTTGTCCGGTGTCGTTGCCGCCCCACGACCAGACCGTCCCGTCCGAGCGAAGGGCGAGTGAATGCGCCTCACCGGCGACGACCGTGGTGACCTTGTCGAGCGCAGGGATCATGGCCGGCAGGGAACCCGGCTCCAGGGTTCCGTTGCCAAGTTGGCCGCGATCATTGCGTCCCCAGGTCCAAACGATTCCCCCGGCATCAAGCGCCAGCGAGTGCTCACCGCCGCCCGCGAAAGAATACATCCCGGCGCCGGCGCCGGAAGCCGGGCTTCGCGACGCCTGGTTGGCATGGATGGAGGACACGACAAGCGTCTGCGCCGGTGTGTTTCTCTGGGTCGTATTCCCCAGTCCAAGCTGCCCGTTGGTATTGAAACCCCAAGCCCAGACGGTACCGTCGCCCCGAACTGCCAGCGTATGGGAGTTACCCGCGGCAACATGGGCCGCACCAGCCAAAGATGATGTCTGAACAACGGAATTCCGCTGGTTGTAGGTGCCGTCTCCCAACTGGCCATTCGAATTCAACCCGCAGCCCCAGACGGATCCGTTCGACCTCAACAGATGGGAACTGCCATACCCTGCGGCAATCGAGATGGCGTCGGTAACTCCGCTCATTTGCACCGGAGCCGTCCTTTGCGCGGTCGTTCCGTCTCCAAGCTGCCCCGATGAATTGCCTCCCCATGACCAAATCGTGCCATCGGCCCTGAGAGCCAGCGAGTGGGAGAGGCCGGCGGCAAGATCCGTCACACCGGCAATCGTGCCGGAGCGGACCGGAAGGTTCCGTTGCGCCGTCGTGCCGTCCCCAAGCTGGCCGTTCGTGTTTTGCCCCCACGCCCATACCGTTCCATCGGACTTCAGGGCCAGATTGTGGTAGAAACCGGCAACTACCGAAATCACTCCGGACAAGCCCGGAACCCGAACCGGAGATGTTCTTTGGGTAGTGGTTCCATCCCCCAACTGCCCCGATGTGTTGAGGCCCCAGGTCCACACCGTTCCGTCCGCCCTCAGGGCGATCGTGTGGGCGTATCCCGCTCCCAGACCGATGACGCCGGACAATCCGCCGACCGCCACCGGACTTGTCCGCTGGGTGGTCGTGCCATCTCCCAATTGCCCGTAGGAGTTCCCGCCCCATGATTTTACGGTGCCATCCGCCGACAGCGCCAGTGTATGAAAATAGCCCGCTCCCACCGATACGGCGGAAGAAACCCCTCCGACCTGAACCGGAGTGGTTCTCTGGGTCGTCGTGCCATCCCCGATCTGGCCGTTGGAGTTGTTGCCCCAAGTCCATACGCTGCCGTCCGACTTCACGGCCGCGGAATGGTTGTAACGGGCCGCCACCGTTTCCCGCCCTTCCGCGACGATGGAAACGGCGGGCGCCAGAATCAAGGCTCCAAGCCAAAACCATTCGGCGATCCGAGACCCGCTCCCCGGAATCTTCGATTTACGGCCCGTTCGCGTGATCAGGTGAAACCGGCAGTTCAACGTCGATTCATTTGTATTCATGGATTTATGTCCGGTTTGAAGGGGACTTGACGGGCTGGTCACCGGGCTTGGCACGAATGAAGGCGGTTCCGAGGGCGTCCTCGCAAGGAAGGCGGGACAAGAAGATCGACGAACACCGAACCGGTTCCGCGACACGCCGGATGGAAAAGGGATCCTCATGGCGGGTCTGCCCGAGTCAGGGTGGGTTCACCTGAGCGAGCGTCACCAACAAACACCTGCGGACACGACACAAAACAGATAGGAAAAACGGACACCGCCGGTCAGCGACGGAAACCGCTGGTCACGACTTCCCCGGATCAAACATTCTCGCCTTTTCGCTTCTCCGGAAGCGCGAGGGCGAAACCCCCAGCATCTGACCGAATTCACGGGTGAAATCCGGTTGATGCCGGAAGCCCAGACGTTGTGCGACATAGGCGACCTTATGCCCGCACCGGAGCAATTTGCAGGCCCTGACGGCCCGAATCCGCCGCAGCCACGCCTTTCCTCCGATGCCAATGCTCTCTTCAACGATTCGCGCGAATACCTTTCGACTGACTCCCAGCGAGGCGCTGATTTCATCGAGATTCCACGCGCACCGGTCGAAAACGGGATCAAGATGTATCCGCAGGAACCGGCAAGTGCCGACATACATCCAACAAAGGTTCTCCACCACAATGCGGCGGCATCCCGATCGGTCGAATTCGCTACAACCGCGCGCCGGATCACAAACTTCAGGCACGCTCCTTCGGACACAAATCCCGCCGCCCGCCGGGACAGAAGCCGGGGTATTCCGATTTCCAGAGTTGTCATCCGGTAAGGACAATGGGCCCAGGGTGGCAGTCATCGCCCATTCTGTCAATATGACCATTTCGGCAAAATTCGCGGCCCGGCCGAAAAACCGCCATCATCAATCACATTGTCGCAACGCGCGCGATCGTTCCCGATCGCCTCCCGTCAATCACCCGCAGGCAGCTCGACCCTCAAACGGAAAAACCTCTTGTGCGGCCCCGCCAGGGGATCGATCGCAAGGGTCACCACCTCCAGGTCCGGCCGCACGGGGTGGCGGGAGGCGGTCGTTTCGGTTGCCGGCAGCGGGATCCATGTTTGGTCCGCGTCAAGGGATGAGGTTTCGATCCGATAGTCCGGATCCGCCGCCGCGAGATTGCGGACGAACCGGAAAACGAGCGTCCGGTCCCCGGGTTGGTCGAGATAACAAATCCGCGGCGTCATGGCGGAATCGAACGGGAGGAGCGGATCGAGACCGAAGGCATAGGCGAGCAGGTTGGTGACACCGTCGCCGTTGGGATCCGCGCCCGGCAGTTGATCGCTTTCCGGGAGATTCAGAAGGTCGGGGAACGAGGAAGCCCATGCGTCGAAGGACAGGGGCGCGGGAAGGGTGGTGACGGTGATTTCGTGGCTGGGGAGCGACTCGCCCGCCTCGTTCGCGGCGGATACCCGATAGGTGTAGGCGGTGAGCGCATCAAGTCCGGCGGCATCCTCGTGCATGTCCGGTGATGTGGTGGTGGCAACGGTGAAAAACCCCTCTTCGCCCGCCTTGCGGCGCTCGATCCGGTAAGCGGTTGCCCCGTCCGGGGTTCCCGCCCAGATGATCCGGACCCGATCGTGCGAGACGGAATCCACCGCAAGGTTTTCCGGAACCGAAGGCGCAAGGACCGGCGATTCTCCAAACACCCGCAGTTCGGCAAACGAAAAACTCTCCTGGACGGTCTTGCGCGCACGGATGTGGCGGAAGGTTTCCTGAACTCCGGGGGATGCCGTGTGGGTCGCCTTGTGCGCAAGCGCGGCGGAGCCACGGGCCGTCAGCACGACATGTGTGCCGAAGGCGGGATCGTTGGAGGCGATGATTTCGAAATTCCGGCGCTGTTCCTCAACTCCGGAACCATCCTGGCGGGTCATCAGTTCGACACGGGTGATGCGTTTCGGCTGAACCAAATCCACCTGCCACCAGTGAAAACCGATGCCGGTGGACGCCCAGAGGCTGGTGGACAGGCCGTCGTTTCCCTTGGCGGCCGAATAAGCGGCGCTGTATTCGGAGGATGCCATCGAAGGTTTACAGTGCGCGATGTTGGAGGAATTCCCGCCGGATGTGACGGACGCCAGGTTTGACCAACCCGAGGATCCGTTGGGATTCACGGCATTGATGGCGAAACGGTACGAGCGCCCGGCCGTTGCGAGTCCGATGGCAGTGTGGCCCGAAACTCCGGGTGGAAGGATGGCGATTTTCCGCCACGCGGCGCTTGATAACTCGCGGCACCACACTTCCTGCGCCTCCTCGTCCGATGGTGGCGATGTCCATGACAGCGAGATGCCGGAAGGTGAGGCGACGGCCGCGCCGAGACCGGTTCTTTTTGCCGGGACTCCGGTTTGGGGTGATATGGCCAGTCCGCCGGCGTCGATGATCGCGGCATGCCATAACTCGCCCAGCTGATCATAGCCGGCCTGCCCCGGATGCACTCCGTCCCCGGGTTGGAAGAAACGTTTCGCCGGGACCTCATGGGTGAGAACCACCCGGGCATCCATGTCCACCAGGCTCACATTGAAGCCTTCGCCTGACAATCGCGTGACGGCCTCCCGGACACCTTCGTTGTATGCGTCCGCATTGGCGGTGTGGACGGCTTCCGGGATGCCGCCCCAATTCGAGCGGATGGGGATCAGGGTGGCCACGAACACCCTGCGGTCCGGTCGCGACATGAGGATCTTGACGATCAGGTTCTCAAGATCGCGCAGGGCGTCCGGAACCGGGCGCTGCTGGAGAACATCATTGGTGCCCGCCTTCAGCAGGACCACGTCCGGATCCTTGACAAGCCAATCGCAGAGAGAGGAGAGCATCTGGTCGGTTCTCCAGCCGCTGTTGCCATTGTGATCCGGATCCATGCCGGGCGCGGGATTGTCGCTGCGGTGGCCGACGTAGTCGAACGAGTGGCCGCTTGCGGTCAGAAGCACCGCGAGTTGTCTGCGATAGCCGCCGGGAACGTCCGACCTCACCGCAAACGGATTCCAGGCGCCGAACGTGATCGAATCGCCAATCGGCATCACCTTGACCGGTTGCGCGCCGGCAAGCGGTGATGCCACGATGGCGATGACGGAAGCTAACACCAGGCGGACGATGTGGAAGCGGGGGGATGGTTGATATTCCGTCATCAGTCTGACAATCGCATAGACCGGATGAGAGGTTGCATCCGGGGAATCCGATGGTGCACCGCCAATCACGAGATATGCATTCAAACGGCGAAACGGGATCATGTTTATCGGTTTATCCCGGAAATCTCCGCGAATCACCGCTTCCCCGCGGCGGGAGCAAGCAAACCGGGGATCCTGTCCGCGCCTTCGATCTCCAGGGTCGTCCACGGGGCGTCGCCGGATTTCATCGCAAGGGCGAGGAGCACGATGTTTCCCCATCCGGGCGAGGGGTTTGCCGGCATTCCTGAAACCGATCCGGGAAACCACGGGCGCCGCGATCCGCGCCGCGACGAGCAGGGTGGGGAGCGGCTTGCGCGCGTCCGGAGCGTGGGCGGACTTCCGCCGGCAGGCAAGGCCCGGGCAGCTCCCGCTCCCCGTGGCGGCGCTTGTTCAAATGAATCCTTGCGGCGGGGCAAGGGTTCGTGCTAGGCACGCGCGAGTGTTTCGACCAGTGAAATCTCCCATCGGTATTCCAGCCGTGCTGTTGGCTGCGGTCGTTCCGTTTGTGACCGGTTGCCCCGATGCGGGCGATCCCATCACCAGGGTGTCTTTTGCCCCGTCAAACGCCCAACAGCGACCCGATGATCTCATGCTTCAATACAACCGCGCTGAACGCGATAAATCCGGGGAGCAAGCTGACAAGCCGGCGCGGCGGCAAGGCGCCGTGCCCGACCCCAAGGAATTGAACCGGCCGGTTCCCCAGCTCCCCTGACTCCCGTCCCCCCCGCCGTGCCCGATCCCCATTCAACGAAATCAGAATCCGCCGCCGGGACCGCTTTGGATGTGGGCATCCTGTTCGTCGATCTGGTGGACTCGAGCGTGTTCGCGAGCGTGATGGATCTGCACGGATATGCGGGATTCATCGATTCCTTCCATCGCACGTGCGTTGAGGAAACGCGGTATTTCTTCGGCGACTATCTGGAAGGACGCTATCAGGAGGGCCGGGACTATCAGTTCGGCGTGCTGGGGGATGAGTTTGTGGTTTATCTGCACACCGGCCGCGCGCACAACGACATTTATCTGCTTACCTGCCTCGCGGTCATGCTGAAGGCCGTCTGGCTTGCGGCCCCGACGAACGTGGCGCGTGTGGCGCGTCGCACCGCCCCTGCCGAGCTGTCGTGTGGAATCCATTTCGGCCCGGTCTGGGCCGTTCCACGCCAAAACGGAGGCCACGACTTCTGCGGTTATGCCATCAACCTCGCCAAACGCATCGAGAGCCAATCACGGGCGGGGCGGGCCTACCGGGTTTTCCTGTCCGACCAGGCATTCAAGGAAGTGCATTACCGGCAGCGCAATCTGCTCTTCGGTCCCCGCCTTCGCCTCGACGCGAAGGGAATCTTCGGCGCCAACGGCACTTACGAACTGGTCCACACGTTTCTGAATCCCGGGCCACGCATTCCACCGGCACGGGCGGACGGACTCCGTGTGCTGCTCGCCGACCATGTGCGCAACACCTCGCCCGACCTGTGGATCCATGACCTGTTTCAAGTCTGGTCGGAAGTGGAGGCGGACAGTGTGACAAACGAGGCGATGGAGCTTTGCCGCCGCGTTTTGCGCCAGTCGCCTCATGATCCCGTCGCGCTCTATCATCTCGCGCACGGATCGGGAGAACGCGGCGACCACCGCCTCCAGGTGTCGCTTCTGCGGGATCTGGTCGCGGCCTGGCCGCATTTCGGCGACGGACATCTCGAACTGGGAAACGGCCTGCGCGCCCTCGGCCGTCAGGAAGAAGCCCTGGAGGCATTCACACGCGCGGCCCTGCTTGGCATCACGGAAGCGGAAACCGCGCTGCGGCGGGAAGGGAAATCGTAAGCCCAAAACCGCGAATGGACGCCGATGAACGCGAATGAAATTTCCGTAGTCCGATGAGTTGCGGGAAAATGCGATCACACCCGCCAGATGGACCTGCCACCTTTTCCGATTCATTGGAAACCGGCGTCAATTCGCGGTTTCATTTCCCTTTCCAGGGCAAGTCGTCCCGGCCGGAAGGACGAAACAGGCCACCGGCTCCCAAAAAACCCGCACGCAACAAACCGAAGCCCGCCCCCCCATTGCGGCGAGGGAGGCGGGACATGTTGCGGGCGAGCGATATTGAGCGCCCACCGCTCAATTCGAAGATCCGGTTCCAATGAGGCGGATATTGAATGGGCTTTCATCGGGATCGCTGCTGACGATCCGGACCGTCGCCGATCGGACTCCCGGCGAGCGGGGGCGGAAACCGACTTTGAACGTGGTGCATTCGCCCGGTGCAAGAGACATCGTGCGCGGCGAAATGATCCTGAAGTCGGACGGATGGCGACCCGCCTTGGCGAGTTTCCGAATGTCCAGCCGCGCGGCGCCACGGTTGCAGATGACATATGTTCTCATCTTCCGATTCGCTCCGGAGGCCAGTCGTCCGAATTTCTGGGCGCCCGATCCGTTCCTGATTTTCGTTCCGTTCCGAAGTCGAACGGAGATATCCGCACTCGTGTTGCCGGCGGTCCCGGGACGGATCGAATCGATGATTTTCCGATAGAACTCCGCGCCCCGGAATCCCGGCGCGGAATGCAATATCTCCCACTGCGCATGGGAACCGCCTCCGGCGCCATTGATGATCACAAAGTGCGGGATGCCTCCTTGGCCGAACTGTGCCCAAGCTCCGTCCGGTCCCATGGAATCGTTGGCAACATTCCGGAGCCCGGTGCTTTTGATGTATTCATCCGTCAAATCCGGATTCGAACGTTCGACATTGACCCCTATGACTTCCACGGCCACCCCGTGCCGGTTTCCACCCCGCTGCCTGTAATACCCGGCGATCTCACGCTCCACCACGGGAGACGAGGCCCGGCAGGGCGAGCACCAGTATGCGAAGAAATCGAGCAGCAGGATCCTGCCCTTGAAATCATCGCGGCGGATGTCCGCGCCGGTTTTCCGGTTGGTGATCCTGAAGTCATTCGCGACCGCCGCGCGCACCACATCGGCACAAAACAGTGCGGCTGCGGTGACTGTCAGACAAATCAGTGAGGGTTTCATGGTTGTCGTTGGTTGGGAGTTGGATGTTTTTTCCGCAGATGACAGTCGCCGATCCGGGGATTCAGGCGTCCGCCAACGACCTGACCGGGAGCAAACCCAAACTTGCGGAAATTTTTCGTGGTCGCTCGCCGCTGTGGAAACCGGGGGGCTTCCGAAGGCGGACAAACCGGAACCGACGGCGCGGGCCAATCGGCCATCGTGGCGATCCAAACGCCCGGATTCCCGGACCGGGACGGACTACCGCTTCTCCGCGGCGGGAGCCAGCAAACCGGGGATCTTCTCCGCGCCTTCGATCTCCAGGGTCGTCCACGGGGCCTCGCCGGATTTCATCGCGAGGGCGAGGACCGGCGGAGCGAGGCTCTCTTCGGAAGCGCCGCGCAGACCGGTGATGGTGGCGGAGGGATCGAGACGGTTGAGCGGGTGCATGGCATAACCGGCGCCGATGTCCACGCCATCGCCGGTGCGCATTTCGAAGTGCAGGTGGGCCGGGTAGTGGCCGTTGGCGGTGCCGACGGTGCCGATCTGCGAGCCACGGGAAACGAGCGAACCGCGCGCGACATCGATGCGGTGAAGGTGGGCATACATCGAGTGCAGCGGCCTGCCGTCCGGCGCCCTGTGGGCGAGGAGCACGATGTTTCCCCATCCGGGCGAGGGTTCGCCGGCATAGATCACCAGTCCGTCGCCAACGGCGAAAACAGGGTCGCCGAGGTCGGTATTCATGCCGCCGATGCCGTTGAGGTCGTCGCCGGTGTGGTGGCCGCCGCGTTTCTCGTTCATTTCCCAGAATTTCTGGGCGTTGTAAACGAGCGCGCCGTGCTCGGAGCCCATCGGCAGATCGAATCGCGGCGATTCGGGAACAAGCGCGGTTTGCCAGGCGGAGAGGAGATGCAGGCGGTGGTCGATTTTCCCGTCGGCAGGCATGGCGAGGGGAGTGTCGGCATCCTGGAAACCGATCCGAACCGCCTCGGGCGAGGTGCCGATCCGGGAAACCACGAGCGCCACGATCCCCGCCGCGACGAGCAGGGTGAGGAGCAGCATCACGTTGGGAGGCGGCTTGCGCACGCCCGAAGCATGGGCGGACTTCCGCCGGCAGGCAAGGCCCGGGTTTTTCCCGGCTTCCACCTTTGACAATCCCGGGCCGGGGCGACAGTTTCCCCCCCGCGAACCCGCACCTCCTCACTCCCATGGCCTACGATCTCATTGTCATCGGCGGCGGCCCCGCCGGCTACGTCGCCGCCATCCGCGCCGCGCAACTCGGTAAAAAAGTCGCCTGCGTCGAATCCGACCGGGCCGGCGGCACCTGCCTGAACTGGGGCTGCATCCCCACCAAGGCGCTGCTGAAAAACGCCGAGCTGTTCCACACCCTCAGCCACCGCGCCAAGGAGTTCGGTTTCTCCTTCGACAACCTGCAATACGACTGGTCCTCGGTGATCGGCCGCTCGCGCAAGGTGTCCGACCGGCTCGCCGGCGGCATCGAGTTCCTGTTCAAGAAAAACAAGATCGATTACGTGCGCGGCCACGGCTCGATCGTCGCTCCGGGCAAGGTCGAGGTGACCGCGGCCGATGGCTCCAAGTCATCCGCCGAGGCGAAACACATCATCATCGCCACCGGCGCCAAACCCCGCGCCCTGCCCCCCCTGCCCTTCAACGGCGGCACCGTCATCAGCTCGAAGGAGGCGATGATCCTGGAAAGGCAGCCGCAAAGCATGATCATCATCGGCGCGGGCGCCATCGGCGTGGAGTTCGCCTATGTCTACAACGCCTTCGGCACCAAGGTGACCATCATCGAAATGGCTCCCAAGCTGGTGCCGGTGGAAGATGATGACATCGGCGACGCGCTGGAGAAATCCTTCATCAAGCAGGGCATCCGCTGCCTCGCCAATCACAGGATCGCCGCCACGGCGGACAGGGGCACGCACGTCGAGGTCACCGTGGAAGGCGCCAAGGAAAACGGCACGCTGACAGCGGACGTGGTGCTCGTCGCCATCGGCGTGATGCCGATCCTTCCCGGCGGCATGCGGCCGGAGCTGACGGATCGCGGATTTGTGAAAACCGGGGCCAGCTATGAAACCTCGATCCCCGGCGTGTATGCCATCGGTGACGTGAGCGGTCCGCCGCTGCTGGCTCACACCGCTTCCTTCGAGGCGATCCAGTGCGTCGAGGGTCTCTACGTCGATGGCCACAAGGTGCGCAAGGTCACCAATTTCCCGGGCTGCACCTACTGCCACCCGCAGGTCGCTTCGGTCGGAAAAACCGAGCGCGCTCTCAGGGAGGAGGGCGTCGAATACACCGTCGGCAAGATTCCGTTCGTCGCCATCGGCAAGGCCATCGCCGCCGGAGAACCCGACGGTTTCGCCAAACTGCTCTACGGCAGGAAACACGGCGAACTGTTAGGCGCGCACATCATCGGCGACAACGCCACCGAACTGATCGCCGAGATGGGCTTGGCGCTCGACCAGGAACTCACCGCCGAGGAAATCCACTCCACCATCCACGCCCACCCGACGATGAGCGAGGCGATCCACGAGGCGACGCTGGCCGCGGAAGGCCACGCGATTCACTTCTGACGGCGCGTCACAGCGGCGGGAATGGCGCCAACCGCCATGTGAGGCACACCGGCCGTGTCGGCGGAGATCCCCGGTGAACCCGGTGGCGCCCGGTTCAACCGGCGGCTCCCCGCCGTATCCTCCGGATCCGTTTTCGGAATCCGGGTTAAACCCAACGTCCATCCGCGGTTCGTCGCTCTTTCCGGAACCAGGCGACCGGATGGTGTTGATGCATGACATCATTCCGGTTTCGCCGGCACGATGAGCGTGGGCACAGCGGCCTTGCGCACCATGCCTTCCGCCACGCTGCCTAACAGAAGCGAGGCGATCACGCCGTGACCGTGGGACCCGAGGACCGCCATGTCCGCGCCGCTTTCCTTCACATAGTCAAGCAGGCAATGCAGCGGGCTGCCCTCGGCGATCTGGGTAGTGGCGCCGGGCAGGTCCGGGGCCACCTCGGCGAGGGCTTCCGCGAGCTTCCTGGCCGCGCGGCGCCTGGCCTCCTCCTGATAGGCGTGAAGGGCGGGAAACTCGTCGGGAGTGAACCCGTAGGCGGTGTAGCTGGGCTCCGGTTCCACGGCGTGAAACAAGCACAACCGCGCTCCGAAGGACTTGGCGAGGCGTCCGGCCATCTCCAGCACTCCGGCGGTGGCGTTTGAGAAATCCACTGCGGCGACTATCGTTTTCATGGCACCTCCAACGAAGCACCGCAGGCTCCGGATTGCAATCGGGGAATGAGATGTGACTGAAAGCGACGGCCAGCCCGCCCCATCGGAATGCCACCACTCCAATTACGGTGCCGGGAATGCTTTCAGGACCGCGAGGTCCTCAAAGACCGCCATCTCATCCCGCGATGGCCACCAGCACCGCCTTCTGGGCGTGCAGCCGGTTTTCCGCCTCCTGAAAGATGGTATCCGCATGCAGTTCGAGAATTTCCCCGCTGATCTCCTTGCCGCGATAGGCGGGCAGGCAGTGCAGAACGATGTGACCGGCGGCGGCGTTCGCGAGCAGCGCGGCGTTCACTTCGAATCCGGAAAACCCGAGTTCCTTTTCCTTCTGATCCTCCTGCCCCATGGAAAGCCACACATCGGTGTTGATGACATGGGCGTCCCTCGCGGCCACTTGCGGATCCGCGGTGATGGTGACATTCGGCGCGTCAAGCGCGGCCAGGAAATCCGCGGGCGGCTGGCAGGCCGCCGGCGAGGCGATCGCCAGTTCGAAGCCGAGCCGCTTGGCCGCCCACATCCACGAGCGCGTCATGTTGGAAAACCCATCGCCGATGAATGCGATCTTTCTCCCATCCCATCCGCCGAGTTTCTCGCGCACCGTCAGCAGGTCCGCGAGGATCTGGCAGGGATGTTCCCCATCGGTCAGCGCGTTGATGGTGGGAATGCCGGAAAACTCAGCGAATTCCTCCACGTCCCGCTGGGCGAAAGTACGGATGATCGTGCCGTGAACCATCCGCCCGAGCACGCGCGCGGTGTCACGGATCGGCTCGCCACGGCCGAGCTGGATGTCGTTTTTCGAGAGAAACATCGGAAAACCTCCGAGTTCGCGGATGCCGACTTCAAACGACACGCGGGTGCGGGTGGAGGACTTGGTGAAAACCAGTGCCCAGGTCTGCCCGGCAAGCGGTTGCGACGCGTGCCTGCCCCGCTCCGCCTTGAGCGCGGCGGCGCTGTCCAGCAACGCGGTGATCTCGGCGGCGATGAGTTGCTCGATGGATAGAAGATGTTTCATGCGAAATTTCGGTTAGAATCCGGCGAGCGCGTCGCGGACGATCTCAAGCGCCTCGTCGATTTCCGCCCCGGTCACATTGAGTGGGGGCAACATGCGGAACGTGTGCGGACCGGCGGGCGGGACAAGCAGACCGCGCTCCATGAGTTTCGAAACCACGACCAAAGCCGCCGTCTTGCCCCCGGAAGTCGGGATGCGCGCCGGATCGAGCCGGATGCCTAACAGAAGTCCGGCGCCGCGCACTTCCTCGACGACCGGCAGGTTCCACGAGCGGACGGTTTCGCGGATGCGTGTCTCCATCAGGATCGCGTGGGCGGCGAGTTCCTTCTCGCGGATTTCGCGCAGCACCGCCAACGATGCCGCGCAGACCAGCGGATTGCCGCCGTAGGTCGAGCCATGCGAACCCGGCCCCATCAGCGAGGAAAGCGGTGTGCCGTCATCACCGATGGCGCGGTCGGAAAGCCAGAAGGAACCGATCGGCACGCCGCCGCCCATGCCCTTCGCCCACGAGATGCCGTCCGGCTCGATCTCCGGCGCGATCATGCGCCACGCCATCGGGTCGCCACAGCGGCCGAAGCCGGCCTGGACCTCGTCGAACAGGAGCAGCAGATCGTGTTTCCCGCACAACGCGACCACCGCGCGCAGGAACTCCGGCGTCGCGACGTTCACCCCGCCCTCGCCCTGGATCGGCTCTAACAGAATCGCGGCGGTCTCCGGACGGATGCCGTTTTCAAGGGAAGCGACATCGTTGAACGGCAGATAACGGAATCCCGGCAGCGGCGGGTCAAACCCTTCCCGGATCTTCGCCTGGGCGGTGGCGGACATCGATCCGAGCGTGCGGCCGTGGAACGAAAGCGAAAACGTGATCACCTCGAAACGCGGCGAGCCGTCCGCCTGCGGACGCTGGTGGCCGAAGCGGCGCGCGGACTTGATCAGGCCCTCGTTGGCCTCCGCGCCGGAGTTCGAGAAGAACACCTTGCCGGGCAGCCTGACGTGGTGGGTGTTGATCTCCTCCGCCAGCTCCGCCTGTTGCGGGATCTGATAGAGATTGGAAACATGCAGGAGTTTCCCGGCCTGCCTGCGGATGGCCTCGACCACGCGCGGGTGACAGTGCCCGAGCGAACACACGGCGATGCCGGTGCAGAAATCCAGGTAGCGCCTCCCGGTTTCATCCCACAGCCAACAGCCCTCGCCACGCACCGGCACCAGCGGAAAACGTCCGTAGGTGGGAAGCACGTGTCGCTGGATCAGGTCGGCGGTGTTCATGGAAGGGGGCGGACACTAGCGCCAATCGCCGGTTTGGCAAAGCGGGAATTGCACCTGCTGGCGGCAAGGCCCCGCCGCGCAATTTTCCCTTTGCGGAAATATCGGACCTCGGCCAATCGTTTCCGGAAACCGACCCATGAAATCCGCCTGCCTCATCCTCAGCCTCTGTGCCGCCAGCGGCATGCCCGTCTTCGCCGCGAAATCCGTGCTGCTCATCGCCGGACCCAAAAGCCACGGCCCCGGCCAGCACGAGCACCCGGCCGGTTGCGAGCTGCTCGCCAATCATCTCAACACCTCCGGCCTCGACGTGAAGGCCGAGGTCAGCCTCGGCTGGCCGCAGGACGCCGGCAAGGCGGAAAACGCCGACAGCATCGTGCTCTACAGTGATGGCCAGGACGCCCATGTCGCCAAGGGCCGCATCGCCGAACTGCAAAAACGACACGCCGCAGGCAAGGGACTCGTCGTCCTCCACTACGCGCTCGAACCCACCGACCAGCAGATGGCGGATTTCCTCAACGAAGCCATCGGCGGGCATTTCCAGGTGAACTGGTCGGTCAACCCGATCTGGAAGATGAAAGACCCGCTCATCGCCGAGCATCCCGTCACGCGCGGCGTGAAGCCCTTCGAGGCGGAAGAGGAGTTTTACTATCACATCCGTTTCCGCGAAGGCGCGGTGCCGCTCTTCCGCGCGCTGCCACCCGAGAACTCGCTCGGCGAGGACGGCCCGCGCTCGGGAAATCCGGAGATCCGCAAAAAACTCGCGCTCAAGGAACCGCAGACCCTCGCCTGGTGCGTGGAAAACCCCGGCGGCGCGCGCGGTTTCGGCTTCACCGGCGGACATTTCCACACCCACTGGAACAACGACAGCTTCCGCCGCCTCGTCCTCAATGCCATCGTCTGGACCGCCAGGCTCGATGTCCCCGCCGATGGCGTGAACGGCAAGGTCACCGCGCTGCCCGCCTATCCCACCATCGATGAATCCATCGCCAAGGGCGATCTCAACGACGTGAAACTCCACCTCGCCGCCGATCCGGAATCCGCCAACAAGGGCGGCAAGCCCACATCCCGCCCGCCGCTTGAACAAGCCGTGCTGCGCAAGCAAACCGCCATCGCCAGCGCCTTGCTGGATGCCGGTGCCGATCCCAACAGCGTGAACGCCTCCAGGCGCACGCCGCTCCACCTCGCCGTGGACCGCAACAGCCCGGAAATCGCCGCCGCGCTGCTCAAGGCCGGAGCCAAACCCAACCAACTCGACGCCAGCGGCTGGACGCCCCTCCACCACGCCGCCGCCAAGAACCAGTTGGAAACCGCCAAGGCCCTGCTCGCCGGCGGAGCCGATCTGAAAGTTCTCTCCGAACTCGGCGGCACCCCCCTCCACGAAGCCGCGGCTTCCGGCGGACCCGAAATCATCAAGCTCTTCCTCGAAAACAAAGTGGACCCATCCGTCAAATCCAAGGAAGGAGTCACCGCCCTCGACCTCGCCAGGCAATACAAAAACCAACCCGCCATCGACGCGCTCGAAGGCAAGTGACGGCCGGGGAGCGTTTGGACTGCGTGCGGCCCGCTGCCGCTTTCCCGGAGCCAGCCTGCTGGCCCGGACGCCAACGAACCGCACTTGCCCCGCGCGAAGCTCCTCCCAAGCGCATCCCCTTCCTGCCCTCCTGCCTTCCTCATAAAACGCTCTCCACCCTCCGCCCTTGCGTCTTGCGTCTTCAATCTTCCCGAGCAAACGCCACCACCTCTTCCGCAAACCCGACCCCCGGCAGCAGCTTCGCCAGCAACTCACGGGCGGACGCATAACTTCCGCAGTTCAAAAGATGTTCCGGCAAGCCATCCTCCTTCACGCCGTAAATCCCGAACACCGGCGCACCGTAATTCTCATCGAACGGATCATCGTCCTCCGTAAACGGAACCATTCCACCATCCTCGTCCAATTCCCGCCGCACCGTCTGAATCCTCAAACGCCGAAACTCCGCGCCCGCCAGCGGATTCGGAGCTTCCACGCGGACCGGCAGCGGCAACATGCCATCCACTCGCACCGGCAGGCGCAGCCTGAAGGCGATCCGCAGGCAATCATCCGCATCGAAACCCTCCAGCGAACCGGCATCCATGATCTCCAAACAAACCCCGCCAAAGCGCTCATCCAACAGATAGGGCCAGACATCGTCGAGCTCATGGAACGCCACATGACGGCAAGCCCAATTCTCAAACTCCTCCCCCACCCTCATCACCTCCCGCATGAAAACGTCCATGCCCTGATAGGCCTCCGAGAGGTTCAGTCCGGGAACGGCGTCAGCCCGTTCCAAACAGGCATCGTGCAGGGACTTCGCACAGGCGAATACGGCGGCGGGATCGGGTTGCTCATCCATGGCTGCCGCCATCACCTGGCCAGGTTTGCGGCTCCCGACAAGCGTAATATTGCAACTGAATCCCTCTGGCCCATGGCTCTCAGATCCACGTAATCAGAATTCACCTCCCTTGCGGTGGTGCTCCAGGTATTCCTTCAAGGGGTGAAGTCTCGTTGGCAATTCGATGCGTTGGCCTTCCTTGCCCAAGAAGTGGGTTTTCAGGGTTTGGCTCGGGACGCGATCACGAATGGATTTGGAAAGCACCATCCGGTAATCGTCATCAAACGTGATGAGCTTGCGATCAAATGCAGCGTCATAGGTGGCGGACAGGCAGAGCCCATTGCGTGGATCCATCCGCGTTTCAGCCCGCTCGGCCCAGCCAATGATGTGACTCGCCCGGTTTACTTCGGGCAGATCGATTCCGGTCAGGCAGCAACGGTTCCCATAAATCGCCAGAATCACATCCCTGAAAGCCCCCTGCCCAATTCGAACCTTGATGGATTGAAGGCGCTCCTTGCCATCCTTGGACCCGGCATCATGAACAAAACTGTCGGGAACCGAAGGTGAGATGCCGAGAGTTTTTGCCAAGGCAGACTCATCATTCGTGTCGGAATCGAGAATTCGCAGAATGTTGCGTGAAAAAACCGATTGAGTGAAAAACTCAATCATCTGCGTCAGCGCCGCCGAACAGTGCCCGCCCCGCAGATAACTGACCGGAATCCCTTCCAGCATCCAGGCGCTGTCCTCACCCCGTTTTTGCTCTTCGAGAACACGCGATCGCAATTCAATCAACCGTTCCGCCGAATCCACGCCCCAAAGATTCTGACAATCCCCGAATCCCAAAGGTGCGGCTTTCAGCATTTCCTCCAAAAGCTCCAAAGCGCGCAGATAAGACGCGGCCTTTCCGCTGCCACCGGTATTGGTTGCCCGTAAATACTCAGCAAAGCCGGACTTGGAGGTTATTGAACCATTCATTGCCGCGCTGGGATTGATTGATATGTTGGTTCATTTTCGAATGCGAGCCCCGGATCCGACAGCGTGCCGGTTCTTTTGGCATCGATTTTTCCCGGGATGGCGAGAGTCGGCGGCAAGGCAGCCGTAGCAATCTCCCGTCGCCGGGCTTTGGCGATTTCAGGGCGCGGGATTTCGACGCCCTCAATTCCTCCGGGGTTTGCGCGAGAAATCCGGCACGCGACATCACGGGGCGGCATGCCCGGGCTCTCGCGGCACTCATGCGCTCCGCGATTTTCCGGTGACTTTCCGTTTTGGCCGCCATCGCCATTCAAGATAAGGACATGCTGGGGATGGGCCGGGCCGTTTGCCATTCAAAAAAAAACGAAACCCCGTGGTGGCGGACCAGCCGGGGTTATGTCGAATCAAACGGTGGGGTGGATCAGGGATCGGTCCGGTTGCGGACGAGGCCGTTCCTGCCCATGAAGGCGAAGGCGGGGAGCGGATGGACTGACGATCCGCCGCCAATGGGCTATGGCGGGACAAGTTGTTGATTGGGGATCCGCCGTCGCCGCGTTGGCTTTGCCGGGGTAAATCGCCGGGAGAGGTTTTGGATTCGGAAGAGGGCCTGGGGAAGCTTCGCGCGGGGCATTGGCATTCCAGTGGCACCGGGCCAGCAGGCTGGCTCCGGGAAAGCGGCGGCGGGCTGCCGCAGTCCAAGGGGCTCACGCCGTGTGGACGAGTAGCACGATCTCGCCCTTCGGCGGGTGCGCCTTGAAGTGTTCCAGCACCTCCGCCGCGGCGCCGCGGTGATAGGTTTCGAATTTCTTGGTCAGCTCGCGGGCGACGCAGACCCGCGCGGCGGGGGCGATTTCCGTTAGAATCTCCAGCGTGGAGACGATGCGGTGCGGGGATTCGAAGAAGATGCCCGTTTCGCCGGATTCGAGCGCTTCTGTTAGCGCGGTGCGGCGCTTGCCGGATTTCACCGAAAGGAATCCGCCGAAGCGGAAGGCGTGGCAGGGAAACCCGGAGCCGATCAGCGCCGTGATCACCGCCGAGGGACCGGGCAGCACCTCGAAGGGCGTTTCCGTTTCCAAACACGCCTGGATCACCCGATAGCCGGGATCCGAAACCCCGGGCATGCCCGCGTCGCTGATGAGCGCGATGCTTTCCCCGGCCCTCGCGGCGGCGGCGAGTTCCGGCGCGCGGCGCGCCTCGTTGTGCTCGTGCAGGGACACCAGCGGCTTGCCGGTGATGCCGAGATGCGCGAGCAGCGGAGCCGAGTGGCGGGTGTCCTCACACGCGATGCGGTCGGCGGATTTCAGGACCTCCACCGCGCGCAGGGTGATGTCTCCGAGATTCCCGATGGGCGTGGGAACGATGATGATGCGGCCGGTGGGGTTCATGGCGTGGGGGGGATCCCGGCACGGGCGGACTGAAGTCCGCGCTCCAGTACCGCGCGCTCGGCATCGGTGATGAGCCGGGGTTTTCCCTCGTGGTCCACGCGGACGGTGGTGACGCCGCCGAAGGCGGCGAGGTCGCCGGATTCGGTTAGGATCTCGAAATCCCAGGTGACCGACGAGGCGCCGACGCGGGAAACCGCGAGCTGGACCTCGATGCGGTCGCCGGTGAGCAAGGGGCGCTTGTAATCACAGGAGACCTTGACGCGCGGCCAGCCGCCCTGGTCGCGGGCGAAGACGAGCAGGCCGTTTTCCCGGAGGAACTCGTGCTCCGCCTGCTCGAAATAATGGAAGACGTTGGGGAAGTGCATCCAGCCGCTGGCGTCCGTGTCCCCGAAGGCGACGGCGCGCGAGTGGCGGTGGCGCGGGGCATC
The DNA here is from genome assembly GCA_964554865.1 of uncultured Luteolibacter sp. Classification (GTDB taxonomy): domain Bacteria; phylum Verrucomicrobiota; class Verrucomicrobiia; order Verrucomicrobiales; family Akkermansiaceae; genus Luteolibacter. Next base: position 4,345 of record CAZKQK010000058.1, on the reverse strand, counting down.
CATCGTCGCGTCACTCGAACCTGCTCACCAGCACCGAGGCGTTGTGGCCGCCGAAGCCGAAGCTGTTGGAGATGGCGACCTTGACATCGGCCTCGCGGGCGGTGTTGGGGACGCAGTCGATATCGCACTCGGGGTCCTGGTTATCGACGTTGATGGTGGGCGGCACGACGCCGTCCTTGATGGCCATGACGCTGGCGATCAGCTCGATGCCGCCGGCGGCTCCGAGCATGTGGCCGGTCATCGACTTGGTGGAGGAAACCATCAGGCCGTTCTTCACATGGTCGCCGAAGGCGAGCTTGATCGCCTTGGTTTCCGCGATGTCGCCGAGGCCGGTGGATGTGGCGTGGGCGTTGAGGTAATCGACGTCGGCCGGGTTTTTCTTGCCGTGGTTGAGGGCCATCTGGATGGCGTAGGCCGGGCCGCTGCCATCGGGTGAGGGTGCGCTGAGGTGGTAGGCGTCCGCGCTGATGCCATAGCCGATGAGTTCGGCATAGATTTTCGCGCCGCGTTTCCTCGCATGCTCGAGTTCCTCGATGACGATGACGCCGGCGCCCTCGCCCATGACGAAGCCGTCGCGGTCCTTGTCGAAGGGCCGGGACGCGCGCTCGGGCTCGTCGTTCCGGGTGCTGAGCGCCTTCATGTTGCCGAAGCCGCAGAGGCCCATCGGCAGGATGGTGGCTTCCGCGCCGCCGCAGATGAAACCGTCGGCATCGCCGAACCTGATGATGCGCCAGGCCTCGCCGATGTTGTGGTTCGAGGTGGCGCAGGCGGTGACGATGACCATGTTCGGCCCCTTGAGGCCGAACTCCATGGAAACGATGCCGCTGGCGATGTTGGAGATCATCATCGGAATGGTGAAGGGCGAGACGCGCTTCGGCCCCTTGGTCATGTAGGTGCCGTGCTCGGCTTCCAGCGTGGCGAGTCCGCCGATGCCGGAGCCCACCATCACGCCGAAACGCCGCGGATTGATCGTGGAAACGTCCAGCCCGGAGTCCTCGACCGCCATTTTCGAGGCGGCGACGGCGAACTGCACGTAGCGGTCGGCGCGCCGGGCGTCCTTGGCCACCTTGAAATAACCGTCCGCACTGAAGTTTTTCACCTCCCCGGCGATTTTGCACTCGAAGGGCTCGGGATCGAGCTGGGTGATCCGCGCGATGCCGCTGCGCCCCTCCCTCATGCCCTGCCAGGTGGTGGCAAGATCGTTTCCAAGGGGCGAAAGGCAGCCGATGCCGGTGATAACGACGCGTCGTTCGTTCATAGGTTCAGGCGAAGTCTGCGCGGGGAAGTTGACCCGCGCAAGCCTCATCACGGCGGGTTTCCCGCCCTTGGTTTCGGCCGGGGCCGGGCATTCCGGTTACTCCGCGAGAGCCGCGCACCGGCGTTTCCCGACGGCCGTGATCCGCATGTGGCGGTGCCCGATCGATGTCTCCCATTCCGCGGTTTCACCCGTCCTGCGGCCAAGCACTGCGAGTGAAATGGGGAGAATCACCGGAATACGGTCCATGTCCACATCCGCATCGCAGGGCAGCACCACCTGTAGGGCGAAGAAGTCCCGCGGATCGGCCACGGAAACCAGGGCGATCCGGTCACCGAGTCCCGCGTGCTCTTTTAGCGCCTCCGGGTCCGCGGTGACCCGCGCCTGCTCCAGAAGCGAGTCGAGCAGCGACGCCTGGGCCGGGTCCGGCCAGGGCGGCGGGCATTCGTGATTCAGAAGCTGTTGAAGGACGGCATGGTCCTCCACCGATAGTACAATCAAATCGTTCATGTGAAATCAAATGGTTGGGGACGCCTGGACAACCGCGTCCGGCGGCCGGTTTTGAAACGGGTGGCATGGTCAGGCGGTCTCAGGCCTAAACCCAATCACAGAGACCGCCCGTCAACCCCGAAAGGCGGCCATCCGGTGCGCATGCCACCCCTGGCACCGAATCCCGCCGATGGAGATGGTGTTGCGCGGCTGGCTGCATTTGCGCATTAACAAAGTGATCCGACATTATCCCCGATCCGGTCCGGGTTCAAGGGAATAGTCCCGCAACACGGGCACACGTGAAAAACCGCGCCTGATGCCACGCCTCACCCAAGCCGCCGGGATCGCCCCTTTTCGTTGGCCGCGCCGCAAGCCGGGCAGGACACCACCTTCGCATGGCTGTCGTCCTCAAAGGCGTGGAGACAAAGCCGGCAGATCACCCTGCGGGCCAGCGAGCGGCTTTCCCGGCGGGCGTGAAGGGTTCGCGAAACAAGCGCCGCGACCACCACCAGCAGGCAACTGCCGAAGATGACAAACAGCGTGAAATCAGCGGGATTCAGTTCCATCGGCGGTTTGTTGGTTCGCGAAGGTCACTCTCACCGCCACCCAGCGGGAAGCCATGGCGGGGCCGGGTTTGAAAGATACGCCCCGCAGCCATTTGCCCAAGGGCGCGGGCCCGGCATCGTCCGCCGCGTCGAGAGAAACGCAATCCGTCACGTTTCCGGAGGGATCCAAGCGGACGATAAACCGCGTGGAGGCCGCAGCCATCGAGGGCGTGATCTCTCCGGAATACCCGGGCAGCTCGTCCGGCATGGCGCTGGCGTGGATGCCGGCCAGCGGCGTGATTTGGGGCACCAGCCGCGACGGCTCGACCGGGGTAACCGCAGTATCCGGGCCGGCGGGCTTCGGCAGGACCAGGCGTCCCGGTTCCGTGAGTTCCGGCAAGCGGCGTTTGCCCGCCGCCAAGCCGCGCAGAACCGGCCGGTATTCCGGCAGGCGCGCGCGGGAAGAATCCAGCACAGTCTTTTCCCGCACCATGAAAGCCGGCCACCCGGCGGGCTCGAAGCGGGAGGGAAACGGTCCGCCCTCGCGCGCCCTCAGCGTGAGCGCGCGGCCGTCGGCATCATCCAGCACCTGGATGAGAGAGGCCTTGCGCGAGGCCCAGGGCGAGGCCAGCGCCGTGCGGATTCTCAACGAGCCGAGCATCAGGCCGAAGGCCGTGGCCACCAGCGCGACCGCCAGAATCCTCGGCAACAACGGCTCGCCCGGAGACCGCCAGGGATAGATCCACTCCGGAGCCTCCCGCCGCTTGGCCTTTATGGAAATGCGCCGGGCCATCAGTCGTCGGATCTGGCGGGGGCATCCATCAGGCCCAGGGGTGCGTTCGCCCCCACCAATGCGAGCCGGAAGCCCTTGCCGAGCGCCATTTCGGTCACCTTCCGCTCGATTCCCACCGGCGTTCCCTTGTCGGTCTGGAGCAGGACGATCGAGTCCGCCGCCGCGCCATCCGCCCGCAGTTTCACGAGCCGGACATTCAGCTCATCAAGCGTGACCGCCTCCCTCCCGAAATGGATCCGCGGCTCTCCCTCGCCCGGCCCCAGCGTGATGACCAGCGAGTTCCGGTAGCGCTCCAGTTGGAAACCCGAGGGCGGCAGCTCCACCGCCACGCCGGATTGCCGGAGCAACGAGGGAGCCAGCAAAAACAACAGCCAAAGCAGCGCGAAAAGATCCAGCACCGGAAGCGCGTGCAGAAACCCGGGCCGCTCGGGCAATGACATTTCCAGCTTCACTTGACGCTCTCAGGCTTGCCTTTCCCGTGCTTGCGCCCGGCACTCACCTCCCCGCGGAAGGGGGCGAACTCCTCTTCCTCCCGCGCGTCCGCGATCAGGTGGACCATCTCGATCCCCGCCCGCTCGATCCGGTGTACCAGGCGCTTCGCCCGACCCAGGAAATACAGGTAAAACAAATACATCGGCACCGCGATCGCCAGACCCATCACCGAGGTGATCAGCGCCGTGAACACGCCGGCAGTCAGCTCCGCCGGGCCCGTGAATCCCCCCTGCTCGCCCACCTTTTGGAACGTCTCCAGCATCCCCAGCAGCGTGCCCAGCATTCCGACCAGCGGGGCCAGCAGGGACACGCCGAGGATCGCCCGGATGTTCTTCTCGATGCGCGGCACCTCAAGCTGCCCGGCTTCCTGCACGATGTCCCGCAAGTCCCCCCGGCCCAGGTAATACCGCAGCAGCGCCGCGTGCGCCACCCGCGCCACCGGCCCCGGAGCCCGCGCCGCCTCGTGCAAGGCCTCCGCAAACGACTTGCGCCGCACGTGATGGGCCAGCCCCACCAGCAGATCGCCCACATTGATCCTCGCCCGGTGGAAGAAAAACAGGCGCTCCACCACGCAAACCGAGCCGATGAACGCCAGCCCGAGCAGCACCCACACGAGCGGTCCGCCCTTTTCAATCAGTCCCGAAGGTTCCAGCAATCCGAGGATCATCCCCCCGCAGCCTATGGCCCGGCCGCCGCCCCTGACCAGCACCGAAATTCCAGGGCTGACGCATCAAAAAACGCGGAGGAAAATAATCGGCAGGTGTGACATTT
>CAZKQK010000057.1:0-31138 GCA_964554865.1 uncultured Luteolibacter sp. | reverse complement strand
AAATACTTAAGATTGCCAAGCCAAATCGGTAGTTTATTGTTTTGCAGGTCCTAAGCACCGTGGAACCGGCGCGGTCCACCTTGCCCTGCGCCTTGTGGATCTCCATGGCGATCCGGGTGACACCCGCCCCGTAGGAGTTGCGCGACGAACCGAGAATCAGGTATTGCGAAAGGTCGATTTCCTCATCCCTGGAAAGCTCGACGCCGGATTGCCGCATGGCGATTTTCACCCGGTTGTAGGCCTGATCCAGCTTCTCCCTGGAGCCCTTGGCCCATGACTCGAAAGAGACTTCCTTTCCGGTGTATGTGCCCTTCACTCCAAACGGATCACCGTGGCGTCGGCATCGGGCAGTTCGGACGGCAGGGTGATACGCGCGCCCCCGCCATCGGCCGCCACGGCGAGATCAGCCCCACCGGCAAGAAGCGCGGCTTTGGAAACCTTGAAGGGCACGCTGATCACTCCATCCCCCGGCCGGCTGAATACGTGGGCGTAGCGGACATTTCCCCTGGCGGTGATGCGGCCGTCAAACGAAGGCTTGCCGGCCGGAGAAGCGTCCGTTCCCCGGATGGATTCGGCGTTGATGTCCATCCACCTGCCCACCGCCGCCATGATGCCGATGCTTTCGCCCGGGATGGAACCATCGCCTTTCGGCCCGATGTTGAGCAGGTAGTTTCCGCCCTTGGATGCGATGTCCACGAGGTTGCGTATGATCTGCCGCGAGTCCTTCCAGTGATTGTCGTGTTGGTTGTATCCCCACGAGGTGTTCATCGTCATGCAGGTTTCCCAATCCACGCCCGGCAGGCCGGTTTCCGGGATGTGCTGCTCCGGCGTGACGAAGTCTCCATACTGCGGATCCATGCGGCTGGTGACGTTGTTGGTGCCCATGCCGCTGAAACCCGCCTCGGGGATGCGGAAGAGGCGGTTGTTCATGATGACCGCCGGTTGCTTGGCTCGCACCTTCGCCATCAGCTCCGCGGCGCGCCAGGCCTTGTCGCCCTGGAAGTCCTGCGAACTGTAATCCCACCAGATCACATCCACGGCGCCGTAATTTGATATCAATTCGTCCACCTGGCCGTGCAGATAATCGATGTAGCGGTCATGGTTTCTCGGCGTCACCGCCAGCTTGCGGCCGTCGCGCGGATAGGGAAGCTGCCTGGATTGGCTGAAATCGTACTGCGGATGATGCCAGTCGATCACCGAGTGATAGAAACCGACCTTCAGTCCCTCGGCGCGGACCGCTTCGGTGATTTCGCGGACGAGGTCGCGGTTGAGGAGATCGCCGGCGTCGTACTGGCCCAGCTTCGAGTCGTGGAGGGCGAATCCCTCATGGTGTTTGGTGGTGAAAACGACGTATTGGCAGCCCGCCTGTTTCGCGAGACGTGCCCAGCCTTTCGCAAAGTCCGGCGAGGGCTGGAATTTCGGCACCGCTTGCGCCGCATAGCTGTGGGTATCCGCCCCCACCGTGTTCTGAATCCATTCGAGTCCTCCCTTGTCCGCCACCATTTTGCCGTTCCAGCTTCCGCCAAGTCCGGAATAAAGCCCCCAGTGGACGAACATGCCGAATCTTGCATCACGCCACCAAGCCATGCGCCCCTCTCGCCTTTCCGGAGTCTCGGCGGTGGAAACCAGCGTGGCGGCGGCAAGCGCCGAAATACCTACCAGGATGCCTTTCGTTTTCATGAATGTTCGGATGCGGATTCGGACAAATGACACTGACAATACGAACCGTTGTGCGGAGGATGTTTCATCCGGACCGATCTATCCATGCCGGATTTTTCCGCTTTAGATTCCCGCCTCCGGCTTCATGCTTGCGGCATGCGCTACTCCGAACGCCTTCAGCAACGCATCGAAAAGACCGGTTCGCGCCTCTGCGTCGGCCTGGACCCCCGCCCCGGCGAGGGAGGGCCGGCATTCGCCCGCAATTTCCTCACCCAGGTGATCGGGGAAACCGCCGGCTGGGCCGCCGCCTTCAAGCCGAACATGGCCTACTTCGAAGCCATGGGCATCAAGGGCATCCGTCTGCTGGAGGATCTGTTAGGAAAAATGCCCGACGACGTGCCCGTCATTCTCGACGCCAAACGCAGCGACATCGGGGAAACCCAGAAATACTACGCCAAGGGCTACTTCAGGAACTGGAAGGTGGACGCCGTCACGCTCAACCCCTTTCTCGGATACGACTCCATCGAGCCATTCCTCGACTGGGAGGGCAAGGGCATCTACCTGTTGGCCGTCACGTCCAACCCCGGCTCCGCCGATTTCCAGCGGCAGAAGCTGGCCGACGGCCGCTCGGTCTTCGAACTGGTCACCGCCCTTGGCGACAAGGCGCGCGGCGAGGAGCGGAAAACCGATGTCGGTTACGTGGTCGGCCTGACCAATGCCGCCGACGTGCTGGCGAAAATCCCCGACGCACCCCTGCTCATTCCCGGTCTTGGAGCCCAGGGGGGCGACCTTGCCTCGCTGGCGGCCGCGAAACGAAGCGCCCCGGTTGTGATCAACGTCTCACGCGGCATTCTCTACGCGGGAGACGAACTCGGATTCGGTGCCCGCGCCCGGCACTGGATGGAGAAAATCGCCGCCGCATACGGAGAGTGACCGTCCGCAATTGCGCCACACCGGGCATTGCCAGCGGGCGGGATTTCCCTACGATCCGTCCCGCATGAGCGCTCTCGAATCCACCCTGTCCGCCGCCGTTTCCGATGGGAAACTGCTTGAATCCGCCCGCGCCAACATCAACGCGCTGCTCGCCGGCTCCACCAGCCCGGTAACCGCGGCCGCCATCGATGAGTTGGTCGCCTCGGGCGCGTGGCAGGAGATGAACGACCGCTTTTTCAAAACCCTCGCCTTCGGCACCGGCGGACTGCGCGGGCGCACCATCGGCCGCGTGATCACCACCGCCGAGCAGGGAAACGGCGGCCCGAACGGACGCCCGGAGCACCCATGCGTCGGCACCGCCACCATGAATTTCCACAACGTCGGCCGTGCCGTTCGCGGCATGGTGGCCTACACAAAGTCCTTCGTCGGAGGAGCGAGGAAACCCATGCTCGTTTTCGCGCACGACACCCGCCACTTCTCGCGCGACTTCGCCGAATACTGCGCCAAGGTCGCCTCGGATCTCGGCTGTGACGCCTATCTCTTCGAAGGTCCGCGCTCGACCCCACAGCTTTCCTTCGCCGTGCGCGAACTCCGCGCCGACGCCGGCGCGGTTCTGACAGCCTCGCACAATCCGCCCCACGACAACGGTTTCAAGGCCTACTTCAACGACGGCGCGCAGATCGTCGATCCGCACGCCTCCGGCATCATCGCCGAGGTGAATGCGATCGTTTCCGAAGCCTACGATCCCCTTCCCGAAAGCGCGCGGGGCACCATCACCGTGCTCGGCAGGGAGATGGACGAACGCTACACCGCCAGGCTCAAGTCCCTCCTGCTCCAGCCGGCGCTGCTGGAAGGAGCATCCACCAAGGTGGTCTTCACCAACCTCCACGGCACCGGCGGCACCATCAACGTGCCGATGCTCCGCGGCTTCGGGTTCGAGGTGCTCACCGTGCCCGAGCAGGATGTCCAGGACGGCCGCTTCCCCACCGTGGAATCGCCCAACCCGGAAAACGCCCCGGCGCTGAAAATGGCCATCGATCTGGCGGAGAAAACCGGAGCCGAGATCGTCATCGGCACCGATCCGGACGCCGACCGCATGGGCGTGGCGGTGCGCGACGCCGCCGGAGCCATGCAGCTCATCACCGGCAACCAGATCGGCTCGCTCATGGCCTGGTACCGGCTGAAAACCTGCTTCGATCTCGGCTGGCTCACCCACGCCAACCGCAGCCGCGCGGTGCTGGTGAAAACCTTCGTCACCACCGAGCTCCAACGCGCGATTGCCGACGGATTCGGCGTCGGCATCGTGGACACCCTCACCGGTTTCAAATACATCGCCGGCAAGCTCCGCAAATACGAGGACGCCATCCCCGCCGGCAAAAAGGGCGACTACCGCTCGCTGACCGAAGAGCAAACCCGCCTGCTCCGCCTCGAATACTCCCGCTTCTTCGTCTTCGGCGGCGAGGAAAGTTACGGCTACCTCGGCTCCGATTCCGTTAGAGACAAGGACGCTAACGGCGCGACCCTCATGTTCGCGGAAGTGGCCGCCTACGCCAAATCCATCGGCAAAACCATCCCCGGCATCCTCGATGAGATCCACTCCGAATACGGATACCATCTCGAGGTCGGAAAATCCCTCGTCATGGAAGGTGCCGACGGCGCGGCGAAAATCCAGGCCCTCGCCGAATCCTACGCCGCCAATCCGCCGGCCACCGTCGATGGCTCCGCCGTCACCCGGGTGCGCGACTTCGCCCGGCAGGACATCTTCGATCAGGAAGGCGACCTCATCCCCAAGGAGAAAATGATCTTCATCGATCTCGCCGACGGCCGTTCCTTCGCCGTCCGCCCGTCCGGCACCGAGCCCAAGATCAAGTTCTACCTCTTCGGCAAGGCCGCCCCCGGAGACGACCTCGCCGCTGCCAAATCCGCCGTGCGCGCGGGACTGGAAAACCTCTGGCAGTGGATCGAGGCCGACGCGAAGAGCCGCTGATCCGCCACCCCCGTCCGCCATTCCGGGAGGCAACACGCTACGCGGCGGCGTCACAATCGGGTATTGCACTTGCCCGGAATATCCCGATTCTACTCCGGCATTTCACACACCTTGAAGCCCATCCATGGCCGTCAGCCGTAACGAATCCTTCCGCATCCAGGCGCTCCAGCTCACCGACGCGCTGCTGGTCTGGATGTCGTTCTGGATCGGCTGGGAAATGCGGGAACTGGTTCTTGCCACTTCGGACGCCTCACGGGACTCGATCAACTGGGTGCTCTACATCGCGGTGCCCTTCACCCCGCTGGTCCTGGAAAAATTCGGCTTTTACGACCATTTGCGGAGCAAGTCGACCGGCAGATCCATCATCCAACTGATCCAAGGGCTGGTCATCATCGCGCTGATGATCGGCATGTTCGCGGTTTTCGCCAAACTCATGGACACCCGCCGTCTGGTGCTCGGGCTGGGTTTCATGTTCGTCTTCGCCTCCCTGCTGATCCGCGACCGCGTGGTGGTCCACCGGCTCAAGCGGGCCGTTCTCACAGACGACGCGAAGGAGCGGGTGATCATCGCCGGCTCCGGAGACGAGATGGACCAGTTCCTCTCCGATCTGGACGAGGAGGTCACCTCGGGTTGGAAGGTCGTCGGCAGATTCGATCTGGAAAACCAGGATGTTGCGGAGCTTTTCACCATCCTCAAGCGCGAGTCGGTGGGCCGCGTGATCTTCGCCGCGAGGGAAACCGGATTCGAAAAGGTGGCCCGCGCGGTGGAAGCCTGCGAGTTGCAGGGCGTGGAGGCATGGATCGCCGCCTCGTTCATCCGCACCCAGATCGCCCGCCCCGTCTTCGACGCGCTTGGCGACCGCCCGATGCTGGTGCTGCGCTCGACTCCCGAACTCTCCTGGGAACTGCTCTGCAAGGAAACCATGGACCGCGTGGGGGCTTTCCTGATCATTCTTATCAGCTCGCCCGCCTGGTTGATCGCCGCAGCGGGCATCCGCCTGAAGAGCCCGGGCGCGCCGGTCTTCTTCTCGCAAATGCGCGCCGGCCGCTACGGCAAGCCGTTCCGGATGTGGAAATTCCGCACCATGGTCGCCAATGCCGAGGAGCTTCTTGGGAAAATCAAGAAAGACCACGGCAACCAGATGCAGGGCCCGGTTTTCAAACTCGACAAGGACCCGCGCGTGTTCCCCTTCGGCTCATGGCTGCGCAAGACCAGCATCGACGAACTGCCCCAGCTCATCAACGTGCTCAAGGGCGACATGAGCCTCGTCGGCCCGCGCCCGCTGCCGCTCTATGAGGTCGAGGCCTTCTGTGAAATGTCCCACCGCCGCCGCCTCAGCGTGAAACCCGGCATCACCTGCGAGTGGCAGGCCGGCGGGCGCAACAGGATCACCAGCTTCGAGCAATGGGTGGAAATGGACCTCCGCTACATCGACAACTGGTCGCTCTGGCTGGATCTCAACATCCTGCTGCGCACCATCCCCGCCGTTCTCTTCGGCCGCGGCGCCAAGTGAAGCCCGTCCCGGACGGTCCGCCTCACCACCAGGACTCCATTTGCAAACCCCAGCTCCAGCCGGAGGTTTCCGTGGCGTAGTCCGCGCCGCCGACTTCGCCCTTGAGTCCGTCGCTCCACAGGCCGTAGGTGACGAAGGCGCGCAGGACGGGGCGACTGAAGAACTGGTTGCCCAGCGAAACCTGCGGCGCGAGGGTGAGCTTGCCGAGTGTGCCACCGGGGCCGGTGGAGGTTTCGGACACCCAGTCCACCCCGCCCTCGAAGGCCAGGCTGAAAACGTCGTTGATGTGCCAGATCGGCCGCACGCCGCCGGAAACCCAGTGCTGGTCCGGCGCGCCGTCGCCGAAGTCCGTGTATTGATAAACCGCGGAGCCGCCGATCGAGAAATGATCCATCGGTTTCACCACGATCTGGTCGGTCATGCGGAAGCGCCATGACTCCTCGGGATCGGGCCTGATGAAAGAGCCGGCCGCCGTGCCGAAGGTTTCGAATCCGGAGTTGAAGGTTTTCGCCGGGCCGCTGCCGATTTGCAATGACAGCTTGTGCAGGCTGTTTTCATCGAGGAAGGCCTTGTGTGTCTGGACAAAACCCAGGGCGAAGCCGTCGGAGTCATCCGCCTTGCGGCCGGTGGAGTCCACGCCGGAGTCTGCCGTGGCATACACCAGCCCGATCTCGCCGGTGCCGCCGAGGAAGGACCAGTCATAATAGCGGAGGTCGAAGTTCGACTTGCTGAATCCCGCCTCATTGAGCGGATCGTTCGCACCGATGCGGCTGTAGATCGAGCTTTGCGCGCCATCGCCGATCCACGCGAAGGCGAACTTCCCCGGGCCGAAGGCGAGGTCCTCGATGCCACCGCCGCCGCCGCTCATGTCCCAGAAGTAGAAGTCGTCGATGTGGATGTCATGCCGCCGGTAGAAACGGTTTCCCGCCCAGATTTTCGCATCCGGGAAGCCGGGGACGACATTGGAAAGGGAACCCCATATCTCCGGCGAGCCGAAGTCGGTGTTCGAGGCGGTGCCATAGTCGTCGTAGGGATTCTCGAAGGACATCCGATAAACCATCCGCGCCACCGGATCGTTCCCGTCGATGCCGTCGCCCGCGAAGACACCGGCCGGATAGAAGGTTTTGGAAAATGCCAACTCGCCGTAGTTGTTGGTTTCGTTTCCCAGCCGGTATTTGGCGAAGTCCGGGATGCCGAAGGCACGCTGTGGGCCACCCTCGCTGGACCTGCCGTAACCGGCGCGGAAGTAGCCGGTGATGTCGATATATCCCTCCAGCACGTCCTCAATCCGGTCAGCCAGCATCGTCTCGGCGTCCGGCCTGCGGGCGATGTCGCGGGTTTCCGTATCGGCGCGGAATCGCTCGTCCGCAGCCTTGCGCGCCGCCCTGGCGGTGTCCATCGCCGGCGCGGGAGCGGCGGGCTCCGCCGCAGCCGGCTTGGGCGTCTGTCTCATGGTCGCCTGCGACTTGGCACGAGGTTTCGAAGCCGTTCCCTGCTCCCGGCTCTCCAATTCGCGGATCCTCGCCTCGAGTTGATCGATGCGTTTCTGATAGTCCCCGCGAATCGCGTCCAGTTCCTGTCTCAAGGCGGCCGCCGAGTCATCCCGCGCCGCCACCATGGCCACCGATCCCAGCAGCCATCCTCCAGCCCGCATCCATGGATTTCTCACCCCTCCAGCAAATCCCTTCCACCGACTGACGGCAAGCGGATTTCCCGCGTCACTCCCAGCCCGGATCCTCCCACTCTTCCACCGGAGTGGAAATGCCCTTCACGATCTCCGCCGGGAGGAAAACGAACTCATCCTGACGCTTTTGCGAAGGGTCCATGCGGAAGCGCACCCGCCGCCGCTCCGGCCGTGAGTCCCTACGGACTGTTAGATCAACCGTGATCTCCAGCGCACCGTCCTCGCGGGGTTTCACCACCAGCAGTCCGGGGATCTCATACACCGCGCGCGCCACGCCGGGTTCCTTGCGCACCTTGTAAAACTCCGCGCGCCTGCCGAGATGGGACGCGGGATACCATTCGTCGCGTTTGGTGGTCGTGGTGCGGGTGTGGACGCGGTGAACCACCAGCGACTCGTGCGATCCCGCCCGCCCGGTGGCCTCCAGCCGCCAGCGGAACGGGCCGTCAAAGGTGGCCACCGCCGCACCCACCACCATCGCGCTCAGCGCATAGCTGCCGCCATCGGTTCCCTCCGGCCGCACCTGCATCCGGATGGCCGCGCCATTCACGGCGACCTCCGGCGAGGACGCCGTGTAGGTGTGCTTGGACCCCACCAGGCTCACGCATCCGGGCGAAACGAGAAGGATTCCCGCGAGAGCGACCCTTGCCGGACCGCGGGAGCCGTGCATGATGGGGCCGATGACTGACTGGAATTTCATGACGGTGACCATCGTGATCGCGCTTTTCCTGCTGTGGAAGCTCGAATTCGCGGCCACCCTGCTCAACCTCATGGCCTTTCCCGAAAGCACCCCGCGCGAACTGGACGGACTGATGGACGGGGACAAGCTCGCGAGGGCTCGCGAATACCTGGTGGCAAACTCGCGTTTTGACATCATCCGGTCGATCGCCTCGCTGTGCATCCTGCTGGCATTCTGGTTTTGCGGCGGTTTCCAGTGGCTCGACACGCTGGCGCGTTCCGTCTTCATCGGGCCGGTGGCGCCCGGATTGTTTTATCTATCAGCCCTGTTTCTCGGCCAGTCGCTGGTCTCCCTGCCGTTTTCCGCTTACGAAACATTTGTCATCGAGAACCGCTTCGGTTTCAACCGCTCGACGCTCTCCACCTTTGTCATGGACCGGGTGAAGGGGCTGCTGCTCGCCGCGCTGATCGGCCTGCCGCTGATGGGAGCGGTGCTGTGGATCTTCGGCAGCGTGCCCCACGCGTGGCTGTGGGCGTGGCTGGTGGTGACCACCGTCCAACTCCTGCTCGCCTGGCTGGCTCCCACACTGATCATGCCGCTGTTCAACAGGTTCACCCCGATGCCGGACGGCCCGCTCAAAACGCGCATCGAAGAGCTGGGGAAACGCTGCGGCTTTCCGCTCGACGGCGTGTTTGTCATGGACGGATCGAAGCGCTCGACCAAGGCCAACGCGTTTTTCACCGGCCTCGGGAAACGCAAGAAGATCGCGTTGTTCGACACGCTGATGGAGAAATGCGGCGAGCCCGAACTGTTAGGCGTGCTGGCCCATGAGATAGGACATTTCCGCAAGGGGCATATCAGGCAACGGCTGGCCGCGGGCATCGTCCAGACTGCCGCGATCTTCTTCCTGCTGGGCTTCGCCACCGATCCGGACGGAGCTTTCGCCCGGCTGCTCTTCGATGCCTTCGGCGTGAGGGAAATCTCGCCTCATGCCGGACTGGTGCTGTTCTCGATCCTGCTGGAGCCGGTATCGAAAACGCTCGGCATCGCGCTCAACGCGTGGTCACGGAAGCACGAGTTCGAGGCGGACGCCTACGCGGCTGAGGTCACCGGCGACGCCGCCCCGCTCGCGGCGGCATTGCGCAAGATGACGGCCGACCACCTTTCCCATCCCTCGCCGGCCAAGCTGCGCGTGTGGCTGGACTACTCGCATCCGCCGCTGGTCGAACGCCTGAGGGCGCTCGGCGCGTGATCAATTCGCGACCGGTGTGCCGGTGACGATCTCGCAGTTGGGGAGCTTTTGTTTGAGGGCGTCGATGGCGGCGGGGGTGACGGCGGTTTGCCAGAGATAGAGGTGTTTGAGATTCGGCAGGGCGGCGAGTTTGGCGATGCCCGCGTCGGTGACCTTGGTACCGTAGAAATTGATGGATTCGAGCGACGGAATCCCGAGGAGAGGATCAATGGCGGCATCGGTGATTTCGGTTTCCGCGAGGCGGACCTGGCGCAGATTGGTGGCCGGGCCGAGGGAGGCCACGGACTTGTCGGTGATCCTGGTGGCGGAGAGGTCCACGGTCACGAGGTTTGGCACGACGGGGGCGATCTTGCCGAAGGTGTCGTCATCGAGTTTTCCGCGCAGCGAGACGGCTGTGAAGGTGACGAGGGACGATTGCTGGGACTCGAAGGCGAGGGCGCCGGGGAATTGCTTCGTAAGTTCGGTGACGGCGGCCTTGAGTTTCTCGTCGGCGACGGCGGGCTTGGACGCGGCGCCATCGGTGGAGGCGCTTTCCTTCGGGGTCTCGCGCGGGGTTTTGTCGAGCTTGGCGAGGGCGGTCTCGATTTCGGGAGTGGGCGCGAGTTGGGAAATGGTCTTGGAGGGATCGGCACCGCCATCGAGCCACCATTTCAGGACGGCGAGTTCGTCGGTGTTGAGTCCGGGTTTTCCATCCGGAGGCATGCGCTCGTCGTCGTCCTCGGGCAGGGTGCTGCGGATGAAAATGGTGCTCTTTTCCGCGCTGCCGGGGACGATGGCGGGGCCTTCCGAGCCGCCCTTGGCGAGCATTTCGAAGGAGTCCATGCGGAGCTTGCCTTTGATTTTCCCGGGCTTGTGGCACTGGACGCAGCGGCGTTCCAGGATGGGCGCGACAATGTCCGCATAGACGACCGGATCGGTGGCCTCGGCGGTGGGGGATTTCGCCGGTGGGGATTTCATGCCGAGCGCCTTGCGCAGCGGATCGGGGGCGTATTTGGTCAGGTAGCCGCTGCCGTGGGTGAGCGAGGCCCCGTCGTGGCTGGCAAAGCCCATGATGCCGACGCTGCCGAAGAGCAGCAGGCGGTACCAGGCGGGGTTGGCGGCAAGCGCGACGGTCCATGCCTTGATGATGAAAGTGAGCACGGCCGCCACGGCGAAAACAAGCCCGCCCCAGAGATGGCGTTCGGCGAGTTCCTGGCCGGCGTAGTCGTCGCCATGGCCCTGATAGAGAAGGAAACCGGCGATCACCGCGACGATGGCGGAAGCCGCGCCGAAAAACAGGGGGAAGAGGCCGGTGGCGGTGTTTTCACGCCCCTTGCGGAAGAAGATCAGGCCGAGTTCCTGAAAAAGAATGAGGATGAACACGCCGATGGGGAGGTGCAGCACCACCGGGTGGAAATGCCCGAGGAAACGGACGGCGTCCGGCATTTCCCGACCGCCGGGGGCACCGGCCACGATGGGCATCGAGACAAGCGCGGCAATGGACAGGAGTCCGAAAAACGTAAGGCCCCAGGGGCGGCGAAGGGTGGTGGGCTTTGAGGCGTCTGCCATGGCGCGGATTACGCGCCGGGCGGGGCGTTTCTTCCATTGCGGAAAGGGGAGGCGGGTCAAACGTCAATGGTCACGTCCCGGGAAGGCTTGACGGCTCCGGATTTCGCTCCCCTGCCCTTGCCCAGGAACGGGATCCAGCGGCGCACATCGTAGCCGAGGTAGGCCATGGCATTGACGAAGACCAGGAGCGCCGTGGCCTCATCGATGAATGGCAGCGGATCGGGAATGGGAACCGCGAGCAGCAAATAAAGTCCGGAAGCTGCGGCGACCAAAAAGGCGAGGCGACGTTTCATGAAGGGGGAGCGTATCACACCCTCCGGAAAATGCCGGGAAAAAATCCGGCGGATTTTCGAATCGCATCGCGATTCCTGTTCAGAGCCACCTCATCCGGCGGAAGAGGATCAGCTGGCCGATGGCGATGGCGAGCATGAGCAGCATCACGCCGACATAGCCGTAGGGATGGTACAGCTCGGGCATGTTGAGCGGGAGCACACGGCCGTCGTGCGACTTTTCGGCGAAGTTCATGCCGTATACGCCGACGATGAAGGTGAGCGGGATGAAGATGGAGGTGATGACGGTCAGCACGCGCATGATCTCGTTGGTCCTCAGTCCGACGCTGGAATGGTAGAGTTCCATGAGCGAGGCGGTGAGTTCCTTGTGGGTCTCGACAAGGTCCATGAGTTGCACGGTGTGATCGTAGCAATCGCGAAGGAATACCCTGACGGGCGGGGAGATGAAACCCGAGGCTTCGTGGAGCATGGAGTTCACCACATCGCGCAGGGGCCAGACGAAGCGGCGGATCTGGGTGAGGTTGCGGCGGTGCTCGTGGAGGGTGAGAACCATTTCCCGGGAAGGTTTGTCGAGGAGCCGGTCCTCGATTTCCTCGATCGCCTCGCCGAGATCCTCCAGCACGGGGTAGTAGTGGTCGATGACGGAGTCGAGCAAGGCGTAGCACAGGTAGTCGGCGCGGGACCGGCGGATGTTTCCGCGGCCGGAGCGGATGCGTTCCCGCACGGGCTCGAAGACATCGTAGTCGCCCTCCTCCTGCACGGTGATGACGAAATTCCTGCCGAGAAACAGGCTCACCTGCTCGCCGCAAACGGTGCGCTCACTATTCTGGTAGACCATTTGCAGACAGATGAAGACGTAGTCCTGTGTGATCTCGATCTTGGGCCGCTGGCCGGTATTGAGCACATCCTCCAGGGCGAGCGGGTGCAGGTTGAAGCGCTCGCCGAGATAGCTCAGGGCTTCGACGTCTCCGAGGCCGTCGATGTTGATCCACGTGACGCCACGGGAATCGAGGCGTTCCGCGAGGTCGCCGATCCCGGCATTACTTCGCTCGGCGAGGTTTTCCCGGTCGTATTCGATGATATGGATGACCGGTTTGGCGGGGACGCCATCGACCAGATGCGGCGTGAGGGTGGCCGGCGAGGACCCGGGCGGGCCGTGGCGCTTGGAGAACATGGCGCGGAGCATAACGGGAGTCCGCGCCGAATCAAGAAGCCGTGAGAAAACCATCGCCAAGCGCGCGCCGTGGCGCTTGAATCCGCCCGACCATGGAAAGAAGGGTGTCCCGCGAGATCCTTTCCACGCTGCCCAGCCTGGGTTGGCTGGGCTTGTTCGTCTTGGTCCCGGCGGCGCTGGTGCTGGCGATCGCGTTCCGGGAAACGGACCCGTCCGGCGGCATCGGCGATGGCTGGACGCTCTCGCAGTTCCGGGTGTTCGGGCAGAAGAGCGTGCTGGCGCTGCTGTGGCGGACGCTGTGGATCAGCGCGCTGACCACCGGCATCTGCCTGGTGCTGGCGTTGCCTGTGGCGTGGTTCCTGGCGCGGGTGCCTAAGGCGTGGCGGGCGCGGCTGCTGCTGCTGGTGATCGTGCCGTTCTGGACGAATTTCCTGATCCGGGTGTTCGCGTGGAACCAGATCCTGCATTCCGAGGGGATGATCGCGCGGACACTGAGGGGCATCGGCCTGTTAGGGGAAAACGAGTCGCTGCTCTTCAACTCCGGCGCGGTGATCGTGGTGAGTGTTTACACCTATCTGCCGTTCGCGATCCTGCCCTTGTATGCGGCGGCGGAGAAATTCGACTTCGGCCTGCTGGACGCCGCGCGCGATCTGGGCGCCTCGGCCCTGCGCGCGTTCCGGTCGGTGTTTGTCCCCGGCATACGGAAAGGCATAACCACCGCGCTGGTGATCGTGTTTGTGCCGATGCTCGGGTCCTATGTGGTGCCGGATCTGGTGGGCGGCACCGACGGGCAGATGATCGGCAACAAGATCGCGCAACGGAATTTCTCCGACCGCAACCTGCCATCGGCGTCGGCGATGTCCGCCATTCTCACCCTGGCGGTGCTGGCTCCCCTGCTCTTCCGCCGCCGCGAAACCAACGGCCACTCCGCAAGATGAGAAACAGCCGGCTGCCGCTGGTGACGACGCTGCTGGTGCTGGCGTTCTTCTATCTGCCGATCGGCGTGCTGATCGTGAACTCATTCAACGAATCGAGATTCGGCACGCGGTGGCAGGGATTCACGCTGAAGTGGTATGAACGTCTGCTGGAACGCGAGGATCTGTGGCTGGCGCTGTTCAACTCGCTGCGGGTGGCGGTTTTCGCGAGCATCGGCGCGATGATACTCGGAACCTGCGCGGCCTTTGCCATGCACCGGCGCCGGTCAAGGCTGCAAACCGCCCACGGCTTGCTGATCACCGTGCCGCTGGTGCTTCCCGAGATCCTGATGGGGATGAGCCTGTTGCTGCTGTTTGTGTCCCTCGGCATTCAACTCAGTCTTGTCACGGTGACGATCGCGCATGTGACATTCTGCGTGAGTTATGTGGCGCTGGTGGTGCGGTCGCGGCTTCAGGACTTCGACTTCCAGATCGTGGACGCGGCGCGGGATCTCGGGGCCACGCGCCTCCAGGCGTTCCGCAAGGTGGTGTTGCCGATGCTTGCCCCCGGGATACTGGCTGGCGGGCTGCTGGCCTTCACGCTCTCGGTGGATGACTTCGTGGTGACCTTCTTCGTCAAGGGACCGGGATCCGACACGCTGCCGGTGGTGATTTACAGCATGATCAAGAAAAGCCGGGAGCTTCCCGTGATCAACGCGATGAGCGCGTTGCTGCTGCTGATCACATTCCTGGCGGTGTGGGGATCCCAGCGCCTGACGGCCGAGCGGTCCTGACGGATGGGGTCGCGTTCAACCGGTGTTTCCGCAGCAGCGTTTGTATTTCTTTCCGGAGCCGCAGGGGCAGGGTGCGTTTCTGCTGCTGGATGCGGCGGATGAGGCGGAGGCCAGCGCCGCGTCCGGCGACCACTCCCGCTGTGCGGGCATGGGGATGGCGCGGAACAGGTTGACGAGGGCATCCCTGCGAATCCGGTCCATGAGGCCGGAGAAAACCGAGTATGCCTCGTTCTTGTATTCGACCAGCGGATCCTTCTGGCCCTGGGCGCGCAGGAAAACGCCTTCCCGGAGATCGTCCATCAGTTCGAGATGTTCCATCCACGCGTTGTCGATGGCTGTTAGAAGCATGAGCCGGGCGTGGCGATCCACCTGTTCCGGGGGAAGACCGGCCATGCGGTTTTCATATTCGGCCAGGAGAATGTTCGCGGCGCGTCCGGATTCGGCAAGATCCCCGGATGAAACCGGGACGAGCAGGTGCCCGCGCAGCCATCCGGCGAGTTGGTCATGCGGCGCTTCGTCCTCCTCATGGGGATCGGCAGGCATGGCGGAAAGCGCCTCGCCCATCAGATCGGCAACGAGCGCCCGGGCATCGTCCGCAAGCAGCACCCCGGTGCGGAAGCCGTAAACGATTTCGCGCTGGAGGTTCATCACGTCGTCGAAGTCCAGCACCTGCTTGCGGGCGCGGTAGTCGCGCTGCTCGACCCGGGTCTGCGCCTCCCCGACGAGTCTGCCTAGCGACTGGGTGGCGGGGCCGGGGCCGCCGCTTCCCTTGCGGATGAGTCCGGCCATGAGGTCCTGGGCGGCGTGATGGCGCATCAGGTCGTCCTCGAGCGAGATGAAGAACCGCGTCCGGCCGGGATCTCCCTGGCGCGAGCAACGGCCGCGGAGCTGGCGGTCCACGCGGCGGGAGGAGTGCCTTTCCGTACCGATGACGAGCAGGCCGCCGAGTTCCGCCACGCCCTGGCCGAGTTTGATGTCGGTGCCGCGTCCGGCCATGTTGGTGGCCACGGTGACCGCGCCGCGAAGTCCGGCGCGGGAGACGATCTCAGCCTCCTGTTCGTGGAACTTGGCATTGAGCACGCTGTGCGGGATGCCGGCACGGCGGAGCAGGCGCGAGAGGGTTTCCGAAGCCTCCACGGAAGCGGTTCCCGCGAGCACCGGCTGGCCGGTGGCGTGGGCGGCGCGTATCCTTTCCACCACGGCGGCGTATTTCTCGCGGCGGGTTCCGTAGATCTGGTCGTTTTCATCGACGCGAATGTTCGGCGAATGGGTGGGGATGGGCAGAACGTCGAGTTGATAGATATCATGAAACTCGGCGGCCTCGGTTTCGGCGGTGCCGGTCATCCCCGCGAGTTTCCGATAGAGGCGGAAATAGTTCTGCAGGGTGATGGTGGCGCAGGTGCGGGTTTCCTTCTCGACGGCGACGCGTTCCTTGGCCTCGACCGCCTGATGGAGTCCGTCCGACCAGCGGCGGCCGTCCATTTCGCGACCGGTTCCCTCATCGATGATGACCACCTTGCCATCGCGGACGACGTAGTGGACGTCCCGTTCGTGGAGGCAGTGGGCCTTGAGGAGTTGCGAGATCGCGTGGACGCGGGCGGCCCGTTCCCCGAGTTCCGCGCGTGCCTGCCTCATGGCCTCGGGTTTTTCGGTTTCGGAAAGGCCCGGGTCCGATGCGATTTCCCCGATCAGCTTCGCGACATCGGGGAGGGTGAAGTAGTCCGGATCATCGGGAGCGAGGAAACGGCGTCCCATTTCCACGAGGTCCACGTCGCGTGTTTTCTCATCCACGACGTAGAACAGGCGTTCCCGGAGCTCCTTGATGTCCTTGCGGAAGGAGCCGCGCTGGTGGGCCAGTTCGGTTTTTTCGAGCAGGCGGCGGAGTTCGTGGTTCTCCATGAAGCGGAGCAGCTTGCGATTGCCCGGCTGGCCGAGCTTGAGCTTGAGCAGGGACAGTCCGGCGGCGGCGTGATCGCCTTGCGCGAGATGCGATTCGGCCTCCGCGGCAAAGCGGTTGCACAGGTCGGTCTGGCGTTTGACGAGTTGTTCGACGCGGTTGTTGAGCGCGCCGAAGAGGTCGGAGGAACCCTCCGCAGCGGTGCTAATGATGAGCGGGGTGCGCGCGTCATCGATGAGGATCGAGTCCACCTCGTCGATGACGGCCATGTGGTGACCGCGCTGGACGAGTTCGTCGCGATGAAGCGCGGTGCCATTGTCCCGCAGGTAGTCGAAGCCGAATTCGGAACTGGTTCCGTAGGTGATGTCACAGCGGTATGCGGCGCGGCGCTCCGCCGGAGACATTCCGCCGAGGATGCAGCCGACGGACAGGCCGAGCGAACGGTAGAGCGCGCCCATCCACTCGGAGTCGCGGGCGGCGAGATAGTCGTTTACCGTGACGACGTGGACACCGAGGCCGGTGAGCGCGTTGAGATATACCGGCAGGGTGGCCACCAGGGTTTTGCCCTCGCCGGTTTGCATTTCCGCGATCAATCCGCGGTGCAGGGCGATGCCGCCGATCAACTGGACATCGAAGTGGACCATGTCCCAGGTCATTTCCTTGCCGTTTACGGAGATATGGCTCCCGCAGAGACGGCGCGCGGCGTTTTTCACGACCGCGCAGGCATCGGGCAGGATGCGTTCCAGGTATTTCGCCCCGGACTTCGCGAAGCGTTCCTCGACGCGTTGGAATGCGGCGCATGCCTCGGCGATGCCGGTGGCGGTGGCTTCGACCCGGGCGGGAAGCGATGAAAACTCGGAGCGAAGCGCGGAAAACCGGCTTTCGACACGTTCGGCAACGGCGCGGAGTTGTTCCGCATCCATGTTGCGAAGTTCGATTGCGGATGGCGTCTCCAGCGGAAGGTAGCGCGACAGGTGCTCCCGCCAGTTGGCGGTGAGTTGACACAAATGCCCTGGCGGTTCGCTCCGCAAGGTCCGCTCGATCTCGTTGATGCGGGCGACGGTCGGCCGGATGCGGTTGATCTCGCGGTTGTTTTTTCCGCCGATGAAGTTCGGTATGAGCCAGGTGATCATGGCTGCGGGGCGGGTTGGAAGTTGATGGCGGTGACTGTCGGCGGCATGCAGGCGACAATCGCGGATGTGATGGAATGTATCATGATTTTGGGAAGGTTGGGAATCGGCAAAGCCCGGCCACCCGGCGGGCGTCAGATAACAATCCCGATGTCGGGACGCGCACGAAGACGGCGCGCCGGATCGAACCGGGTTACTGATGGCGCGATCCGCGGGTTGCCCCAACCAGACGGCCATACCCCATGGGAAATACGGCCGCGGGAGCATATCCCCACGGGTCACGCCCATGCCAATGCCGGCGGCGCCCTTCCCCGCACCCCTTCGTTTGCCGATGGCAGGTGGGGAAACGGGATGTCACACGGGAGTTTGAGAAACACCGAGTGGCAGAGGGGAGCCCAGGCGACGGGCTGCGCCAAGGTTCCGCCAGTCAGCCACGGTTTGCCACCACGGACAGCGGCGAGGGAATCACAGTCAACCTGCGAGACGCAGGTGTCCTCCGTCCGCTTGCCATTCCAATCCGCCGAGTGCCGTGCGGCGGCCACGCCGGAACCAAAGGCCACGATCACGGCGACGATCAGGCAGATCATCGCGCTTTCGGGGCCGCGTCCTTCGCTTTTCATGGTCCGACGCCGCGCGGGGGACTGGAGTTCCGGCGGACGGGGGAACCGGTAAGCGCTGAAGCCGACAAGTCAAACGGGCATTTCATTTTTGCAAAAACAAAGCCCGGTGACCGCATGCGGATCGCCGGGCTTTGCCAGGTGTGACAGGGTGGGCTCAGTTGCCGCCGCGGCGTCCGCGACCACCGGGGCCGCCTCCGCCGCCGGGACCGCCGCCAAATCCGCGACCTTCGAGGATGCGGTCCTTGGCTTGGTCCGGGAGAACGCTGGATTGTTCGACATAAGCGCGGGCGGCCGGTTCGTCCTCACGCATCCAGCGCATGGCGATCATGCCGACCGAGCGGCTGCGATCACCGTCGTTGGTGATGGTTTCCGCGATCTTGACGTTTTCGGCCGGAGAGGCGGCGGTATTGCTCCAGAGATAGGATTGCACCCCGGAGTCGCGCACCGGACCGGGGCCGTAGGAGTCGGCAAAGGCCAAGGCGGCCGAGGGATTCCTGGCAACCCAGGCCGGCATGAGCGCGCGCATGCCATTGCGGATGGCGTTCTCGCTGTCCTGCTTCTTGAGGAAGTCGGCGGCGAGCTGGACATTGATGCGTGCGAGGTCCTCGACGACATCATCGACCACCCGGTCACGGTTTTCACCCGGGGCCATGGCCAACACCTCGGCCGCGGCGGCTTCGGGGTTGGTATTGGAGAGTCCGCCGATGGCGGAGGCAAGGGCGCGGCCCTGTTGATCGGCAGGAAGGGTGCGGATCCAGGTTTGGGCCTCGGAGAAATCGGAAGCTCCGTATTGGGAGGCGATGGTGCGATATGCGCCGCCGAGGTCGCCGCTCATCGAGGCGATCATTTCAGCAGCCTTCTTGGGATCGGTCTTGGCTACCTCGCCAAGGATGGACTCCAGCGCCTGGGCTTTCTCGGTGGTCAGGGTGTTGGCCCATGCCAATGCGGCGGCGGGATCCTGCTTGGCCCACTCGGCGGCGATGATGGAGGCGCCGTTCTGGCCGCCCATCGGCCCGCGGCCTCCGCCCATCATGCCCATGGCGGAGAATTCGCGGGGATTGGCCGCATAGTATTTCGCGGCGGCGGCGGGATCCGTGCCGGCCCAGCTTTGGAGAATGGTGGGGCGCACGATCATGCCGGTCCAGCCGAGGGTACTGGCAAAGGCCATGGCGGCGGTGGGATCGGTTTCCCCCCAGCGGCCGAAGAGGAGGAACGAGGCCATCATGCGCTCGTTCATCGGCAGGTTTTCAAGCTTGCGGGCCTCCTCTTCGAGTTGCTCCGGGGTGAGGCCGGCGTAGAAATCCATCAGAGCCTGCATCCGGCTGTTGCTGCCGGGAAGGCGGACGATCTCATCGGTGCTTGAGCCACGGGCGGAGCGGCGTGACGAAGCGTCGGCGGCCGAATCCCCGCGACCATTCGAACGGGTCTTGATCGCGGAGCTTTCGGAGGTGGTGGCGTCTGCGGCGGGGCTGGCGTTGTTACCGGAGATGTAGCCTCCGACAGCACCGACGAGCAGGGTAGCGACTGGGAATATCCAGGGATTTTTCATGGGATTGGTAGTTCGCGGCGATTGAACACCGGAGGTGGCAAAAGGTTTCTCCCCAAAAACGGGGAGTCATTGCAAATCATCGAGTCGCTGCCTGCACCAGGTGAGCCCCTCGCTGTATTCCTCGCTCTGGGGGCGGGAGCGGAGCAGGCCTTCCCACAGGTTTACGGCCTCCTCGAAAGTCCGCCCGGCGTCCGGCAGGCGGTTTTCAAGCTGGAGGGCGTGCCCGAGGTCGCCCAGCAGATAGGCGGTGGAGCGCTGCAACTGCTCGGGCCGGGGACCGGAAACGGCGGGTTTGGATTCGAGGTCGGCGAGCAGGTTTCTGGCACGCCCCATGAGGGAGATTTCCTCGGTGCGCTTGCCGGCCATGCCGAGCATGCGGCCTTTCTGCCACCACAGCAGGCTGAGGCGGTAGGCGACGAGCGGATTGGCGGGCGCGGAGGCGCGGAGACGTTCGAGCAGGCGGATGCCTTCGTCAAAATCGGCGATGGCTTCCGCCGTCATGCCACGGTCCCGGCGGATGCCGGCACGCAGTCCGAGTTGGGCGGCCTTGCGGGAGAGCGCCTCGACGTGGTCCGGTTGTTCGAGGAGAATGCCGTCGAGCAGCTTGAGCGCCTCCAGGGACAGTGATTCGGCACCGGTGATGTCACCGGACAAAACGGCGGCCTCGGCCATGGCTCCGTGGCAACCGGCGAGTTCGAGCCGCAGGGCCAGGTCGCCGGGGCGGTTTGCGAGCAGTTTGTTGAGTTCCGCCATGGCGAGGGTGCGGACCTCGCGGGCGTCGCCGAGGCTGCCGATGCCTTCCAGTATGGTGGCGGACGAGAGATAACAGGCGGCCAGCTCGGAACGCAGGATGACGGCGTCCGGCCGTTGGTCGGCGATGCGGTTCAGCGTCTGGGTGGCGCGCATGAGCTGTTCCAAAGCGCGGGTGTCGTCCCCATTGGCGGCGAGCAGTTTCGCCTCATGGAAATCGAGGATGGCGAGGCGCTGGTCTAACAGGTCGGCATCGGCCGAGGCGCGCGGAACTTCGGCAAGGGCCTTGCGGGCGGCGGCGAAGGCGGCGGCGGTTTCCGGATCGGAACGGGTTTGGCGAAGCAGCGCGAGAAGCAGCGAGTTGGTGGCCACGCGGAACCTCAGGTCGGCATCCATCGGCAGTGAGGACCATGCCTTGAGCGCCTCGTCGAGGCGCTTGGTGGCGGCGGGTTCGTCACCGGCGGCAAGCGAGATTTCCGAAAGCTGGAGCCGGGCGCGGGCGCGTTCGTCGGCAAGCGCGTCGATGCTGGCGGTGCGGGTGAGGAAATCCTCGAAGTAGCGTTCGAGTCGCTTGAGGCGAAGCTCCCGCCCATCGAGCGGGGGCAAGCTGCGGTGGCCCTTTTCCATCGCCCAATTGAACAGATGGTCGCCGATAAGCCGGGAAGCTTCCAGACGGGCCAGTCCCACATCGCGTTCGTATTCCATCTCCAGCCGGCTTTTTTCCATCTGCGCCTCGGCCTCCACCTGGCGCGCGAGGGCCGTCTCCGCCGCCGCCTTGTGGGTGCGCACCGCTTCCGCCGCGCCGAGTTTCTCATGAATCAACCGGGACTTGGAAAGGTGCCACAAAACGCCAAAGACCAATGCCACCATCAGCATGGCTCCGGCGGTGAAAAACGCGAACCGCGAACGACGCTCGGCACGATTGCGCGATTTCAGGATTTCCTCCCTTTCCTTTTCCTCCGAGAGGGCGCGGTCGGCCGCGTCGAATCCCTCCGCGACTTCGGTCATCGCCAGTGGACGCGATAGCGGATCAAGCGCGAGGCAGCGGTCGATCCACTGCCGATATCCGGCTTCGAGAGGATTGCGCGGCTCGTCCGGCCAGGAGAAATCCGCCTGGTTTTCCAGGTTGCCGGCGATTTTCCCCAGATCCGCCTTCAAGCCCTCGCGGCGGGTCTCGCCGCATGGCGGGGCGACGTAGTCGAAGGTATCATGACAGCGCGGGAAGCGTCCTGTTAGAACGCGGTAGGAGATCACGCCGAAGGAAAAGACATCTCGCCGGAAGACATCCGGACCGGCATGGCCGCCGGGATCCTTGAGTTGCTCCGGGGCCTGATAGAGCACGGCATCGGTGAAGGCCATGCGCTGGATTCCGGGCATATTGCCGAGTGCCCAGTCGGTGAGGATCGCGCCGCCGTTGTCATCGAGGATGACGTTTCCGGGCTTCACATTGCCGTGGGCGACGCCCTTGGCGTGCATGGCGGCCAGGGCGCGGGCGATGGATTTCACCAATTTCCACGAATCAAGGCCCGGGTGGGCGGCCAGGTGGTGCTGGAGCGACCGGGGGCCACGGCTTCCATCCTCACTGGTCTCCAACGCCACCGGAGTCACCCGGATGGCGGGGATCTCGCCGAACTCCGCGGAGAGCACCGGCAGCACGCCGTCCGGCCAACCGCCGCGTTCCAGCCTGAGGGTGGAGCTTTCGAGCAAACCCCGATTCACCGCGGTTTCGTCGAAAATCTTGAGCGCCACCTCGCCGCCCTGCTCGTCGCGGGCGAGATAAACGCGCCCGGAGCCACCGATTCCGATAAGCTCGATAACCTTCAGTCCGTCCACGCGGGGTGTCTGCATCGGGGGCGGTTCTAAACGACCCGCGACCCTCCGCCAATCCCGAAGGTTGGGAAACCCGGATACTTTGCCTTGATCCCCGGAGCGCCGGGGAAGATGGTGCGGGCGTGCGTTTGGGAATCACCACGCTTCCGATCCGGATGACCGCCGCGATGTCCGCGTGGCTGGCGCCCCTCGCCTTCGTTCATGGCGACCAGGGCGTGCTTGACACCTGGCTGAAACGTCAGGCGGAAATCAAAACCCTGGAGGCGACATTCACCCAGGAGCGCAAACTTCCCGCCCTCAAACAACCGGTTTCCACGCGCGGAAAGCTGAGCTTCGCCAGGCCGGACCGGGTGCGCTGGCAACTCGGGGAACCGCCGGCAACCGTCGCGTTTTCGGACGGCACGAGCTTCACGCTGGTCGATTACACGGCCAAGACCGCGCGGGTGGTGGCGGCGGACTCGCCTCGGGCGGCGCGTTTCTCGGTGCTGACGGGAAAGGGTTTCAGCACCATCGGGAATTTCGCCGCGTCCTTCGAGGTGGCCGAGCACCGGATCGACTCCGGCATCCACCAGTTCACGCTCAAACCCAGGGATCGCAAGCTGCGCTCGCAGATCCCCTGGCTGTTTCTGAGCATCGATCCGAAAACCAACAACCTTTCCGCGATGGAGATGGAGTTTCGTGACAGGTCGCGCGTGAAAACCGTGTTCGACAAACCGGAGATCGGTTCAAATCTGCCGGACTCGCTCTTCAAGCCCGATCTAACAGGCTTGAAGGTGAAATGACGGCCGCGGTCTCAGACATCCGCCGCCTGGCGTGAGATTTCGGCGAAAGCGGCGGGAAGTTGCGAATCCTCGCCACGCCCCTCGATGCTGATGGTCCCCTTGTAGCCAGTCTCGCGCAGCACCTTGAAGTAGGGCCGGAAATCATAACCCCTCACGCCCGGATAAGTGCGGTCTCCCTTTTCGGCGATTTCGACATGCGCCACCACATCCATGGCCGCTTTGAGATCTGCAGGCGAGTCCCCGCCCTGCGCCATGTGGAAAAGATCGGCCAGCAGGCGGATGCGCGGATGCTCCGCGGAACGGATCAGTCCGGCGGCGTGGTTGATGTGGTTGATGAAGTTGCACTCGGACGCCTGAAGCTGCTCGACGGCGACGGTGATGCCCGCCTTTTCCGCGAGAGGTCCCAGGAGTTTCAACAGGGCGACGAATTGCCCCTCCGCCTTTTCCCTGGGCCAGCCGCCCGGGATTTTGCGCGCTCCGCTGCTGCCGAAGACCATGAATTTCCCCTTCACCCGCGCGAGGCGGCCAAAGGCGCTCTCCGCCCACACCAGGATTTCGTCGTGATTCGCCCCGGGCCCCACGCAGCGCAGGTTCGCCGGGCGGATGAAACCGTTGCAGGCGAGCACCGGAAGCGGTGCGGCAAGCGCCTTTTCCATGAGCGGCAGGAATACCTCCTCCGCCTGGCCCGGCACCAGCAGGTCGCCGGTGCCGACTGTTAGAAACCCGGCGCCGAGTTTCTTCAGCTTCGCCGCCTTGGCGATGGAACCGGACACTCCCATCGCCGAAAACAGCGCGGGCTTGGAATCGGCGGCGAACGGCCGCGGGCCTGACAGCCCCGCGGCCGCCATGACTCCGGTCCCGATGAAATGTCGGCGGCTGGGTCTCATTTGCGGATCTAACAGGGTTTTCAGAGATGGAACGCCTTGCCTCCCGCCATGACCTCCTGGGTCTTGGCGTCGAAGGTCACGCGCTCGCCGGTGCGGGCGGCGGCGTTGGCCATGATGCAGGCGATGGAGTGCTGGTACCCGGCCTCGACCGGAGCGTGCGGCTGCTTGCGCGAGCGGACGCATTCGAGCCAGTTGAGCATGTGGGCGTCGGTCATCGGGTCGCTGCCCATGTTGGCGGCGGTGGACGCCGGACCGGCCTTGCCAAGCTTGAAGGGCTTGAGCCGGTTTTCCTTGAGTCCCATCACCGCCGCGACATCGCCGGGAAGTCCGCCGTTCGGGGAAACCTTGCCGGTGTCGAGGTTCAATTCGCCGCCATTCGAGTAATAGATCTCCCTGGTTCCGCCGGCCGAGTTGCTGTTGCGGCTGGTATAGGTGACCTGGAAACCCTGCGTGGGATCATCGGGCGGACCGTAATCGAAGACCGCGGTGAGCGTGTCGAAATTCGTGCGGCCGTCCTTCCACTGATAGATGCCTCCGTTTGCCGAAACCGAACGCGGATGCGGCAGTCCGGTGAACCAGTGAATCGTATCGATCTGATGGCACATCCACTGCCCGGCGATGCCGGACGAATAGGGCCAGAACAGGCGGTATTCGAGGTATTTCCGCGCGTCGAAAGGAGCGTCCGGGCGGTTCATCAGGAAGCGCTTCCAATCGATGTCCCGCTCGCGCAGTTTCGCGACCAATTCCGGCCGCCTCCAGCGTCCCGGCTGGTTGACATTCCATGACATCTCCGCCGCGACGATGGGGCCGAACTGCCCGCTCTTCAGATAGTCGTGGGCCGCGTGATAAGTCCTGCCAGACCGGCGCTGCGATCCGATCTGCACGATCCTGCCGGTTTCCCTCACCGCCTTGAGCGCCTCGCGGGCGTCTTGCATCGTCTCGGCGAAGGGTTTCTCACAATACACGTCGCATCCGGCGCGGACCGCCTCCACACAATGCAGGGCATGCTGGAAATCCGCGGTCGAGATGATCACCGCATCGGGCTTGGCCTTTTCGTAAAGCTCCTCGTTGTTCCGGTATGTCGGCACGGCCTTGCCCATGTGCTTGGTGAACCACTTCTCCGATTCCTCCCGGCGCAGGCTCCACAGGTCGGACACCCCCACAATCTCGCAGTTTTGCCGCTCCATGAAGGCCTTGAAGGCGGGGAGCAGCGAACTTGCCAGGCGATCGGAAAATCCGACGATTCCCACCCGCAGGCGATCATTCGCTCCCGGGGTGCGGGTTTGACCAAGGGCGGTCGGAACGGTGCGGGCGGCCATCAGGCCAATGCCGCCAAGGGTGGTGGTGCGGAGGATTTCTCGTCGGTTCATGGGATTTCGGAGTGAATGACCGGTCCGCGCCACATCATGGCGGGAGAGACCGGCGTTGTGGATACCCCATTCAAGGGATGTTCCTTTCATCGGCGGATGCCCCCGGGCAAGGGAGGACTTGGATGCGCTGCCCCTCCCCCACCCTCTTCCCCCTTGCCCAAGCGGCGGCGGGCCGGTAGCGTCCGCGCTCCCGACGATGAGCCACAAGTCCGTTTCCCTCTATGACACCACCCTGCGCGACGGCACCCAGGGCGAAGGGTTCCAGTTGTCCGGCCTCGACAAGCTGCGAATCGCCCAACGCCTTGATGCCTTCGGAGTCGACTACATCGAGGGCGGCTGGCCGGGCTCAAACCCCAAGGACGTCGGGTTTTTCCGCGAGGCGAAAAAACTGAAACTCCGCCACGCGAAGCTCGCCGCTTTCGGCTCGACCCGCCGCGCCGGCATCCCCGTGGAGGACGATCCTCAGGTGCGCCTGTTGCTGGAGGCGGAGACACCCGTGGTCACCATCTTCGGCAAGAGCTGGGAAATGCAGGTCACCGAAGTGCTGCGCACGACCGTCGGGGAAAACCGGGCGATGATCCGCGACACCGTGGCCCACCTGGTCGCCAACGGCCGCGAGGTGGTCTATGACGCCGAGCATTTCTTCGACGGCTACAAGGACTCGCCCGAACACGCGCTGGCCACTCTCGAAGCGGCGGCGGAAGGCGGCGCCTCCTGCCTGGTGCTTTGCGATACCAACGGCGGCACCCTGCCATCCGAAGTGATGGTCATCTGCTCCGCCGTCCGCCAGCGCATCCCCGGCACCCCGGTCGGCATCCACACCCACAACGACTGCGAACTCGGCGTGGCCAACGCCATCGCCGCCGTCAAAGCCGGGGCGGTCCAGGTTCAGGGCACCATCAACGGCTACGGCGAACGCACCGGAAACTGCAATCTCACCTCCGTGATTCCCATCCTCCAGCTCAAGATGGGCATCCCGGTCGTCCCGCATCTCGAAAAACTACGGGAAATATCGTACTTCGTGGACGATGTTTCCAACAACCCCCGCTTCGCCCGCGCGGCCTTCGTCGGCCGCACCGCCTTCGCCCACAAGGGCGGCATGCATGTGAACGCGGTCAAAAAACTCGCCCGCAGCTACGAGCACATCGCGCCCGCCAGCGTCGGCAACGAGCGGAACATCCTCGTTTCCGAACTCAGCGGCCAGGACAACATCCTGATGCGCGCCGAACAACTCGGCCTGCCGCTCGCCAAAGGATCGGACGAGGCCAAGGCCGTGCTCAGGCGCGTGAAGGAACTCGAGCACGATGGCTATTCCTTCGAAGCCGCCGCCGGCACGCTCGAACTGCTCATCCGCCGCGAACTCGGCGACCACCGGAAACCCTTCGACCTCACCGAATACCACACCAGTTTCCGCCAATACCGCGACGGCCACCCGCCGGTCTGCGAGGCCACCGTGAAACTCTCCGTCAACGGCACGCCCGAACTCACCGTCGCCGAGGGCCGCGGCGTGGTCAACGCGCTCGACCTCGCCCTCCGCAAGGCGCTGCTCCCCTTCTACCCGGAAATCGCCGGTGTCTCGCTCGTCGATTACAAGGTGCGCATCATCGACGGCCACGACGCCACCGCCGCGAAAACCCGCGTGCTCATCGTTTCCTCGGATGGCGAATCGAACTGGGGCACGGTCGGTGTTTCGGAAAACATCATCGAGGCCTCCTGGCTCGCGCTGGTGGACGGCATCGACCTCTTCCTCCAGCGCCGCAAGGCGGTGGCGGGGTAAACCGGGGCATTCCACATCCCGAAAGGTTTGGGTTCCGTCCCCCCCCTCTTCCGCTTTCGCGCCCCTTTCGGTTTTTTCGTTGTTTCAGATATCGGAGTTTCAGGTTCATTTCGCCCGGCCTGACTTTCAAGCGCCCCCACCCGCGATCATGTGACGAAAATGTCATTGAACCGTCATTGGAAACGGGAGCATCACGGCGGCATGCACTCCCCCCGCACCACCCGCCGCATTCTTTTCGTCTGCATGGGAAACATCTGCCGCTCGCCCGCGGCCGAGATCATCTTCCGTTCGCTCGTCGAATCCGAGGGACTGGCCGACGGGTTTGAAATCGATTCCGCAGGGACCATCGGCTACCATGAGGGCTCGCCGCCGGACCCCCGCATGGCCGATGCCCTCACCCGCCAGGGATTCAAAATCACCGGACGCGCCCGCCGCATCCGCAAGGCCGACCTCGAGAACTTCGACTGGATCATCACCATGGACGAATCAAACCTTGAGGACGTCCGCAATCTCGACCCCGAGGGCCGTTTCCACCACAAGATCCGCCCGCTTGTCGGCTTCTGCTCCGAGTTCGACGTCCCGCGCGTGCCGGATCCCTACTACGGCGGCCAAAAGGGCTTCGACCACGTCATCGACCTGCTCCGGGACGGTTGCCGCGGGATTCTCGGCGAATCGTCCGCCTGAGGCGCGACCAGCCCCTGAGGGATGCGCTTACCAGGAAATCGCGTCGTCCGAACCTGCAAGCGGCACCACCATCTGGTTGTCACCGGCGCTCCCGCCCTTCTTCCCGTCCTTGCCATAGGACCAGAAAACGTAGGACTGGTCTCTGGGTTTGGTTTCGGTGTATTCGGCGAGTTTCCAGGTGTGCAGGCGGCGGTCGTTCTTTCCGGGCTCGGATATGTTGAAATCCAACAGCACCGAAGCCGGACTATCGGACTTGAATCCATTGATGGCCGCCATGACCTCGCCTCCCCAGGGATCGTAGAGCTTGCCGTCATCACCCACCCCGCCCTTCCTGTCCGGCGCGAAGGGAAAGGTCATGTAAGCCTCGTTGCGGGGATTGACGTCCTTGGACGAGAAGTTTTCCTCCTTGTAGGGATAGTCCTTGTCCTCGCCCGCCAGTGCGGAAACGAGGAACTCGGTGCCATAGCTCCCGCCGGGATCTCCATAAATCGTGTCCCAACCGGTATCCCGCTTCGATTTCGGAATCGGCGGCTTGGTGTAGTCCGCCTCAAACAGGCCCATCCCCACATGGAAATCCCGGAACTGCGACATCACCCTCACCTTGCGGCCGTTTTCGATGAAACGCATCGCCCCGGCGTTCACCAGCACCGCCATGACGACAATGATCAGGATGACGACCAGCAGCTCGGTCAGCGTGAAACCGCCGGACCGCGAGATCCCGTGGGTTTTTCTCGTGGGTTTCATTCACCCCCCGAATGTCCGGATTCGCGGCAACGGTTGGTTGTTTTCCGTAAAATCACCCCAAGAAACGCCCGGCCCGGCCGTTTCCAATCCAGCCACCCGGCAAAGGCCCCCAAATGATTTTCTGCTGGCGCCCGCGCCCGGGAGGACTAACCTTTCCCCAACAAGCCCATGAGCATTCACGCCGATCTCAGCCCCGAAGCCCAGGCCCGCCTCCACGCCCAGCGGAGAAACTCGACGATTTCCTCGGTCATCATCGCCATACTGGTGGTCGTTCTCATCGGTCTGATCCTCGGAATCTTCGCCATCCAACTGATGGTGAAGGAAACCCCGACGATCGTCACCTACGAGTCCAGCCTGACCGAAGACACCAACCTTGAGGAGCGCAAGGTCCAGACCAGTCTCGACCGCAAGCCTTCCTCGCCATCCTCGAGCATGGCCAAGGTCATCACCGCCAACACCGCCTCGCCGGTGGCTGTGCCCGTGCCGGATGTGGACATCACCACTCCCTCGCTTGATTTCGGCGATGGCAACGACTTCGGATCCGGTTGGGGTGACGGCGACGGCACCGGCGGCGGCTTCGGCAATATCCCGGCCACCATGAAAAAACGCTGCTCCAAGGAGGACCGCCTCGCCCGCCTTCAGGAAACCGGTGGCACCCCCGCCTGCGAGGACGCCGTGGTCAAGGCCCTCGATTGGCTCAAGTCCACCCAAAGCTCGGATGGTTCCTGGACCGGCTCCAACAAATCGGCCATGACCGGGCTGGCCCTGCTCGCCTACCTCGGCCACTGCGAAACCCCCATTTCCGAAAAATACGGCGACAACGTGCTGCGCGCGATGACCTACCTCATCAACCTCGGCATGAAGAACAATGGCAAACTCTCCACCAATCCGGCGGAAAAACACTGGCCCTACGAGCACTCCATCGCCACCTACGCGCTCGCCGAGTCCTCCACCTTCTGCAAGCAGCTCAACATCAACGTGCCCAATCTTCACGAGGTCACCCGCAAGGCGGGCCAGTTCATCATCGACAACCAGCACAAGAAGTCCGGCGGCTGGGACTACTCCTACGACACGGACGGCTCGCGCGGCGGAGATCTCTCCATCGCCGCCTGGCACATCCAGGCCCTCAAGGCCTGCGATCATACCGGACTCGAGTTCAAGGGCCTCAAGCGTGCGCTCAGCAGGGGCGTTGACTACGTCAGCTCGATGAGCTGTACCGATGGAGGATTCGCCTACTCCCGCGCCAACGAAGCCCCTCATGCCGAAGGCTACCGGACCATGACCGGCGGCGGTGTGCTTTGCCTGCAAATGGGCGGCAAGGGCTCCCAGGCGGATGCCCGCAAGGGCGCGAAATACATCATGGACAAATCGAAGTTTGTCTATGACTCCCAATACTCCGATCTCTACGGCCACTACTACGAGGCCCAGGCCATGATGAACCGCGGCGGCAGGGAATGGGAATGGTACAACGCCATGTTCCGCGAACAAATCCTCAAAAACCAGAACCCCGACGGGTCGTGGAAGGCTCCGGGCGGCGGCAGGGGCATCCGTGCCGTGGCAGCCCAATTCACCACCAACAACCATTACCGCACCTGCCTCAACACGCTGATGCTGGAAGTCTATTACCGCTTCCTCCCCGGCACCGGCGCGGGCACCAAGTGATCGCCCGCATCCCGGGAGGATGATCGTTCGGTGATTGTGCGGCGGTGGGGTGCATGACAGTCAACCCTGCCGCCGGGATCCTTCCTGCCGCTGCCTGACGGAATCCCCAGCCACGACACCTTCACCCGTGTCTTCCCGATCCTCGGCCCCGCCGACTTCCAGGACCGCTTCATGCGCCGGACCCAAAGCCTGCACGAGGCGATTGACCGCGAGGATCTACGGCAAAGCCCTCCGGCACGCCCGCGAGGCTGATGGCGACGGCCGCTACATCGTAACGCATGGGCCGGAGCCAACCGCCTCATTCCGGGCAAGTTCAAAATCCCCGACAAAACCAACGAAATCACCGCCGTCCCCACGCTCCTGCGCACCTTGGAACTCACGGGATGCATCGTCACCACCGACGCCATGGGCTGCCGGAAAAAGATCGCCCGCGAGACCATCGAAGCGGATGCCGACCACGTCCTGGCGCTCAAAGCGCAACCGCGAAACCATCTCACCGGTCTTTCCTTGAATGTGGAGCAATTCGCCGGAGCGGTGCGCGATCATTGGGAAGTTGAGAACTCCTGCCACCGGGTGCTCGACGTGGTGATGCGCGAAGACCAGAGCCGGGCAAGAACCTGCTTTTCGGCCGAGAGCCTCGCCACGCTCAGAAGCATATCCATCAACCTGCTTAACCGTGAGAAAACCAGGAAACGAGGCATCAAAGGCGAGCAACTCAACGCCTCATGGGATCACAACCGCCTCCTGCGCCTTCTCAATTTTTAGATGCTTCGGCCCTGATGATCCGCCTTGGAAATCACCGGGCCGCATTCTGGGCGAACTTGCCGAATCTGGTGAAAGCTGGCCAGTTTGAGACCTAGGGCGAGTTGGGCGCTCCGGTTTTCCTCCTGTCGCGTTCCCGCCACTTCCAAATTCAAATTCATCCGTTTCCGCCGCGCAAATCCCGCGCACTCCACAGAACGCCAGC
Source organism: uncultured Luteolibacter sp. (assembly GCA_964554865.1). Classification (GTDB taxonomy): domain Bacteria; phylum Verrucomicrobiota; class Verrucomicrobiia; order Verrucomicrobiales; family Akkermansiaceae; genus Luteolibacter. The sequence goes on along the minus strand of CAZKQK010000057.1, from coordinate 65 downwards.
CGCCGCCGCTCCGCTCCCGCGCATCCTGCGCGCGCCGTCCTTGCGCCTCGAGCTGAACCGTTCCC
>CAZKQK010000056.1:0-31268 GCA_964554865.1 uncultured Luteolibacter sp. | reverse complement strand
CGCCGCCACCGCCGGCAAACGCGAATACACCGAAGCCGAGAAAAACGCCTGCTCCATCGACGCCATGCTCAACGGCGGCACCTGCGAAGCGTGCCAGTAAACTCAAGGAGAGCCGGCGTCCCGCCGGCATCTTCAAACAAACCTCCCCCAAGCCCCGACTTCCCGTGAGCAAAGCCCGCAAAACACTTGCCGACGTCCTCACGGGAAGATCCGATGCCAACATTCCTTTCTCCAATCTCTGCCACCTTCTGGAACGAGCCGGATTCACCCGGCGGCAGGGAAGCGGCAGCCACGTCATTTTCTTCAAGGAGGGCGTGGAGGAGATTCTCAACTTGCAGCCTCTTGGCGCCAAAGCTAAAGCATATCAGGTCAAACAGGTGCGCAACGTGCTGCTCAAATACCAACCGGACATCGACTGAAATGCGCTACGAACTCATCATTTACTGGAGCAAGGAGGACAAAGCGTTCCTCGTGGAGGTTCCCGAGCTTCCCGGCTGCATGGCGGACGGAGCGTCCTACGAGGAGGCTGTCGCCAACGCCCAAACCGTCATCGCCGAATGGATCGAAACCGCCAAATCCCTGGGCCGCCCCATCCCCGAACCGAAGGGCAAACTCTCGTACGCCTGATCGCCGCTCACCGATCCCGATCGCTTGGACACCTCCATGAAACCGGAAGACCGCTACCATCGTTTCGTCCGCTGGTCGGATGACGGCCAGTGCTACATCGGCTACTGCCCCGACCTCTATGAAGGCGGCGTCTGCCACGGCGAGCGTGAAGAAACGGCCTATGCCGAACTCTGCGGCATCGTCCGCGACGAGATCGCACACCGCCAATCCAAGGGTTAAACCCTCCCCGAACCCACCGTCCGCGCCACCCGCGACCTCGCGGTCGCATAAAATCACCTCAAAAATTTCACCCCACGATTTTTCCACTGCTCACCGATCACTGCTCGCTCGGCACTTTTTCCACCACCGACGTCAAAAAAGAACAACGCGGCCACATGGCCGCCGCCACCGCCGGCAAACGCGAATACACCGAAGCCGAGAAAAACGCCTGCTCCCTCGACGCCATGCTCAACGGCGGGACGTGCGAAGCGTGTCAGTGATTAAATGCCCTTCTATGGCCTGTCTCTCAAAATAATCTCGGCGGAGGGAAATAAATAGTGAGACGTGCGAAGCGTGGCGGTATTCTAGGAGCATCGGCGTCTCGCTGGCAAGCCTCCTTCAATTCCGCAGCCGAGAACTTGGTCGGCAGATAACCATATTCCGCGCAATAGATTCAAGACACGAAGTCTCTTAATCTTCCGGCTTTCGCTGCCGGGTTGCACTCGAAGCGGTTTTTTCCTCCCCAAGAAAAAAATCCATAGCGGCAACGAATTTTACTTCCCTTGAATAGATCTTAGTGTTAATGGGTTGTATTGCTATGAAATACAACCTTCCTCGTCTCGTGTCCCAAGCGTCGATTGCTGCACTTGGCCTCTGCCTAACAAGCTGTACGGAACCAGTATCTCAGATGTTGAAAGACAATGGAAATTTTGCGTTGGTGCGTCCCACTAGGGAAGGCATGCATCTTGGAGATCTCCATCGTAAGACGAATCTTCAGGAAGAAAGTGTTCCAATGTCCGATGTGTACTCGCGGGATCAGCTTAACTCTTTGATGAGCAGTCGTTCCAAACGAATCGATCTTCCTGAAAGCACAGGAAGCAAAACCTATGATGTCAATGTGAAAGCGGCCTACGTAGGTGTAGCAGCGGCGGAACTTAACGCTAAACATGCCAGCAAGTTCAGCGTCAAGGTGACGAATCCAGTATTGTACGATGCTCCCTTTGATGCAGAACTGTCTCCAAACATCATCCCGGCGATTCAACGCAAGTTTCCCCACGTGAATCTCGAGGATAAATACATTATCCGTTCCTTGATCAAGGTGGATGGATTGGAATATGAATTCTATAATGAGAAAGGAGGCAAAATCAACATCGCCGCTGACAAAGCCCTAGTGAATAAGCTTACCAGTGCCGAGTTGGGTGTAGGTTGGAGCGTGACTAAAAACAGCAAACTTATCATCAAGCAACCGCGATTTATCGGATACCGCTTGGCAAAGGTGCGGCGCGATGGTGAGGTAGTGGGAACCGGAGCCATGCCGAGTGGCAGGACTCCAGACTATTCGCTTCAGAAGACCTCGGGTAGCGAGTATCCGGTCGGGGCCTTCCCTGCCACTCGTCGCTGAGAATAATGAGTCGGGCGGCGAAAGGCGAAATCCTTCGTCCAATCTATCTGATTTCAGCTTGAGAAAAAATTATGCATGGACAAAATTTTCTGTTCCCGCTTGTCCTTGGTTTTTTGGCTGGAACTCTTTCGGCCCAATCCGAACAAAGAATTCCATCATCCGAAGCAAAGGTTCAACTTATGCCCCTACAGGGTGGTCTTGTTGAGGCATCCGCCGTCATTCAGCAGGATGCCATTCAGGGTTCAGTCATCATCCCCTCGCCCCGACCTAGTTCGAATCCCGTCACCGCGCGAATCAATGATCCTTCCAGTCTTATTCTGGAGGCGAACAAGATCGCGGCACAGCTTCCGGCTCAGGTGTTAGCCAAAGGAATTGTGGGCGGACGCTATCAGGTGGAGGCGATTGGGCCTAGCAGTCTAAACGAGTTCGAATATCGTGAGCGAAAGTTGGTTGACCCGAAGATCGCCGCCAGAGAGGACTATAAACAGGTTAAAGCTGCCTTCGATGATGCCCGGCAGGCTTTTGATGAAGCTCTCCAAGCATTTGATGAGGAGAGAATGGCGGACTTCTTCAACGCTCGGGTGGCCCTTACGCAAAAACTTGTGGATACTTTAATACTGATCGAGCGGCTCTACGGGGAAATTCGAGAAGACAAATCAGCGAGATCTCTTTATGACAAGGAGACCCAGAACCACTTGGTACGGTTTGCTGACGCGATCCGTTCTGACCTTGCCGAATTGAGGAGGATGATAGGTACAACCTCCAAAGAGGCGGTGGAGGCCATTAATAAAGCGGTTTACGGATTCGACGACAACTTTGAAGTGTTTAATGTGAAACACATTTCGGAGAATGCTTCGGCGATTGCTATGATTCGTGACAAGAAGAGGCCCAGTACGCCCATTGGTACGGCATTTCTTATTGGGAAGAATACCGTCGTCACGGCGGAACACTGTGTCATGGCCTATCGGAATCAAGAGAAGATGGATGACTTGGAATTTGTATTCTTCTACGAATACGAGTTTGATGAATCGATCGGTGCCGCCGTAGATCGCGAAAAGATTGTTTGCTCCTACCGAGAATCGCCGAATGAAAAGTATGGGATGGATCAGGATCTGGGGGAGAGCTTTGGCGTCCCCGACTTCGCAATCCTTGAAATTTCTCCTCCTGACAACAAGCGAGCGGAGATCGAGGGAATCAAGCCCGTTACCTTATCCCTGCGTCGCGCCCTCTATGCCGATGCCCTTTGTTGCATTGGTCATCCCCAAGGAAATCAAAAAAAGATTCATATGAACTGCAGAGTTCTACTTCCCTTTGAGCTTAGGCCAAGGGAGATAAACTCATTCGCTTCGATCTTGGCCAGCAGAATGGCCAAGCTAGACAAAATTCGGAACCGTTCTGGGGGTAACACCTCCGATCGGGAGCGAGCCCTCATCCTCAAGCATTATACTCGCAATCTGAGCGATCCCGACAACGCCGATTCGCTTTATTATGTGGATCGGACACATAATCTTCAGCGGCCGGCCATCGCGATCGAGGCAGACACTTTTCCTGGTGATTCGGGAGCGCCCATTTTTGACATCAGATCCAATGCCGTTGTCGGAATTCTCGTTGCAGGGCAACCGACGTCCAAGACGGTGATCGAAGAGGTATCACTCGACGAGCACGAGATCGCTCTTCCCATACAGTTTGTGGTTTCCACAATGGGTGGCAGTGAGGTGATCGAGGCGATAGGTGGATCCGTCATTCATAAACCGAATAATCCATGAAAATTAATTACACACGAAGAGATTATATCAGTTTAATGGCTTTGATTGGGGCTTCTGCGATTACAGGCTGTGTGCGGCATTCGTCGGAAGCCATGCCATCCGGGGCATCGATGCCTTCCTCAGGTGGTGACCCTGATGCCATCGACATGGCGAGGGAAGCCTTTAAGCCTGCCGAATCAGTCCTTGTCAATTCGCCCTGCATGGCCCCTTGCGGACTTGTGGGTGGCGCTCCCTACGGGGATAAAGCTCTTCTGGATGCTGACCTGAGATGGGGAAAGCGCAGGCTTGAGGTCAAGTTCTTTGGTGGATCTCCTTATTTGAGAGGGCGTGTCATTGCCATGGCTGGCACGTGGTCGAAATACTGCGGGATTACTTTTATGGAAACTTCCAATAAGGGCGATATCCGGATTTCATTCGACCCGAAAGGCGGCCATTGGTCGCACATCGGTACCTACGCCCAGAGAATTAATCGCAGGAAGGCTACCATGAACCTACAGGTTTCGGATTCGACGAGTGATATGGAACTCCGCACCGTGGTTCTCCACGAATTCGGTCACGCCTTGGGATTTCTTCATGAGCACCGTCGCGGCGACTCTGGCTTGGTTTGGAACGAAGAAGAGGTTTATCGCTATTACATGGGATACCCCAATTTTTGGAAAGCCCCTCAGGTGAAGGAACAAGTGTTGGATCGAATTTATGTAAGAAATCCAATCGAAACTCCCTACGATCGAAAGTCAATCATGCACTATCCCATGCCTCAGAAATTTCTGAAGCGTGGTAGGGCGACGGGATGGAACAGGGAACTTTCCGCGAATGACCAGGCGGCGGTCCGCCGTGCGTATCCGAAGTTATGAAAATACTTCGCGTGTTAAAATGCTCCTGCCGGGGTCAGAGCCGTCGCTGCCGAGAGCGTTAAAAACGTTAAAATGCCAAAACGTTAAAATGCCAAAACGTTAAAATGCCCAAAACGTTCAAACGTTAAAATGCCTGTCCCTTTATAAAGAAAAGCTTGCCAAATTGGCCTGCCTCCGCCACGCTCAATCACACGTCAGCCCTGCGCTTCAGGAAGTTCCTCCTTGAAGCGACAGGCGCTGGAACCAAGCTGACACCATGAAGGACCGCTCCCACTGGACCATCCGCCGCTACGACTCGCACGAGTCGATGCGCCGCGATCAGGTCCGCCGGTGGCAGCAGCTTCCCGCCTCCGCGCGGGCCGAAGCGGTTTGGGGGATGGTCGTCGAACACTCCCACCAGCAGGGAATTCCCGAGCATGAACTCCGACTTCAAAGAGCTGTTACATCTGTTCGGCGTTCATGAGGTCCGCTACCTCGTGGTCGGCGGCTACGCCGTATCCCACCACGCCCAGCCCCGGTTCACCAAGGATCTCGACCTTTGGATCGAACCCACCACCGGCAACGCCGCCCGGGTCGCTGCCGCCCTCCATGCCTTTGGCATTCCCTTGATCGAAGTCACCGAGGTGGATTTTTCGCAGGAGGGCCTTCAGTTCGCCGTCGGGATGCCGCCGACCCAGCTCGATTTCCTCACGACCGTTCCAGGGTTGGAGTTTGCGCGTTGCTGGCCGCGGCGTGAACTCGCCGACATCAACGGGATTTCCGTTTCCTACGTGTCCAAAGCGGATCTGGTGATCGCGAAGAAAACCGCGGGACGCGCCCAGGATCTCGCCGATCTGGAGGAACTTCAACGTCCGGAAACGACGGACCCCACCGATTTCTGAAACCGGACTTTTCTCATGCGTCGCCCACGTCTCAAGGCTCCCGATTCCCATCCCGTCGCCTACTACCACTGCGTTTCCCGCGTGGTAAACCGGGATTTCGTGCTCGGGGACGAGGAGAAGGACAAGCTGGTCGAGTTCATGCGCGCCTACGAGCGGCTTTATGGATTGCGGGTGCTGGCTTACTGCATGATGTCGAACCACTTTCACATTGTGGTGGAGGTTCCGAAACGACCGGAGGCGGAGGAATTGCCGGACGATGCCGCTCTCGTGGCAAAGGTCCGCGCCTGCCTGGGGGACAGGATCGCCGGCGGCCTCGAATGGGAGCTTGCCCACTTCCGCGGCATCGGGGCGACGGAGGCCGCCGAGGAACTGCGCGAGAAATGGTTCTCCCGGATGTGGAACATCAGCACCTACATGAAAGTGCTCAAGCAGCGCTTCTCCCAATGGTTCAACGGTAAACACGGCCGCCGCGGGACCTTGTGGGAAGATCGTTACCGTTCGGCGCTGGTGGAGGGCGCGGGGAACGCTTTGCGGGCGATGGCGGCCTACATCGATCTCAATCCGGTTCGGGCGAAGATTTGCGACGATCCGAAGGATTACCTCTGGTGCGGCTACGCCGAGGCTGTCGCCGGAGGAAAAGAAGCCCGCGAGGCCATTCGCCGACTCGTCGCGGTGAATCCCCACGGCGGCATGCTTCCCACATTGCCCGGGGCGAGGGAAGCGTTGCGGCAATGGCGCTGCTTCCTCTTCGGCATCCCGGAGCAGGAAGGCCGGCAGATGGAGGAAGCCACGAAAGGGAAGATGGCGGACGTCTGCCGACGGAGGATTTCCCGCAAGAAAGCCCTCGAAGTGCTCGCTCAGGGCGGCCGCTTGCCGGAAACCGACTATCTCCGCTGCAAGGTCCGCTACTTCACCGACGGGGGAGCGATCGGGAGGAGGGATTTCGTGGAGGATATTTTCCGGGCGGCGCGGGATCGCTTCGGCCCGAAGCGTCGTCAGGGGGCGCATCCGTTGCGCGGGCTGGAGCTTCCAGGGGAGAAGGAGGAGAGGTTGCACAATCTGCGGCAGCTCCAGAAAGAGGTCTTCCACTGAGGCCGGGAGGCATTGCGCGGGTGGTTCGGTTTTCCTTCGGACAAGGTTCCGATGAACGCCGGAGGTCATCCGAACCGCATCCCCGAAAGGAAGCCGGTGTCGGAAACGTTGCTTTCCGGGACCGGCTGTGGGGGTCGGAGCCGTTTCATTTTCGCGTCATGACTTTTCACCGCACCGCCGCTTTTCTGACTGCCTTGTTGTTCTGCCCGCTGCTTTCCTCTTCCGCCGGGGAAGAGCGGAAGAAGCCGTTCCATTTCGCGCATCGGGGCGGGGCCTTCGAGTTCGAGGAGAACACGCTGGCCGCCTTCCGCGGGAGCTTCGCGAAAGGCATCCGCGGTTTCGAAACGGACGTGCGGATGACCAGGGACGGCCGGTTCGTGGTCCTTCACGACGATTCGCTCGACCGCACCCATCACGGCAAGGGGCCGGTGGAGGCGCTCGATGCGGAGGAGGCGAAAGCGATCCGCTCCCGCAAGGAGGGTGAGCCGCTGCTCTTCCTGGAAACCCTGCTCGACTGGCTGGCGGACAAGCCGGGCCTCTATGTCGAGTTCGAGATGAAGACGAGCAACCGCACGCTCTACCCGGACGAGAAAATCGAGCCGTATGCCCGCGAAATCCACCGGCTGGTGACCGCACGCCAGCCGGAGCGGTCAACCTGGGTGTTCACGTCTTTCGACCCGCGGCCGCTCAAGGCAATCAAGCAGATCGACCCGGAGGCGGAGATCATGTTCATCAAGGGCGGTCCGCTCGATGAGGAGTTGATGAAGACCGCCGCGGACTTGGGTGCGGGCCGCATTGCCTGCAAGATGGAGGGCACCACCCGCCTGGCGGTGAAGGAAGCGCAGAGGCGCGGCTTCATCGTCACCGGTTGGCCGGGGCACCATCTGGAAGACTATTTCCTCGGTCGCGGCCTGGGGGTGGATGCCATCTGCAGTGACGTGCCGGTGATGATCCAGGAGTATCTCGACGCGCATCCGGAGTGATGGTTCGGCCCGAAAAAGCGCAGGCGCGCGCATCCTCTCCGCGGGTTGGAACGTGCGGGACCGGAAGGAGGAGCGCCTCCACAAGCCGAAGCCCATCCATCGCGGTGTTCCGCGGCAGCATTGCGTTCTCCGGCTTTGCTTCGCTGGAAACGAATCCGGTTGCCTGCTTCGCCGCTTGATGCATGGTCTTTCGTTGAATTCCCGATCTTTCCTTCCATGAAACCCGATCCGACTCCCGCCGCCCTTCCCATTCCCCAGGAAGCCTTCGACTGGTATGATGAGTACGCCCACGGCATCATCGACCGCCGAACCTTCGTGGCGCGGCTCGCCACGCTGGGGGCCGCGGGATTCACGATGGCTTCCCTGCTGACGGCGCTGATGCCGGACTATGCGGCGGCGGCGCAGGTATCCTTCAACGACCCCGACATCAAGGCCACGTACGAGACCTTCGAATCGCCGCAGGGGCATGGCGAGTGCCGCGGTTATCTGGTCGTTCCCACCGCCTTGCAGGACAAGGGCCCCGCGGTGCTGGTGATTCACGAGAACCGCGGGCTCAATCCCTACATCGCGGATGTCGCCCGGCGGCTGGCGAAGGAGGGGTTCGTCGCCTTCGCTCCCGACGCGCTGCACCCGCGCGGCGGCTATCCGGGGAACGACGACGAGGGCCGCGCGATGCAGGGCGCGATGGACCGGGGAAAACTCGAGCAGGATTTCATCGCGGCGGCCCGTTTCCTGAAGACCCATCCGCGGTGCGACGGCAAGCTCGGCGCGGTCGGTTTCTGTTTCGGCGGCTACATCGTCAACATGCTGGCCGCGACCGTGCCGGACACACTCGATGCCGGGGTCGCGTTTTACGGCACGCCGGCGGCGAAGGAAATCCGCGGGAACATCAAGACTCCGCTGCTGATCCATCTGGCGGAACTCGACGAGCGCGTGAACGCAAGCTGGCCGGAATACGAGGAGGACCTGAAGGCCGCCAAGGTGGACTACACGATGCACCTGTATCCCAAGGCCAACCACGGTTTCCACAACGACTCGACCGGCCGCTACGATGAGGAAAGCGCGAAGCTCGCCTGGAGCCGGACGATCGGGTTTTTCAAGAAACACCTGGCCTCCTGAATCCGCGCTCAAGCGGGTGCGGTGGATTCCATCCCACCGACCCGACCCGCGAAACGAGCCGTCCCGATCCCCCGTTGTTTTGCCGCACCCGCCACGCCGACCGACAAGCGGGAGATTCTTGACGCCTTCGAGGCCGGGAGCCTGTCTCCGGGGTCTTCCGCGCCGACGGCGGACACCCGGATCATCGGCGCCCCCCCTTCCGCAGCGCCAGCGCATGGAATCCGTCGAAACCGAAACCCGCGGGCGAAACCGGATGGTTTCCCAACAACTCGAAGCCGCCGCGATCCGGCAGCGCCTTCACCGCCCCGGTGTTCTCGGAGGGCAGGATCGAGCAGGTCGCGTAAACCATTGTGCCGCCGGGACGCAGCATCGCCGGATAGCTGTCTAACAGCTCCCGCTGAATGCCGCGAATCCGCCCGATGCCCTCCGGACGGAGCCGCCACTTCAGATCCGGCTGGCGTTTCAAGGTGCCGAGACCGGAACACGGCGCGTCAATCAGCAAGCGGTCGGCGGATTCCCGGAGCGAGGCGACCGTTCCCTCGCCGACAAGCCTCGTCCGGACGCACCTTGCCCCCGCACGCGCCGCGCGGCGTTTCAGTTCGTCGAGTTTCCTCGCCTCCACGTCCAGCGCGATGATCGTTCCCCGGTTTTTCATCATGGCGGCCAGTTGCAAGGTCTTTCCTCCCGCGCCGCAGCAGGCGTCGATCACCGTTTCGCCCGGCTGCACATTCAGCAATGGCGCCACCAGTTGCGAGGCCGCGTCCTGGATTTCCACACGTCCCTCCGCCAGCAGGGCCTTGGGCAGGGAATATCCCGGTGCCAGCACCAGACAATCCGGCACTCCCGTCACCGGTTCCGCCGCCACACCGCTCGCGGCCAGCCAATCCAGCGCCTGCTCCCCCGTTCCCATGAGTGTGTTCACCCGCAGGCAAACCCTGGCCCGGCGGTTGAGCGCGGCGATTTCATCCTCCCATGCGCGGCCCAGCTCCGCCTCGCCCAATTCATCCAGCCAGTCGGGCACGGATTCGCGGATCGCACGCGGCTGGGTCGTCAAATCCGCCTCGCGCGCCGCCATTTCATCGGAAGAGGTCCCGTGAAACCTCCACCAATCCGGCACTTCGAAGCCCATCCGCCGCCACTGCGCCGCGCACAGCGCCTCCACCGCCGGGCTGTCCGCCACGAACTCCAGCGCGCGCCGCCATCTCACCACCTCAAACGCCGTCTCCGCCACAAAGGCCCGGTCGCGCTTCCCCCACTTCGGATGCCGCTCGAAGGCCACGGCCAGCACCCGGTCAAGCACCCGCCCGCCCTCAAACACGGCGCGAACCGTTTCCGCAGCCGCCTCCGCCAACATCCGATGCATCTTCATCGCCGCGCAGCCTTTCCCAAAGCGAACCCCGAAGCAACCGAAACACCGGCAGCCGCCACGCGCAAAGGAATCGACATCGCCCCGCCCATCGGGCGTACTCCGCGCGTGCCGACCGTCCAAATCAAGACCATCAGCTTCCATCCCTCGATCTGGCCGAAAATGATCGGCGAGGTCTCTCGCGACGCGAAATCCGGCGACCTCGTCCAGGTTCTCGGCAAGGACGGAGAACCCTTCGGCTGGGGACTCTGGAACCCGCGCTCCCGCATGCCGCTGCGCATCGTCAGCCACGCCGCCGATCCCATCGACGAATCGTTTTTCGAAAACGCCATCCGCCGCGCCGCCGAATGGCGCCGCAACATCCTCGGCCTGGATGCGGAAACCGACAGCTACCGCGCCATCCACGGCGATGCGGACTTCCTCCCCGGACTCGTCGCGGACAAGTTCGCCGATGTGCTCTCGGTGGAAATCACCAACCTGGCCGCCTGGCAGCGCCTCGGACGCTGGCTGCCGCTCATGCACGAGTGTTTCGACACCAGACGCGTCGTCGTTTCCATCGACGGGGACCTGGCCCGCGTCGAAGCCATTCCCTCGCGCGGAGGAGTGGAGTCCGATGCCGTCCGCAGCGTGAAAATCCTGGAGCACGGCGTCCGCCACGAGGTGGACTTCGGTTCCGGCCACAAAACCGGGTTCTTCTGCGACCAGCGCGACAACCGCCGACTCTTCGGTTCACTCGCCAAGGGCCGCACCGTGCTTGATCTCTGTTGCTACACCGGCGGCTTCGCCATCCAGGCCGCTCTCAACGGTGCGGAGGAAGTCACCGCCGTGGACCTCGATGAAGCCGCCATCGCCATGGCGAAGCGAAACGCCAACCTCAACCAGGCGAAGATCCGTTTCACCCACGCCGACGCCTTCACCTGGGTCCGCACCATGCTGGAAAACCGGCGCACCTGGGATCTCGTCATCGCCGATCCGCCGAAGTTCATCCACGCCAAGGACGACGAAAAGGGCATGGGCAAATACGCCGATCTCAACAAACTCGCCGTCGATCTCGTCGCCCCCGGCGGGCTTTTTGTCACCTGTTCCTGCTCCGGCATGCTCTCGGCGGAGTCCTTCGAGCGCGTCGTCACCACCGCCGCCCACAAACGCCGGAAGCGCCTTCAGATTTTCAACCGCACCGGAGCCGGCCCCGACCACCCCACCCTCTCGAACTATCCCGAGTCCCGCTACCTCAAGCTGCTGTGGTCTCGCGTGATCTGAGGACGGCCATCTCATTCCGTGGCAATATTCCATACCACTTCCAGGCGCATGAACCTGCGGGTGGAGGAGGCCGCGGGTGGCGCGGTGGCGGTGACGAACTCATGGGCGCCCATGTCCTCGACGCTTTCGGTGATCCCGGCGGAAGACCATGGCCCAGCGAGGTCATCGGCCCATTTCGCGGTACCGGTGACGCCGGTGATGCCCTTGGCGCGGCGATAGGTCATGGTGAGTTGGCCGCCATCGAGTCCGGTGGCCACCACCACCGGTCCGTCGGCGAGCGTGGGGTCCAGACCGGCGAAGTATTCCATGAGGTTGGCGAAGCCGTCGTTCTCGGGATCCGCGAGCAGCCCCGGATCTGTTAGACCGGGGTGGCCGGCGATCCAGGACTCGTAAGAGCCCGGCGTGGCGGCGGGAGTGCCGGTGAGCGTCACGTCATCGATGCGGAACTGGGCACTGCCGCTGGTCTGCCCGAAGCGGATGCGGAGGTTGGGGGTGGATGGGATGGTTCCGGTTGGCGTGATCTTCAGCCACGTTGACGTGCCGGCACCAGAGGGTCGCGTGTAGGTGAGTTGTGTGTAGTTTGTGCCATCATCGCTCACCTCGACGACAAGTTGATTGCTTGAGTCATTGGTCGACTTGTGATGACCGAAGGAAAGCGTCAAACCGGTGTGGCCTGAGGTATTGATGCCCGCGATCATGAAATCCCTGCCGACCGTGCCGGTGACAAACACGTTTCCGCCGCCGGAAGCGCCGGTGTAGCCCGTGGACGGTGTTGTGTTCCGAACATCGGCCGTTCCGGAGAAGGCGTGGCCGGTGTTTTGGAAGGTGTGTGACGCGATGGCGGTGGTGCCGGAGGGAGTCCCCATGTTTTCCGAGAACAGGGTGACGGGAGAGCCACCGGCGGCCTGGATTGTGATTACCAGCGAGGCGCTGCCGGTGCCTGCGGCATTGGTGGCGGAGATCGTCGCCGTGGTGTTTCCCTCAACAGTAGGGATACCGGCGATGGCCCCTGTGGCGGGGTTCACGGTGAGTCCGGCGGGAAGTCCGCTGGCGTCAAAGGATGTGGGCGCGTTGGTGGCGCTGATCTGATAGGAGAATGCAAGTCCGGTGGTTCCGCCGGCGGTGGCGGCGCTGGTGATGGCCGGAGCGGTGAGCACACCCGTGGAGCTGTTGCGCGGATTGGGAGGCGCGGTACTGAAGTCCGCCTGGTTGTTTCCGGTGTCGATGGTTCCCCCACCCGCGCGGAAAATGGCGGTGGTGGCGGACGGAGACGGCGCGGGCGAGCCTTCGGAGGCATTGGCGCTGCCGTAGCCGACAAAATCCTGAAGTCCCTCGGCGGTGAGCGGTGATGATCCGCTGAGGATGGCGGTGGTGTTTCTCAGGGCGATCTTGCCGTTGCCGGTGGCAATGGCGGTGCTGCCGATGGCATCGGGGGACGGCAGATCGACTCCACTGCTGCCGGTGCCCAGACCGACCAGATAAAAGCCATCTGCCGGGATGCTGCCGCCGAGCGGCACGGCGGCCCAGGTGTTGCCGGAGGCGGACGCGTATTGCACCGACCACCCGGAAAGGCTGATGGCTGAGGAACCGCGGTTGTGCAGTTCCACGTAGTCCTGGCGGTAAGTGGATCCCGAACTCCCTGCCCCGCCGTAGATCTGGCTGATGAGCACCTGGGCCTGGAGCACTGTGAAGTCCGTGGCGGATTGTGCCGTGCCCTGACTGGTGGTTACCGTGATCGGTCCGGTGGACGCCGCGGCGGGAACGGTCACGGTGATTTGCGTCAGCGAATCGACGACAAACGTGGCGTCCACTCCATTGAAGCGGACGGCGCTCACACCGGCGAAGTTATCACCTGTCAGAACCACGGTGGTTCCCGCCTGGCCTTCGGCGGGAGCGAACGAGGAGATGAGAGGCGAACCATCGCCGGAGAGCACGGAGACGCGCGAAATGGCGGAACTGGCGCTGAGCCCCTCGTCATCGGTGGCGATGGCGGTGAGCGAATAGTTTCCGCTGGCGGGCGGCGTCCATGTGATCGAGTGGGGCGCAGTGTCATCCGAGCCGATCACATTGGCGCCCTCGCGGAAGACCACGCCGGTGACCGCCCCGGGCGCGCCGCCGATGGCGAGATCGCTGGCGCTTGCGGTGAGCGTCAACGGTGCGCCCGTGAGGAAGATGGATCCGTCCGCCGGGGAATCCAGGGTGATGACGGGCGGCGGGTTCGATTCCACCGAGGCGCCGCCGGAGATGATGAGCGAGTAGGTTTGGGAGGAGGTGCCGAGCGAGCCGTCGAGCGAAACGGTGACGGTATAGGTACCGGGCTGGGTGGGAGATGATATCAGAACCTGCTCGACGTTATCCACGTTGTTCTTGGCCCGGATGGCGGGCTGGCTCATCGAAGCGTTCGACCAGTTTCCGACAAAAGGCATGACGAAGGGCCGCACCACGGTGGTGCCGTCCGGCGCGGTGATGATGGCATCCAGATTGTGTACGAGATTGGGCGTGCGGCTGTCGGTGCCCGTTTGCGCCACACCGGCGGGATCGGTCCAGCAGAGGGTGGCGCGGATGGGGCTTGCGCCATCCCAGGAGAAGGTGTGGGTGCGGGAGGTGACAGAGGCGGTGATGGTGTTTTCGATGATCTTCGGCGCGAGCAGGCTGGCCTTGTGTTCGAGCAGGAGATCGGCGGCGGCCTTCACGTTGATGAGTCCCCAGCCGTAGGTGTAGTCCGGGCCGGTGTTTCCGACATCATCGGCGGTGTGGATGAGGAGAGCCTTGATGGTGCTGGCGCGCATCCATTGGCCGGAGAACTCGCGGGCGTGGAGTTGCTGGATGAGGGCGGCGCAGCCGGCGGCGCTGGGGGTGGCCATGCTGGTGCCGTTGTAGGTGTCGTAGGCGCTGTTGGATGAGGAAACCGGCGAGTAAACCGAGGCTCCGTTGGCGACGAGGTCCGGCTTGATGCGGCCGTCATCACAGGGGCCCAGGCTGGAGAAATAAGTGATGGAGCCGTTGGCGGGAGCGCGATTGCCGGAGGAGACCGCGTCATTCACCGCGCCGATGGTGAGCAGGTTCTTGGCGAGACCGTTGAAGGTGATGGATTGGTAGCCGTTCTTTGCGGTGAGTTCATCCTGCTCGTTTCCGGCGGCCCAGAAGGGAAGGAAGTAGGGCAGGCTGGCGACGATGGCGTCCACGGCGGCGGCCTCGGTTTCATAAACGCCCATGTCCCAGGTGGTGGCGTCGTAACCATAGGAGTGGTTGGAAATGGGAACAAGTGATGCGTTTCCGGCGGCGGCCGCTCCGGCGAGGTACATCTCATTGTAGTCCGAGTTCCAGTCGTAGGAATCGATGCCTGCCTGCGGGGCCATCCCTTTGGCGTTGGCCTGGACGCCGGATGCGGCGATGGTGCCGGCGACGTGGGTGGCATGGGCGTCGTTGGCCGCGGAGCTGTTGCGCTTGGTGACGCGGCCGGTGAGTTCCTGGTGGGTGTTTCTAACAGACCCGCCGTCCCAAACGCCGACCTTCACGCCCTGCCCGGTGAGGTTGTATGGGGCCGGATGGACAAGGTTGGCCGCGGCGGAAATGGCGGCATTGCGGTTAAGGGTGCTGCGGTAGAGCGGCTCGTCACCGCGGAAGTCGTGAAGGATGGAAAGCTTGTTGCCGGGGCCGGCCTTGCGGACGGGGATGCCGAGGGCGGCGGCCTTGGCGAGCACGGCGCGGTCCTGGCGCTCCTGGAGGTCGCGAATCCTGCGGCCGGCAAGCGCGCGGGCCTCCGGATCGGTGGAATCCACGCCTCGCAGGATGCCGGGGATGCTTTCGCCGCCGGCGGCGAGTTCGCGGGTGCTGCGGCCGCGTGGAGCGGCCGGATCGCGTGGCGCGACGGGAGGAGGGGGAGTGACACCAGGCGCTGATGGTGAAACCGGGGTGTCACCGCTGGAAACGAGCACGGTTTCATCCGCCGGGATGCCGACGGCGGCGGACCCCGGAGTCGTCTGTGGTATAGAGCCCGGGGAATGGTGTGCGGTTTCCGAAGCGCCGGAGGGCCGGGCGGTCTCCGTGATGTGGGCCTGGCGCTTGTGGATGGCGAGGAATGGGACGAATGACAACAGCAGGCCTAACAGAAGCAGCGGACGGCGGCGTTTCATGAGTGATGGTGGTAATGGGCCTCGCAAACACGGGGCCGCACGGGATCAAGCGGTGGCAGAGTGGGCGGGGGTGGACCGGGAAGGCAGAATCCGTTCCATGTCGGCGGGTTCCAGGCGGCACGGGGCCGCCGCAACAAGGTGGCCGGGCGGGATTTCGGCGAGGGAGAGATCCATGCCGACGGTTTCCCGATAGCGCGGATGACCGGTGCGGTGGCCGAAGGCGCTGCCCTTGGGAGGGTCGATGGGCGAAGGCGCATCGCCCACCAACAGGATCTTCTCACGGCGCACCTTGGGATCGTGCGAGGGGACGGCGGAGAGCGGCGCCTTGGTGTGGGCGGCGCATTTGAGGCGGCGGTTGCGGGCGTCGAAGGAGTTGGCGTCCGGGGCGCAGTCCCATTGGGAGGAGGATTGGCGGGTTCCGGCGGGGTCGCAGGCGAGGGTTTCGTTTTGCGGCGGGATCCGGACGGCTCCGTGTTGATGGGAAAAACTCCCCGGCGCGGGGACGATTCCCGCGAGCGGGAAAACCATCAACATCAGGGAAATGGAAACGGCGCGGATCAAGGCGGAGGATTTCTCTCAAATCGGGGCTTTCGGGGGAAGGCGGAATTCACCTGAATTGCGGCGACATCATCGGACGAGTCGCGCTTCTCATCCGCATGGCTGAAAGACGCCGGGTATGCGGACGCGGTTGGCGGAAACAGGACTTTCAGTGGGTGGAGTTTGTCTTGGGGCGTTTGGAAAATACCGCGACCCATCTTCGGAGGCTCTCGCGACAAGAAGCTGGCCCGGCTTTGGCATGAAAATCGGGTGGCTCGCTCACCGCGAATGGTTGCCACTATTACTCGCCACCCGGCTTTTTCCGGCAGCGCCTCCCAAAAGCGGGGTGTCCTCCCTATCGGGCTCATTCACAATTCTTTTTCCGGGCTAAACGCTTGCCCCCCGCAAGGCCTGCGGATACCACGCGGCATGCTTGATGAAGTCCGCGCCTTGTTGATTCTCCAGGACCGCGACCGCCGCCTGCTGGCGCTCGCAAAGGAACTCGAAAAACTCCCGCAGGACGAGGCCAGGGCGAAGGCCAAACTCGCCGGGGACGAGGCGGCGGTGAAGGCCGCCCATGATGTGATCGTGGATTGCGACCTGCGCTTGAAGCGGCTGGAACTGGACGCCGGCACCCGCACAACCACCATCCAGCGACTCAAGACCCAGCAGTTTGAAACCCGCAAGAACGAGGAATACCAGGCGCTCGGTCACGAGATCACCCGCTACGAGAAGGAAGTGGACGGGATCGAGACCAAGGAGCTGGAAATCATGGAGGAAATGGACGCCCGCAAGACGGACCTGATGGATGCCGAGGCCGCGCTGGCCAGGACACGGGGCTTTGTCGATGAGGATCTGGCATCCATCACCACCCGCCGCGAACGGATCGCGGGGGAAATCCGCGAGGTCGAGGCGGAGCGGCAGCAACTCTCCGCTTCCGTTTCCGAATCCCTGATGCCGCTCTATCAGCGCCTGATGAAAACCAAGGCCGGTCTGGCGGTGGCTCCGATGCAGGATGGCAAATGCGGCGGCTGCCACATGAAACTCATCGCCTCCACCGTGGTGGCCGTGCAGAGCGCGAAGGAAATGGCGCGTTGCGAGAACTGCGGGCGCATCCTCCACGCCGGCGAGTGAGCCTCAGTTGCCGGCGTATTCCGCCAGGCGCTCCTCGACGGTGATGAGCCAGTTCTTCATCGTGATCGGTGGCAGTTCGGCGGGATGACGGATCGGCCTCAGGTTCACTTTCACGCGGTCCGAGCCCATCACGTTTCCGCTGAGGTTTTTCGAATCGAGCGGACGGACCGGGTTGGCGGCGGTATCGCTGGCAAGCGATCCCACCTGACCGCCGAAACTCACGGCGAAGGGATCGAGTTCCACGCCGAAACGCTTCTCCGGCGCGAACAGCGAGACCGGCGGATAATACGGATCCGCGGACGTGTAACCCGGCGGCGGCGCGGCCTCCACCACGTTGAAATCATCCCCGATGTAGGTTCGCAGGTTGGTCACCAGCGAGAAGCCCTTGGAGAACGAGGTGAGGTTCGCGCACTCCTGGAGAATCAGGCCGTAATCGGTGTCCGTGCAGGGAATGGACGGCTTGAACGAGCCGTTGTTGATGCCCGTCGTCGTGTAATCGACGTTGGCCGCCATCGAGTTGTTCACCGCAGTGGAGTCACCGCCGATCAGGCTCAGGAACGAGGCGAAACGCTGCGGGTAGACGGCCAGGCAGGTTTTTCCCGACGCGAGTTGGCGGACCTTGTAGGGAGCGCTCGGGCGGAAGTATCCCGCCTTGACCGTCCCTACAAGCGGGTCGCCGAAGCGGGCGTTGTTGAAGGCCACCGATCCGGTCACGTCGGTTTGGAAGAAAAAATTGCCGTTCGCGCCATAGGCCACATCCACCACGTTGGCGCCGAAGTTGTAAGTCTGGTTCTCGTCACAGACCTTCACATAACCTGGCGGAAGGGTGGAGTTGATACCGGTCGTGAGCGGCTCGATGTAGCTCTGGCGCGCGCCGTTTTTCAAGTAGGAGAAACGCAATGCCCTGGGCGTGCGGTTCGTCGCGCTGACCACCGATGTGATATCCACCTGCATCGCGCACTGGAGCGCGCCCACCGAGTAGTTGTTCCAGGTGGTGGGGGACAGCACGCTGCTTTCCGTCGCATGGGAAAAGCGGTCGAAGAAATCGGCCCCGCGGTTGATCGGGATGAAGGCCACGCGTCCGCTTTCCGAGGCGAGCGAGACCGGGAAGAACTCGCCGGAGGTGATCTGATAGGCCTCGCGCACGCCGGGCGTGAACGGATTGCCGTTGAAACTCTGGCCGCCCACCGTGGAGGTGCTGGCGATGGTCATGCCCCGGCGGCTGGCCAAACCGGGCAGGTTGGTGTAGTCGTCCACCTGCGCCTTGCCGGCGAAGATGTTGCCGTCGATGTTGACATTGCTCCAGACCTCGCCGGTGGAGAACTGGCCCAGCGACATGAAGGCGGAGGCGGAAATCGCGAGCTGCGAGGGGATTTCATAGATCGAGATGACGAAGTTGCGCCGCCGCCGGTTGGCATTCGCGGCCTGGTCGTCATGGTCGCCGAGGTTCATTTGGAACGCCCACCAGTGGCGCTTGGCCACGAACGGATCGCCCGGGCGGGCGTATCCGAAGTTGATCTGCGGGTAGATCATCACGTTGAAATCCGGATAGCTCGCCACCGGCAGCGCCGCGGCCGGCTGGGAGAGCGTGCCGAACACCTTGGTCGTCGCGATGATCGGATACAGCGCGTCATTGGAAAGCAGCGTGCTGTTGCCGGTGTGCAGCGGCGCGGGATAGCCGGCGCCCAGGTTGCGGTTCAGTCCGGTGGATGCCCAGCCTGTTTCATTGCCGATGGCCTTGAAGATCCGGCTGGGAGTTCCGAGCGCCGAGTCGCCGCTGTTGGACACCCGCAGGTTGGGAATGCTGAGCTGACTGAGCACGTTGCCGGGAATGGAGGTCCTGGCGTTCGCCATGTTCAGCGACTCGGTGAAGATGTCCTGCCAGCGCAGCGGGTTGCGGTTGGTGGAGCTGGCGTTCGAGTTGTGCTGCATCGCGCGGATCGCGCGGTTGGGCGTGATGGAAACGATCGATCGCAGGATGGCGTCCTCCTTCTCGCTGTAGTCAAGCCGCTGCTGGACCTTGGCCTGGACCTCCTGCGAGTTCATCGAGCGCCGGTAGGCCATGAACATCAGGGCGGTGAGGATCATGCCCGTGGACAATACGAGCACGTATGAGACGAATCCGGATTTGCCGGCGCGTTTGCGCGTGGTTTTCATAACTGCATGGTTCCCGAGTAGGTGATGCGTTCGCCCGCCGGGCCTTGCAGGCTCATCCGCAGCACGCCCTGCTCGATGGCGAAGCGCACATCGGCGGGTTGGGCGGTCACCGCCCATTGCGGGGCGCCGAGCGTGCCCGATGCCGGGACGACATAGTAGTTGAGCCGCAGCCCCTGGCCGAGGTTTTCGAAGGAAAGGATGGTGGCGCGCATGGCGCCGTTCGGTTGGCGGAAATTCAGCACCGCCACCGGCGCGTCCGACATCACCGGGTTTTGCCCGCTCAGCGCGTCCTCAACCGAGGCGTGAAGCCGGAACCTGTCCGCCTTGCCCACCAGTCGGCTGACGTGGGTGCTGATGATCGGAGCCTCCTCGGTGAGGAAATTCTGGGTCTTGTAAATGTTCAGGAAGGCGAGTTGCTGGTTGAAGAGCGCCAGCACCAGCCCCCCGGTGATGATGCCCATCATCAGGGCCACCGTGAGTTCGATCAGCGTGAATCCACGCCCGATGATGCGGTGATTCGTTCTCATTGGGTGCGGATGACGGTTCGGGATTTGGCGTAGTTGCGTCCGCCGATGGTATAGGTGACGATGCTCTGCACCCTCCAGGTTTTCATCGCCGCCGGATTGGTCGCCAGGGTGCCGGAGCCACCGTCGATCGGATAGTTGAGCGTATCCGCGATGCGGGTGCGGGTGACCGTCCCGTTGATCGGCCGGTTTCCGGGAAGGCGGCCGAGTTCCACCTGGGTGGTGTTGGTGGTGGGGAACACCGGCCAGGGCGAGTTGTTGGCAACCAGATTCTCGAAGGGGATGCGCTCGGCGTAGGCCCGCTCATAGGTCATGTAGGCATCCGTGAGTGTCTGCTGAAGGACCCATTGCCGGGGGTGGAGAATGTTCAGCGAGAGTTTGAGCAGGACCAGTCCGATGACCGTCAGAACCGAGAGCGCGAGCATCGACTCGATCAGGATCATGCCGCGGAGATGGCATCGCGCCTTGCACCGGCGACCGGACGCGGCAAGACTGCGGCCATGCCCCGATGTTTTCCGATCTGGCTGCGGGCGGTCTGCGGACTGCTGCCGCTGGCCGCGAACTGCGCCGCCCAGGCGGTGCTCGACCCGCCCTACGGGCTGCGTTGGGGCGATTCTCCGGAAAAGTTGATATTGTGGGCTTCCAGACATTCGCTGGACCTTACCATTACCCTGCCCGGAGATCAACCCGGATTGCGCATCCTTAAAATCGAGCCGCGCAAGGGTTTCCTTCCGGAAACCAAGGCCGGCTCGGTCGAGGGGCGTTTCCTGGGTGGAAAACTCTACGAACTGACGATTCACTACACCGACAAGGATGCCTCCGCCGAGCTGATGGCGGCCCGTTTCGAGGAACTCCGGAAGCAGGTCGCGTCCGAGCATGGGGCGCTGCGCGCCAACCAGCAGCAGCGGGCGGTGGAGGACCAATTCGTGACTCGGACGCAGTCGTTTCATCGGGAACCGGTGAAGGGCTTGTTTCTGCTGCTCGCGTTCACCGAGGTCGAGGACCTGCTGCGCAAGTCCAAGGACGCCCGGTTTTCGCTGATCTATCGGAATGACAACTATCGGAAGGAGCTGCTGGCGGAACTTCGCGGCAGGCAATGATCACTCGATGGTCGTCACCGTGCCGTTGATATCGAGGGTGCGGTCCACGTTGAAGGAAACGTGGGCGAGCCGGTCGATGCCGAAGGGTGTGACGGTGAGCAGCTCGAGCGTCCACAGCCCGTCATCGGTAACGGCGGCGTCCCAGTTGGGCACGGTGAGAACATTGCTTACGGGAGCCCCCTGATAAACAATCAGACCCGATCCGGGAACGGTGGTCCCGGTCACGCCTGCCTGCGGAGCGCCCTTGTAAACCTGCGCGTAGGTGCGGGAATCCGGATAGAGGTCGTTGAGCGTGAGGGTGAGTGTCGGCAGTTTGAAGCGAATGGTCTCTCCCTGCGAGATGCCGCCGATCGATCCGTCCGCCACCGGCCAGACCTGCATGAACATCGACGCGAGTTGGGATTCGGGAGCCTGATAGTCGGCAAGCGAGAAGACCGAGAAGCGTTCCTCGCCCCGCACCTTGGAACGGTCGGCGCCCGGCACCGAGTTGATAGCATAACTCAGACGGTGGGTGGCGTTGTTGGTGAGCGTCACCTGGTGGAGCAATGTCGCGAGATTGCGATTGATGCCCGCTCCCGTGCCGCCGGCCCCGTAGGACTGGACGTGGCGGAGCAGTTTCACGCTCTTGGAAGACGCCGGCGCGGAGTCTTCGCTCCGGAGTCCGGAAGTGGTGACATCCACGATGAACGGGCGGTCGGCCCGCGTCCGCGGGATGGCGTTGTAGGTATTCGGGTCCTCGGTGGTGATAACGACGCCGGCCATCGGCACGTAGGTGCCGACGTACTTCGTATCCAGAAGGTAAACGGTGAGCGGATTGGATTTGACGGTCCACAATTCGAAGCGCGCGCCACCGGGATTGATGGCCAGAGGTGACAACTGCTCGCCGACCGGCTGGACGGATACGTCCCATATCACGTTGGACGGGAGCTGGACCTGGCGGACGAAATTGGTGTAAACCGCCCCGGCCTGCCCGAAGGCGGGTGTGGCGGAGGCGGCGAAAAGCAGGGACAGGATGATTTTTCCGGAATTCATGGCTTGCTGGCGTTGGCTTGTTCGAGTTTCGCCTCCTCCTTGAGCGGAAGCACCGAGATCGGCCCGCCCATGTAGGTGGCCACGACGAGATTGTTGCTCTTGGAGATGCGATCGGAGATTTCCGGATCGATCATCTTGTTACCCTCCGCCTGGACGCGGCTGACCTCCACGGTGGTGACCCAGCCGCGATTGAGGGAGAGAAACTCCAGCCAGCCGACAATGCGGACCCCTTCCTGCAACCCCACCCGGTCCTTGACGCCCTTGGGGGTCGCGAGGATGGCGCGTTTCGGAACCAGGGTCGCCACACCGTTGTAGCTGATGACATCCGAGGTTTCGAGTAAATCCGCGGGCTGGTTGACCTTGGAGGGATCCTCGCCGGTGGCCGGTTCGAGTTTTTTCATCGGATCGATGCGCCCGGCGATCTGCACTCGCCTGGCAAGTTGCTCATGCGTGGCGGCCTCGCGGAAAACGGGTTTTTTCTCCTCCGGCTGAGCCGTCTGGGAGTGCGCTCCAAGAGGCAGCAGCAGGGCGATGGCAAGGTGAGGTTTCATCTTCTTCCGTTGTTGGGGGTTGGCGCCGGATCAGGGATTGTTCAGGTTGGAAATGCCGTTGTCGCCGGTATCCAGGTTGATGAAACCGCCTGGATTGTTCGAGTCCACACCGTTGATGCTGCCCGGAGGCGCGCTGCTGGTGGCCCGCGACTTGAACGTGACGAGCAACACCATGTCCTGAAGGTCGTAACCGGGATCGGACATTTGGGAATCGGTATGGGTCAGCTCCATGAAGACGATCACATCCATCGGACCGATCTTGACCTTTCCGTCCGGGCCGAGATAGGGGAGCAGGAAGGTCTCAAGCGAGGGCGCCCCATAGTCCGGAATGTTGGATGGCGGCGTCTGGCCGTTCATCAGCGTTCGCACGTTCTGGGTGTTGCCTTGGGAGTTGAAATACGGACCCCACTGGTTGTTGTAATAATATCTCCCGCCGAAACGGAGCAACGTGTTCTTGGGGATGTTGGTCCTCGACCACACCACCGTGTTCGGATTCACGTTGAGGTTGGTCCCGTAGAAAATCCGGGTATAACTCCCGCCCGCATAACTGAGCTGCGCCTCGGTGGGCACGAACGAGAAGCCGTTGTTGTTGGTCGTAACGGTAACGCCAGCCCCCAGAATTCTCACTTCGCAGTCGAGAACCTCGGTCGTTTTGACCGTCGAGGGCGGAATGATGTCGATGTAGTCATCGACGATCGACGGGTAGTTGATGCCCCAGGTGAGCGTGGGCTTGGTCCCCGTTTGCACGATGGTCGGGAAGGCGGTGAGCCACCCGGCTGGCATCATGGGCACGGTGTTTTGTGCGGGGAGGGACGAGGGCGCGAGCGCGCACAGGCAGAAGGCGGCTGCCGACACGGCAGCCTTGTGGCTGGTTTTCATGGCTGGTTGTAAGG
Organism: uncultured Luteolibacter sp.; assembly: GCA_964554865.1. Classification (GTDB taxonomy): domain Bacteria; phylum Verrucomicrobiota; class Verrucomicrobiia; order Verrucomicrobiales; family Akkermansiaceae; genus Luteolibacter. Next base: position 7,656 of record CAZKQK010000056.1, on the reverse strand, counting down.
GTGGGTGTTGGTAGACAGACCTTCCGCCGGTTTCCCCGCGTGACGGGACTTCCCGCGGGGGACGGGCGGCCCGGTTCGGGCAAGGGCGCGGGCCGGGGCATCAGATGCCTTTGACCGTGCCGATTCGGGACAGAACCCCGATCCGGGCCGCCTGAGGGCTACATTGGGACGATGTGGCCGCAGCAGGTCTGGGTGTGTGTTCTGGCGATTGCTGGGTGCGGTGTAAGGGGTTGGGTGTGGGAACAACAGGGTGTGTCAGGGTGAGATCTTATCGTTGGGGCAGCGGCAGATCGCCGGTCCAGTCCAGCCATGGGCCGTGGGGCACGCGATGCTCGTCCACGAAACGCCACTCGACGGTCTGGCCGCTGCGCAGGCCGAGGTAGTCGCGCACGGCGGGGCTGAGATCGATGCCGGCGTTTTTGTTCCGATTGGCGCGCGGACGTTCGTTTCCGAAGACATAGCGCCAGTGATCGACCACAAAGGGACCGACATCCTCCCACTGGGCGTAGCAGACGCGGCCCTCGAAGTGGATGGCCAGCCAGCGCCCCTTGCAAACCGAAATGCCGTCCCCGCGGTAGGCTTCCCAGAACCAGGGAATCACCTCGGCCGCCTCGGGCCGGTGAACGCCGCCCCTGGAGACGTCATTGTAGGGAAGCGCGACGTAAAACGGATTGAGCATCGGGGTGAAACCTTCCGGGCACCAGCCGTTGCGGCGTTCGGGATGGTCATACCCGCCGAAGTTCGCCTGCCAGTTCATGTCCCAAGCGCTCATCACGTTGGGTGTCGGATTGTTCCGCGTCGGCAGTTCGCCCACCCAGAACACGGTGGCGACGATGTCCCGCTTCCACGGCAGAGGACCGCGCAGCGGATCACGCGAGGTCTCCACCACCACCCGTGCGGCGGCAGGCACTCCGAAGGGATCGCTCAACGCGGGAAGCGACTCGCGCCGGTCATCCAAAAACCGCCCGTGTGCACCATCCAGGCGCTCGGACAAACGCATCGCAAACGCGCCACCCGTCAGGGAGGCCAGTAGAATCAGGATGCGGGCAAAAGCGGATTTCATGTCTTTCGACTCTCCGTTCGGGGCGAGAACCGCTCCAAACTGCCCTGCATTCTAAAAAATTAATGAAGCTTAACAAGAAAATTCTTCATTAATTTTGAACGTTCTAAAGACTCGGTTGTCTTAAATTTTAATTACTGATTTTAAACGAGTTACAAAAATCTAATTTACCAGCCTTATCGGCACTGAGACGATAAACAGAAATTTTTTCCGCATCACCGAGACCGGAATACCTGATTTCCGCCTCCAAACCAATCATTTTTTGCAAATATTCATGAATGACGAAGCGTCTTTTTAAACGCAATCGCGTAGGCGCGATCACTCGATGGTGGTGATGTTGCCGTTGACGGTGATTTCGCGGTCGATCTCGAAGGTCACATGGGCGAGACGGTCGATGCCAAACGGAGTGAGGGTGAGAAGCTCGATGGTCCAGATTCCGTCACTGTCGAGGGCCGAATCGTAGCGATCAAGGACCATGACCCTGCCCTCCGGCACATCTCCGATGGGGCCGTATGAGGTGCCGGTGATCAATGTGCCCTGGGTGCCGAGTTTCGCCTGCCCCTTGTAGGCCTGGGCGTAAACCATGCCGCCCGGATAGATGTCATTCGCCGTGAAGGTCAGTTGCGGCATCTGATGACGCACCTTTTCGCCAGGCGCAATGCCTGCGATGGAACCGTCCGCCACCGGCCAGATCTGGATGTGACGGGAGGCGATTTGGGATTCGACTTCCCCGGTTCCGGGCTCCGCCAGCGAAAAGACCGAGAAGCGTTCCTCGCCGCGAACTTTCGCGCGGTCGCTGCCGGGCACGGAATTGATCGTGTAGGAGAGAGTCCGGGTGCCGTTTTGCGTGAGCAGGGACTGGCTGATGAGGGTGGCCTGGGAACGGTTGAGATTCCGCCCGATGCCTTCCGCACCGTAGGATTGGGCGTGGCGGAGGAGTTTCACCGCCTTCGAGGACTCGGGGGCACCCGTCTGGTTGAGCAGACCCTCCACCTTGAGCGTCACCGCAAACGGCCGGTCGGCCCGCGTCCGCGGAACCACCGTGTAGGGATCCTCCGAGCTGATGGCCACATCGGCCGTCGGCGCGTAGGTGCTCACATGGCGGGTGTCCAGTTGGTAAGTGGTGAAAGGCGCTGAAAGGACGGTCCACAACTCGAAGCGCGCGCCACCGCCGTCCAGGGCGAGTTCGGATGTGCGCTCGCCGGTGGCCGCCACCGGCACGTCCCACTGCACACCGGAAGGCATCTGCACCTGGCGGATGAAGTTGGTGTAGGAGCCCTGGGCGGCAGCCCATGGGGCGCATGCTGTGAGAAACAGGGCGCGGAGGATCGTTTTCATGACGGAATGCGGATTTGGGATCACTTGCGGGTCTTGAATGTCACCAGGAGAACCATGTCCTGGAGGTCATAGCCCTGGTTGTCCATCTGAGCGTCGGTGTGCGTGAGTTCCATGAACACGATCACATCCATCGGACCGATTTTCACCCTGCCGCCCGAGTCGAGATACGGCTTGATGAAATTCTCAAGCGAGGGGGCGGTGTGAAGCGGATAGGTGGTGGGAGGCGTCTGGCCGTTGACCAGGGTGCGGACGTTCTTGGTGCCGCTCTGCGAGGTATGGGTGGCGCTCCAACTGTTCGACCAGAAATAGCGCCCGCCGAAGCGCAGCGACTTGCCTTTCCCGACCACGCCGGACTTCACCACGCGTGATGGGACCACGTCGTTGTTGGTGCCGTAGAAGATCCGCTGATAGGAGCCGCCGTCATAACTGAAAAGCGCCTCGGTGGGTACGAATGTCAGATTTGACCCGTTGGCGTTGCTGCTGGTCACACCGGCGCCGAGCACCCGGATTTCCATATCCAGATCCTGTTTCGGGACCACCGTGTTAGGGGTGACGGTGACGTAGTCGATCACCGTGGCCGGGTGGGTGATGCTCCATTTCAGTTCCGGTTTCGTGCCGGCACGGACGATTCCGGGGCTGGCACTGAGCCAACCGGCGGGAACGGCGGGAGTGGGAGTCTGGGCCATGAGCCGGGGGCTTTCCGTTAGAGCCATGGCGGCGGCAACCGCGTACGATGCGATCAGGCGATCACGTTTCATTTTTGGGGGGATGTTGGGGGGTGAACCGGAGCCAAACACCTCAAGGGGGGAAACGGCGGCCGAGAAAGAACCGTCGCGAGGGGGATGATTTCCAGTGCCGTTGCGATCAGGGGGGATTCGCGCGGCGGGAAGAAAGTCCACCTTGTCTGACCAAAAGGAAAGCGCGCTTTTCCACGCCATCGCGTAATCAAGGCGCGCGGGAGACTCACCCCTTGGCCAACCCAAAGCGCTTTTCCAACTCCCGCATCCCGAACTCGGTAAGTGTTGGCCGGCCATCCGCCGCGCAATACGGCAGATCGCACAGGAACAACTCGTCCAACAAGGCCCGCGCCTCCGCCAGACGGGGCTCAGCGGTCATGGCGGCACGGCGGGCCAGCATCCGGACCAGGCGGTCGAACGCGAACCGCGCCCCGGAAGCGGGATCGTGGAGCAGCTCATCAAGCACTCCTCCGAGAAACTGCCGCGGATCCCCCACCCCGACGCACTCTGGCAAACTTCGGATCTGGATGGTGTTTCCACCGAATGACTCCAACTCGATCCCCGCCTCGGCCAAAGCCATGCGTTCCTTCAACAGCATCTCCGCATCCCGGGGATCGAACTCCAGCAGCACCGGCACCAGCAAGGCCTGGGCATGGTGCCCACCATCACGGTGGCGCATCAGTTGCTCGTACAGAATCCGCTCCCGGGCGGCCTTGGGATCGAACAACACCAACCCGTCGTCGCTTTCCAGAATCACAAACCGCTGCCTGAGCATGCCGACGATCCGGAAAGCCGGACCACGCGCGGGCTCCAGTGCCGGCTCCTCGGGTGAAACGGCGGCCGTTTCCTCCCGCCAATCGGCCAAGGTCGGTTGGCGCTCCTTGAAAACCCGCTCCACCGGCAAAGGAGCCGGCGGAAGCGGTGGTGCGAATTCCACCGCAGGCAACCCGGACAGTTCCGGCGGAGAAACAAGCGGCTCCCGGACCGGCGGTGCCGGAGGTCTCAGCCCGCGGCTCACGGCATCCAGAATCACCTCCCGCACCTCGATCGGCCGATGAAACCTCACCTCGCGCTTGGCCGGATGCACGTTCACATCCACCAGCGTGGGTTCCAGATCGATCCACAACCACGCGGCCGGATGCAGCCCGTCCGCCACAGATCCTTTGAAACCCTCGGCCAGCGCCCGTGAAATCACCGCATCCTCCACCGGCCTACCGTTCAGAAACACAAACTGATGCCGCCGCCCTTTCCGCGCATGGCTCGCGGGCAGCACGAAGCCTTCCACCGACGCCCCGTTTCCCAGCGTGAGTGGCAGCGCGATGAGTTCCCCGGCAAGCCCGGGCCCCAACAACTGCCGCACGCGATCCACCGCCTTCGCCGCCGGCGGCAGGTCGAATATCTCCCGGTCGTCCCGCCGCAAACGGAACCTCACCTGCGGCGCCGCCAGCGCGTGCAAGCGCAACTGGTGCTCCACATGCGCCGCTTCCGTGGATTCCGCACGCAGGAACTTGCGCCTCGCCGGCATGTTGAAAAACAGCGCCTTCGCCTCGATTACCGTGCCCGGCGCGCAACCGGCATCGCGCACATCGCGGATTTTTCCCCCATCCACCACGATCTCCGTCCCCGCCACCGCATCGGTCTCGCGGGTGACCATGCGAAACCTCGACACGCTGGCAATGCTCGGCACCGCCTCCCCACGGAAACCAAGCGTGCGGATCGCCGCGAGATCGCCTGAGGTCCGCAGCTTGCTCGTCGCATGCCGCTCCAGGGACAAAAGCGCGTCCTCGCGTGACATCCCACAGCCGTCGTCGCTCACCCGAATCAATGCCGCACCTCCCTGATCGATGTCCACCCGCACCTCGCGCGCCCCGGCATCGATACTGTTTTCCACCAGTTCCTTCAACACCGAGGCCGGGCGCTCCACCACCTCACCCGCCGCCACCTGGCTGGCGAGGATGTCCGGAAGCACGCGGATTTTCGGCATGCCGGAAGAGAAGGACACAAGACTTCAAGACACAAGACGCAAGAGAAGAACCGAGATCCCACGGAAACGCCCCCTTGCTATCCACGGCACACGCTTGCCATCCGACTCGATCCGGAAATCGAAAACCGCTTGGAACGCCCGGCCAGGAAAACCGGACGCATTATCGCATTCTTTGCCAGATCCGGAATGGAGAGCTGATCGTGCTTGTGGTGGCGGTCGGACGCAGCAGGGACATTTACCTGTGGCTGCTCGCAAGCGCCGGGGTTCCTTCTCCGGTCTTGTCTCCCGCCCCCGGTCTCTCCAATCTCCGCCCCGCACCCATGGCCGGCTTTTTCAAATCCCTCTTCAACAAGATCGCCAACCGCTCCGAGATCGACTGGGACGATCTCGAGGCGGACCTCATCGGCTCGGACCTCGGCATCCGCCTGACCACCGAAATCCTCGACGAACTCCGCGCCCTCGGCCGCAAGGTCACTGCCGAGGATGTGGTGGAAACCACCCGCAACCACCTCGCCCGCCGCCTTCCCGATGACAGCCCGCCGCCCGCCCCGCGCCCGGACGGGAAACCCTTCGTCATCCTCGTCGTCGGCGTGAATGGCACCGGAAAAACCACCTCCTCCGCCAAGCTCGGCCACTGGTTGAAACGCCGCGGGCACTCGGTGATCCTTGCCGCGGCGGACACCTTCCGCGCCGCCGCCGTCGAGCAACTCCAGCGCTGGGGAGACCGCCTCGGCCTCCAGGTCGTGAAGGGAAACCCAAATGCCGATCCCTCATCCGTCTGTTTCAAGGCCCATCAGAAAGCCATCGCGGAAAAGGCGGACTTCCTCATCTGCGATACCGCAGGACGCATCCACACCCGCCACAACCTGATGGAGGAACTCGGGAAAATCCGCCGCACCATCGCCAAGCAGGACGAATCCGCCCCCCACCTCACGCTGCTCGTCGTCGATGCCACCACCGGTGCCAACGCCCTCCAACAGGCCCGCGAATTCCACAAGGCCAGCCCGCTCGACGGCGTGATCGTCACCAAACTCGACGGCTCCGGCAAAGGCGGCATCGCCGTGACCATCCACGAACAACTCGGCATCGCCCCGCGCTTCATCGGCACCGGTGAGGAACCCGAAGCATTCGCCATTTTCGACCGCCAGCGCTTCGTCAGCGAGATCCTCTGAATCCGGAACGCTGACAGAAACACCGCGCCAGTCACGTCGAGCATCCGCATGCGCGGATTTTTCCCCATCCTTGCCATCGTCCCGATGCTCACGTCATGCGATGCGATTTTCGATTCGATGATCGACAGCGTTTTCGAGTCCAAGCGCGACCGCAACCTCCGCGAGGACAGCCGCAATCTGAAGCGCGGCAGGCCGCTCCAACACCACTCCTCGGAACGTCGTCTCAAGGTGGACCGCGAGAACCGCCTCTTCGAGGACCTCTCCGGCGGTTTCTAACAAATCCGAACTCCCGCCCTCACCCCGGCAGGTGGTCCTCGCAATACTCACGTCCGTCGTTTCCCACACGGAAGTCCAGCGCCGGATCGCTGGCATCCGTGCGCCCGCAACTCGCGCAAACATGAAACGCCTCCTCGGCCGGAAGCTTGGCCGCGCTGAAACGTTGACGCCGCTTGGCGGAACCGGCCGCTCGCGCCGTGCCACGCAGGGCCGGTATGCCCGCCCACAGGATGTAATTGGACAGCGCCAGCAGCATGAACGGAATCAGCACCGGCGATGACAGCATCGTGATCACCAGCAGCGCGCCAACCACGATCCCCATAATGCCGACCTTCACCGGGATGATCAAAAACAGCAGGATCTCCACCTTCGGAAACAGCGTGGCAAAGGCGAGAAAGGCCGAGGCATAAAGCAGCAGCCCGCTCAGGGGCATCGGTTGCGGCAAAACGAAATTCGCCAGCAGGATCGCCAGCATCCCGGCATAACAGAACACCGAGGTCTTGAAGCAACCCCACTCCGCCTCAAGCCCGTCATTGACCATGAACGCGAAGTTCACCGCGAAAAACAGCAGCACGACCGTGAACAGCGAAGGACTCCCGAACTGCGACGCGGCGAAAAAACCGGTGGCGATCCGCCAGATCTCGCCGGAGAAGATCTTCGCGCGGTCAAAATCCAATATCTCGTAAATCCCCGGACGGAACATCTGGATGACGAAAACCATCACATGCAGGATCGCGAAATACCGCAGCAGTCCGGGAAAGGACAGCCAGCCGAATCGCCGCTCGCATCGGTCGAATGAAATCATTTCGCCGGAACCATCAACGATTCCCCCCGCTTGGCAAGTCCTACCGGGCGCGGGACAAAAAGTCGGCATGGACACGGAAATGTCACCTCACCCAAGGTGCGGGTTTCTTTGGCCGTTCCGGCGTTTCCATCGGCGTTTCATCCCTACGGCAAACATGTCTCGCCGCTCCCTGATTTTTCGCCCCGCACCCCGCGATGCCATCAGCATCGGCAAGATGGCGGACTTTATCCAAACACGCGGTCACGGCTTTCCTGATACACGCGTCCGAGAAACATACCAGACCA